>JBJDYY010000096.1:0-4033 GCA_051867715.1 Candidatus Avispirillum sp.
CAATATCAACTGAGCAGTCAATATTGCGGCTTTGGCTGATAATATCATTGATACCTTTTTCGGTAGCTTCACGAAGATCGAAAAGCCCCACCCTGTCATCGCCGTCAAACATAGATACGGGCAGTCCCGCAAGAACCGACAGAAAGGCGCTTACATCACGGCTGCTGGCGGAAGCGGCGGAATCGGAGCGCAGTTTTTGCGGCGGCACTGCAGTCTCACCGCTTCTGAAAAGTCTGACAGCGGCAAAGCGTCTGCCCATAATGCGGTCAAAAACCACGCAGGCACGGGTGTAACCGTAATAACCGCTTATTTCAAACACAAGAGGCTCCGTCTGCTCCGCGGAATCCGCATAAGCGCGGTATTTCAGAATATCAAGGGCGCGCATATGGTCAAACAGCCGCTCACCCTCCGCAATATGGCGAAGTTTGGCAGAGGCGGCGGGATTTGCGCAGACGACACAGGCGTCTCCCGTACACAGCACGGTAGGCGTCTCTCCGTAGAATTCACTTATAATGTCATATACCATACGCTGTCTCCTGTCTCCTTTCCGCCGGATTTAGCAGTACCAAACAAACGCTTGCGCCTTGCTTGCCGTTATTTCGGTCTGTTCAGGTGTCCCCGTTGTCTCCGCCGTCCGAGTCATCCCCGCCGTCGCTTACGGGCGGAGCTGAAATATAGGCGGCAGAGTTTACTCCGTTTTCGCTGAGCGCAGCCTTGACAGCCGCCGCTGCCTCCGCGTTGCTTCCGTCAAGCACGGGGCGCAGCATATACGCCGAAAAGCTTCCCTGAAGCTTTTCAGCCGTTTCTGCGGCGGCCTCCGCTCCGAAGCCTGTCATATCTATGGCAAGATATTCCGCCCTTAAATAAAGCTTCTCTATATAGGGTGAATTCTGTGCCGCAAGATAAATGTCAGCAGACAGGCTCACCCCCACGCGCACAGACCCTTTTCTCACATCCGTAATACATTTGCTTATTTCGGAAACGCTGTCTGCGCTGAGTGTTTCAAGCTCTTCAAAGCCTCGGACAAGTATTTCGTCAAAGCCCGCGTCCGCAAGCTCCGCGGAGACCTCGGACAGCATTTTCCCGTCTCTGTTAACTGCTGCAACGCATGTCATCCCGTATGAGCCGGCGGCACTGACCGCCTCCTGCAGCACCGTATAAGGCACCAGCGTGTCGGAAGCCGTAATACCGGAGGCGCTTTGAGCGGCGGGAGACGCGTATTTCAGCATCATATCCTCGCCGTAAACTGCAAACAGCACGGCGTTATAGCCGCCGTCGTACGCTCTTTTCACAGCCTGCCGCGCACCCTCCGCGTCCTTTGCTGCGGAAAGTTCCAGATATGCGGCGTTGACCCCGGCGAGAGACGCGTCATGGTCAACGCTTTTCTCTCCCTCGCCGCCATCCTGCTTCGAGGTGTCAGAAACAGGCTCGGTTACGGGAGTGGTATCAATATCGTTATTATCCACCTTGCGCTTCAGTATATTTCCCGTAATGACCGCCGCCGCGAAAATCAGCACGGCAATGACCGTGAAAAATATAATGCGCCTGGGCAGCTTGAATTTTTTCGCCGTATATGACTTATAATGCTTCAATTCCCGCTCCGTTCTTCCCCGTGGGGGATTCAGGTGATTTTCAGTACAGCGGCAAAAGCCGCGTCCCACACTTTCAAGCTATGGTATCTACTCCATATCCGCAAGGGACATGCCGTCGAACTCCTCGCCGGTCTCAATATCCGTAAACGCCGCCTTTTCCTCAAGAGCGGTTACATAGCAGGCGTTGTACCAGTTGGTGCATATCTCGTCGAAATGGGAGTCGATATAATCGCCGCTTTTTTCGTATCTTTTGAAAACGCTGTAGCCCACGTCGCTTTCTATTACTTCGCTGACCTCGCCCACATTGAGAGCAAAGGCGGCATTTTCGTTAACGCTGTCCCACATACCGCGGCATATATAGTAGCCGTCCGTGTTTCCGAACATATAAAAGGACTGTCCGTACTCCGCCACAAGGGCGTCGAAATCCTCCCCGGCGGCGGCTTTTTCCTGCGCCTCGGCGGCAAGAGCTTTCGCCTCCTCCTCGGTATGGGTCTTGCCGTTTACGATATATACGCCGTCATCGGTAGTTGCAGCGCTCTCGGAGGTAATAAGTATCTGCTTTACCCTTATAAACTCATCACTTTCGATTATTTCTCTCAGCTTTTCCTCATCGGTCTCAATATCACCCACGCTTATCATAGACCTCATAATCTCGTCCCGAAGCGCGTCCTTTTTTGCCATAAGCATATATACGCTGTCGGTCATATAGTTTTCCTTAAGCAATTCCTTAAACGCTTTTTTGCCGCCCATTTCCTCCACATCGCTGTCTTTTGCCTGAGAAGCAAGGGAGGCAATATATTCGTCGTCAAACTCCATACCGTAATCGGAGCCGAGCGCAAAAACAGCATATATGTCCCGGATCGCCCCTAAAGTGCGCTCCCGAAGCTCTCCTTCCTCGGTGATACCGTCCTTTTTCAGGTTCATAACCACATATCTGACCACATCGTAAGACACCTCATAACCGCCGGCGGTCATAAGGGTGCGGCTGTCATCACCGGACGCGCCGGAGCAGCCCACGCAGGAAATGCACAGCACAGCAGCCATAATTATGCAAAGCGGCGCCGCCGCTTTTCTTAAAAGCTTTTTGAAAAAAACAGTCACGGTAAAATCCTCCGGAAAAAAGCAAAAATAATTCTTCTTTTATCATCTGTTATCATCTAAAGGATACCAAATATATATTAACAAATTGTTAATATATATTTGCCTATATGTAAACGGAATTGTAAACTTTACTGCCGCACTTTATGTAAAACGGTTGAATTCCCGCATGTGTTGTGCTACAATAAAAATAACGAATTACGGAAAGGACAGAGAAAATGCCGAAACCGACCGTAGCGCTGGGCGCGGTAATACGGGAACTTCAGCTTAAAGTGCTGTATTCCCCCTGCGACCCGGATAACATACCCATAACAAGAAGTGAGATAAACAGACCCGCTCTGCCGCTGACAGGATTTTTCGACTGTTTTGAAGCAGACCGCATACAGATAGTGGGTATAACGGAGCACGCCTATCTTAAGGAGCTCGGCGAGCAGGAGCGCAGAGAGCGCATAAGAGCTCTGCTGTCAAAAAAGCCTCCCGCCCTTGTCTACACACATAAAAACCCCGTGGACGATATAGTTATAGAGGCGGCAAAGGAGTTTGAAATCCCCCTGCTCTGCACCGATGTGAATACCAGCGAATTCATGGCGGCGCTTATTGCATTTCTGAATCTGAAGCTTGCCCCCACCATCACACGGCACGGCGTGCTTGTGGAGGTGTACGGCGAAGGTATACTTATTATAGGCGACTCCGGAGTGGGAAAAAGCGAGACCGCCATTGAGCTTATAAAGCGCGGACACCGCTTTATCGCAGATGACGCCGTTGAGCTTCGGCGCGTGTCGGCAAAAACCATAGTCGGCACTTCCCCCGCCCTTATACGCCACTATATTGAGCTGCGCGGCATAGGAATCGTGGATGTGCGCCGTCTGTTCGGTATGGGAGCCATTAAGGAAACGGAAAAAGTCGACCTTGTGGTGCAGTTTGAGCCTTGGGAAAAGGGCAAGCTGTACGAGCGGCTGGGAATGGACGAGGAATATGTTGAAATACTGGGCATAAAGATCCCCACCCTGACCGTTCCCGTAAAGCCCGGACGAAATCTTGCGGTTATTCTTGAAATAGCCGCCATGAACAACCGTCAGAAGCGTATGGGCTATAACACCGCAAAGGAATTTAACGAAAAGCTGATGCGCCAGATGGAGCTTGATGCTAACAATACCATACCGCAGTAATATATCCCGCAATATCCCGAAAGAAATCAAAACCACCGGCGAAGCCGGTGGCATGCTTGAGGCTGAAAGCCGCTGCCTGCGGCGGGTTAGAAGCCACCGATACTTCCGGCATTTGCAAATTTGCCCCACAGCCGCAAATGCGGCGGGATACTTTCGCCTCCCTTGTGCAAAGGG
>JBJDYY010000097.1:0-18527 GCA_051867715.1 Candidatus Avispirillum sp.
CCTTCACAATGCTCGCACCTTTAAGTTACTGTCCTTAAGGGTACGATGCATTTGAACGAGAATTTTTTCAAGAGACTATAAAAAAGATATTTTTGCAGTTTTGGTGGTATGCCTCAAACTGGCGCGCTTTTCAAACTCTACGCCTTACAAGTTGCAATGCCTTAAGTCCTTAGTGCATTGAGCTGCGTTTGTTCGTACCAAATCGGAAATAAAAGCAAATTTCCTAGTCACAATTAGAAAAGACTTGGGATCCGTTTAATTCTGTTGATGAGAACTTACCAGATATAATGTTAAAATCTAAAAGCAATTGTTTTTCTTCCTTTTTACTTGCCCAAGCCGTTATTGCAGCGATTATTTCTTCCAAAAACCGATCAACATTCAATTGCTTTTCGACAATTTTAGTTTTTCCATCACTAATTGTAGCTATATTCCTATGGCTCATCCCTTGCGTTAATATTATTCTTGTACAATCGCTGTTGTTTAAAAAAATTGTCCCCTCATGTAAAATCTTACATCTTAAAGTATACATATCATTTGCAGTTATAATAGGATCGCTTGGTGTATGTTCATACATGGGAATGTAAAAATTATCTATCCATTTCATATAATCGTTATAAAATGGCTTCTTCTGAGGTTTCATCTTGGGGTATTCTATCTTGGCACAAGTGTCAATTAATGCTAGCGATAAAAATAATGCACTATAATGAAATTTTTTTGCTATCAAAATAGATAGTTCATCTAATACTCTGTTCATTTTTTCTCGCTTTCCGGGAACATTTGGGACAGTCCGTCCCTCTTGTTCGATTTAGAATACTGGTTTGCCATTCATGACCGCATTTATTACACTTCCACCACACACGAGTACCGCTACCTTTTGATACTTGTTCGGGTGATATATCTGTGTTTTTGCAATAGTTCCACTCCAATAGCAAATCCGGGTTAGTTGTTGCTAAGTCATTATATCCCGTTAACACTTTTTTATTAGTACAATAGGGACATTTGCTTCCTAAAAACCGACTTTTTATTTCTGCAAACCACTCGTGACCATGCTCACATATCCACAATGCCTTTTTGTGGCTATTCACAGAGGTAATGTAAGGATCAATAGAGTTTCGGGGACTCCATTCCAACATTAATTCCGGGTGAGCACTTACAGCAAGTGAAACATCTTTACATAAAGAATGTTTTTGCGAACGAGATATATTGGCACAAAAAGGACAGGTTGCTCCGTTCATTCTATTATTAATTCTTGCTTGCCACTCATGTTCTGCTTCGCACTTCCACCACACTATTTTGTTCGAATGTGGACTGAGAGAATAAGGATATATGCCCTCGTTTTTTTCAAAATTCCATTCATGAATTAAACTTGCTTGCCATGTCTTTTCATTTGTTTCTTGCTTACAAAACGGACATTGTGGATTAGAAGCTCTGTTCCGTAATGAACTTTGCCATTCGTGCCCGTTTTCGCATTTCCACCAAACTACTTGAGATGACATAGTTAATACCTTTTCGGGTGATAAGTCATTGTTTTTGGTAGGATGCCACTCACTTAAAATAGGCAAATTGCTTACTGCAAAATTATTTGTTTTTGTGGCATATCTTCCGGCACAATATGGGCAACCACGACCTTTTGTGCGATTGCTTACAGATGCTTGCCATTCATGTTTGTTTTTACATATCCACCATACTTTTTTTCCGGATAATGGAGACACCATTGATGGCATAAGGCTGCCATTTTTTTGAAAATTCCATTCACTCGCCAATAATGGATTTATTGCTTCAAGACTCCGTTCTTTCTCTAACATTAAATATTGATTCCAAATTTCGAATCTGTCATTGGTTGTTGACACAAGAACAGCAGAATCAGTACTATGGATAATGTTTAATACTATTTTTATAACATCATCAAGAAAACGATAATCCCCAATAGGATTGAAGTAGATATCGTTCTCAATTTGTTCGATGTATTCTACCGATTTATCTTCAATAACTCTAATCAAGGAAATACCGCTTGACAAGATAATCTCTCTTTTTCTGCTGTCGTAATCAGCTTTACCTTTGTGCCAAAAATATCCGTTATATTCTATTCCAACTTTTATATCGGGGATATAGATATCTATTTCAGATATATCTGATGTTTTATATGAATTTATTGAGTTTGGAAATAATTTCTTAATGTAAAAATATATAGCTTGCTCAGGAAAAGATGTGTGCAATTCTTTGGCACACATAGGACAGCCCCTGTTTTTGTTCCTATGATCTATTGTTGCCTTCCATTCATGCCCTCTCTCGCACATCCACCAAACTACTAGATGTGAGTTTGGAACGACATCCACAGGAGAAATTGGAAAGTTTTTTGATGGATGCCATTCTCTCGCCAGTTCGGGATTTTCTACACAAAGGTTATAGTCATGCGTCGCCTTATGTCCTGAACAATAAGGGCAACCGCTATTCTTATTATGTCTGTTAACCACGGTTGCTTGCCATTCGTGTCCATTATTGCATTGCCACCAAATCGTTTTGGAACTATTGGGTTTTACTTGTGTCGGCATTAATGGAAGATTTTTGCTTGGATGCCATTGTTCAGCTAATGTTGGATTTGCAACTTGAAGATTATCAAGTTCGGTAGCCAGTCTGCCTGCACAGTATGGACAATTATGCCCGTTGGCTCTATGACTTATTCGCATTGAGTAAATTCTAGAGCAATTAGAACACCGCCAATTCACCTTATATTTAGAACCCTCTGTTAGAGCGTAGGGAGAATAATCGAAGTTACTTTCAAAATCCCATTCAGCCATGAGAGCAGGGTTATCAATTATATATCTTTTTTCTTTTGTGTCAGCCATAAATTCCACCATAGCAAATCTATATGAAAATTATACAACAACTTAGGTGTTTTTTCAAGTTGTTTATATTAAGAAAGCAAGTATCAAATAACTCGCACACAGTTTTTCTTCACTGTGTGCTGTACGGATATTCGGATTTGTGATTCACGACAGTTCAACCCTATGCGAAGCATTGTATATCATCAACGGCAAACCGTTGCATATCATCAAAACGAAGTTTTGTATATCATCATTGCGAAAGAAAATACAGCCTACGGCTGATGATATGCGCCTGCGGCGATGATATACACGCTGCGCGTGATGATATGCCATTGCTTTCGCAATGGATAAAAAAATCTCGTTCCGAAGAACGAGATTTTTTGGCGGAGATGTAGGGATTTGAACCCTAGCGCCGGCAGAACCGACCTACCGGATTTCGAATCCGGACCCTTCAACCACTTGGGTACATCTCCGTATATTTGCTTTTCCGGACAGTCTCCGGGCGCTTATACAGTATATCACACCGCGGCGCCGTTTGCAACAGTTTTTTATCCGATTTGCGGGTTTGTTTTTAGGGGATTTCAGGCTTGATAATTAGTTGACAGAAATGGAGAGAGGAATTTTCGAAGGGACTGCTGTCCCGTCAGCAGCCCCTCCGAGCCTCCCTGCCCGGCTAAAGAGAGGAAAGGAGATGGGTCTCCTCTCCTCTCTTTAGAATCTCTTCTCTCCTCTCGACACTGAAGAACTGCAAAGCGTTGCGTTGAAAGGACATAACACATTCGACGAAGTGTAGGGAGCTTGTACCGTCAGCCTAAATTTCAAGTTTCGTGACAGAAATAAAGCAACGCTCAGGAGCGTGTCTATAGCAGATTTTTAGTTACTCATAGAAGGTAGGGGTGATTATCGGCGTTATATATAAGCCTTTGTTTTTTACGGTGCAAAAGTCGGTTTGCGGTGTTGAATTGGCGTGCGTTTTGTGCTATACTGTAAATAAGTACAGGTATCGGCTTTTTCGGCCGCGCGTATGAAGTATGACGGAAAGAAAGGTTCAAGTTTGAAAGTAAAGTGAGCGGGTATCGCGTAAGCTGTTTCAAGCCTCATTTGTGTCTTGCCGCCAAAAAGGGCGGCAGCAGGATGCAAATCCTTAAAGCTTTGAAAACCGCCGCAAATCTACGAAAGGCATGGTCATAATTATGAAAATTCTGCACACGGGTGACGTGCATCTTGACACGCCCTTTTCCGGACTTTCTCCGGTTCTCTCGCCGGAAATGCGCCGTGAGCTGAGGCGTACCTTTTCGGCGATGATGAAATACGCCGCCGACAGCGGAGTGGACATGGTGCTTATTGCGGGTGATCTTTTTGACAACGAGTTCGTGACCCGCGAGACCGTGGCTCTGCTTCGCCACGATTTTTCTGCCCTCTCCTGCCCTGTGGTCATTTCTCCCGGGAACCATGACTGTGCTGACGGTGCTTCTATATGGAACAGGGAGCTTCTGCCTGAAAATGTCTGCGTTTTCACCGACGAGGCGCTGAATTACTTTCCTTTTGCCGATCTAGGCGTTGATGTTTACGGCTACGCCTTTACTTCCAAGTTTTACGACAGGTGTCCTCTGGACGGTCTGAAACCGGAAAACCCCGACAGGATAAATATTCTGCTGGCGCACGGCGACACCACCTCTCCCATCAGCCGGAGCTGTCCCCTGCCCCCTGCGGCGCTCCGGGATTTCGGTGCGGACTGGTGCGCTCTCGGTCACATTCACAATCCCGAGGCTGCAAACGAGGTTCTGCGCGGCATCGGCTCCTACTGCGGTTGCCCTATGGGGCGGGACTTCGGAGAGAGCGGCGACAAAAGCGCGACCCTTATAAACATCGAAAAGGACGAATCGGGTCTGCGGGTAAGTACAGAGGCGCTTTCCTTTGCAAGATACGCTTTTCGCATATGCAATGCGGACTGCTCGGGACTTTCCGAGGCGCAGGATGTATACGAGGCGGCGGCGCGCGCCGCTATGCAAAACGGCTTCGGTGCCGACGACCTTGTAAGGGTACGCCTTACGGGAAGCGTTGACCCCTCTCTGCGCATTGACCCCGCAGACGCGGCGGAGCATATTAAGGGAGTCAAATACGCTCAGGTGCGCGACGAGACCTCTCCCACCTGGAACGCCGGCTGGCTTGCGGCGGACAAGGGAATTCGGGGAGAAGTATACCGCACCCTTTTGCCGAAGCTTGAAAGCGCAGACCCCGCCCAGAGAGATACTGCGGCGCGGGCGCTTCGCTACGCGCTCTCCGCTCTTGCTGGAGAGCTGTAAGGAGGCTTGATATGTATATTAAAAAAATTCACATAGACTCCTTCGGTCCGCTCAAAGACAAAAAGCTGGAGCTTTGCGACGGACTTAACATAATCGAAGGCGAAAACGAATCCGGAAAAAGCACGGTGGCAATGTTCATAAAATTTATGCTTTACGGGCTTTCCGGAAGAACATCCGACGGAGAAATGTCGGAGCGGCGCAAATATGTGCCCTGGAGCACGGGGTGTGCCTCCGGAAATATGACCGTGGTGACGGAGGGCGGCGAATACAGAATCGAGCGGGAGCTCTTTGTTTTCTCCGACGCGCAGGCTGTATCCGAAAGCGTACGGGAGCGGGTGACTGTTACCGACGCCGTCACGAAAGAACGGGTGTTCAAGGACGAAGTTCCCGGAGAAGCGCTGCTGGGAATTCCGGAGCAGGTATTCGTGAACACCGTATTCGTCCGTCAGTCCGGCGGGAAAATAGACGGCAGCGGTCTTGCGGAGGCTATTGAAAACATACTCATGTCCGGCGACGAAAGCATAAGCACCAAAAAAGCCTCCGACGCGCTGGAAAAACAGCGCAAGACCCTGCGCTACAAAAGCGGCAGGCAGGGCGGTCGGCTGTACGAGCTTGAGCGGGAGGAAGCAAGGCTCTCGGCAAAGCTTGCGGAGGCGGCGGAGAAGAGCGCCGAGATTATAAATCTCGAAAGCAGCTTGGAAAAGCTGGATGCAAGCGTTAAGGAAAAGGAGCGGGAGGCGCAGCGCTGTGCGGAAATATCCGAGGCATATGAAAAGCTGTCCCGTGCGGACAAGCTTGACAACGCCCGCAGATGCCGCGCTGAGATTGCCCGCATTGACGCTTCTCTGGCGGAATTTGAAAAATACGGCTCCCTCGGTGAAGCCGCGACGAGAATTCATCGGCTCTGCGCCGATATTGCCGCCGCCGACTCCGAGCTTCGGGAAGCAAGCCGCAGAGAGGCGGAGCTTGACCGTCAGCTGCCCAAAGAGGTTTCGGAGGAGGAAGCCGCAAGGCTTCGCTCTGATGTAAAGCTTGCAAAAAAGGCATCGGGAGGAGCGGCGGCGCTGAGGTTTTTCGGCGTGCTGTTTATCCTTTTGGGAGCCGGAATCGCAGCCCTTGCATTTCTACTGCCCGACCTTTTGGAGAGCTTTCTTTCAGGCTACTACAAATGGGTGGCTGTGGGAGCGGGAGCGCTGCTTCTGATACTTGCAATCATATTCTTTGCCGCGGGCGCCGCAAAAGCAAAGAAATTCAAAGCCATACTGAGAGAATGGGACGCCGACGGCGCAGACGAGCTTTCAACAGAGGTGGAAAGGCATATTGCCCTCTCCCGTCTGAGAGACGACCCCTCCTCGGAGTATTCTCTGGCGGCGGAAAATCTGCGCCGCGCAAAAGAGCGCAAAGACGCTCTTGTCTATGAGCTGCGCGGTTTGTGCGCCCTTTACTGCGAGGAAAATCCCGACACGGATATATTTGCCCAAAATGCCGTTTCCGCTGTCGAAGCATTGCAGCGTGAGCAGCAGTCTTTGTGGCAAAGCCGCAGAGAGTGGGAGGGCAGACTTGCCGCAGTCTCCGAAGCACTGGGGGACGACGGCGGAGCCTCTCTTGAAGCGGAAGCCGCCGCGATACTTGCCACAGAGGCAGGGCAGGAGGCGCGCTCCATGGGTCCCGCCGAGGCAAGGGAAACAGCACAGAGGGCGAGGTTTATCCGCTCCTCTCTGGTGTCCCTCAATCAGCAGCTTATAGAAAAGAATGCCCGTCTCGGTCAGCTCAGGGGAGGCTCTCCCGACCCGTACGCCGTGGCGGCGGAGCTTGACAGCGTAAGGTGCGAAAAAGCTGCTCTCAGCGAAAAATACGATGCCATTATCTGCGCTCTGGACGCTTTGAAGGAAGCGGGCGAAAATCTCAGACGCAGTCTTATGCCCCGCATTGTCAGCGAAGCGGGCGCCATAATGGGCAATTTCACCGACGGCAGATACGCCTCTCTCGGTGTGGAACGGAATTTTGATATGACCTTTGAGACAGAGGGCAAAACAAGAGACGCCGCTTATCTTTCGGCGGGCACCTCGGACATTGCGTACATAAGCCTGCGCTGTGCCCTGCTCAGCGTACTGTTTCAAAGCGACGCGCCTCCCGCCGTGTACGACGAAAGCTTTGCGAGAGTGGACGAGGCACGGCTTTCGCGCATTCTTTCCCTGCTGTCGGCGGCCTCCGACAGAGGCTCCCAGTCTCTTGTATTTACCTGCCGCACCCTTGAGGGCAATATAGCCGAAAAGCTTGACGGCGTAAATGTTATACACTTGGACGGCAAAGAGCAGTAATGCAGGGACACGGGGCGCCTTCCCGTAACGGCAGCGGAAATACTTCCCGCGCAAATTAAGAAAACAGGCGAACAAACAAAAAACGGACAGACGGAAAAAGGAGGTGTCAGCTTGGATACGGAATATCTGAAAAGGGTGGGACTTTATATTCTCGGTGCCCTTTTGTCTCTCGGGCTGGTGTTCTATCTGGGTTATCATATATGGCGCTCCTTTACAAGAGAGGTAGAGACCGTCCCCGCCACGCAGACCACCGCGCAGGCGACCCTTGACGCGCAGGGGTATATTTTCCGCAGCGAGACACCCGTATACAGCACCGTTTCCGGGAAAAGCGCCGTGGCCTCCGTAAAGGACGGTGAAAGCGTACCCGCAGGCGGCGAGGTTGCGAAAATTTACTCCGTTTCCGCCCCCGACATTGAAGCAAAGATCTCGGAGCTTGAGGAGCAGGCGGAGCTTTTGGCTTCCTGCGCCGCAGGAGGAAGCACCGCAACTCTCAAGGACTCCGCTTCGATCGACAACGATATTTACACCTTGCTTTCCGAAATGAGAGACTCCGCAGACAACGGCGACGCCGCAGGGGCTCTGGCTTTGCGCTCCTCTTTTATGACCTCGGTGAACAAGCGCGCCGTGCTTACGGGCTCACAGGGGAGCTTTGACAGCGAGATCGCGGCGCTGAGAAGTCAGATTTCGGAGCTGACTTCAAGGCTCGGAAGCTGTCTGCAAACCGTGACTTCCCCCGTCAGCGGCTACTTTTATCCCTCCGCGGACGGCTACGAGCAGGTTTTTGACGCATCAAAGCTTGCGGGAGCCACATATGCCTCCCTGTCACAGCTTCTTTCCGCGTCCCCCGTGTCAAACGGGGCAAACTGCGTGGGAAAGACCGTAACGGAGTCTACCTGGTATCTGGTACTGAAAACGGATCGGGGCAGCGCCGCCCGCTACAAGGAAGGCGACAGCTGCACCGTAAACTTCAAAAGCAGTTCTATGTCCTTTGATATGGACATATACAGCGTTCTCACCGACGCAAACGGAGCCCTGCTGATACTGACCTCTCGGCTTATGCCCGAGGGCTTCGATTTTGCAAGAGTGCAGAGCGTTGAGCTGGTAACGGAGGAATATACGGGGCTTCGCGTACCTCAGTCCGCGGTGCGTGTGGCGGACGGCGTTACGGGAGTATATATTCTGGACGGCTCCACCGTGCGCTTCTGCACCGTTGATATTCTGTACCGCAGTGACGGAATTTGTATAGTCAAAGAAGAATCCGGCTACGAAAGCAGCTCGGAAAGCGAAGAAGAGCAGGAGGGCGGAGATGTGCGCCGGCTCAGCCTTCACGACAGTATAATCACAAAGGGCAAAGGTCTTTACGACGGAAGAGTCATAGGAGGATAGCATATGGACAGGGCAAGAGAAGAACAGATACGGGAAAACTACAAGCGGGTATGCGAAAAAATTGAGGCGGCAAAGGCAAAACGCGACCCGAAAATGGGCGATGTTACCCTGCTGTGCGCCACAAAAACCGTACCTGCCGAGGAAATCCTGTTTGCAATAAACGAGCTGGGACTTGGATATGTCGGTGAAAACAAGGTGCAGGAATTTCTTCAGAAATACGACGCTCTCAGGGGCACCGTGCCGCTGCACATTATCGGTCATCTCCAGACAAACAAGGTAAAAAGTATTGTGGGCAAAGCGGACATGATACAGTCGGTGGACTCGGAGCGGCTGGCGGCGGAGATTTCAAAGCGCAGTCTTGAAGCGGGAGTCGTCACCGATGTGCTGTGCGAAATCAACATCGGCAAAGAGGAAAACAAGGGTGGAGTTATGCCCGAAAAATGCGACGAGCTGGTGTCATATATGGAAACCCTGCCCGGTATCAGGGTGCGCGGACTTATGACTATGGCGCCGATTTGCGAAAGAAATGACGAATATAAAAAATATTTTGATAAAACATATTCAATATATCTTGACATTTTGCAAAATAAATCGCATAATATAATAGAGTCTGTATTATCTATGGGTATGAGCGACAGCTTTGAGGCTGCCATTGAATGCGGTGCCACCATGGTGCGCGTCGGCTCCTCTGTTTTCGGCAGCAGAATATACCCACAGCACAGTTGAACCCGGGAAGAACGAAAAATTTTTTGGAGGTATAACTCTAATGGGAATCGTTGATAATATCAAGAAAAGAATGAACGGAACTGACGACGAGGAAGTTTACGGCGAAGCATATAACGACGACGAATACTACAACGACAGCTTCGGCTCTTATGACGACGGCATGGACGCCGACGGCACCGTAGGCGCAAGCACCGGTATGGGTACCGGCATGTCCGGTCTCGGCGGCGGAAGCGGCATCAGCATCTCCACCTCCGCAGGCAGCGCCCTTGAAATGAAGGTTGTAAAGCCCGAGTCTTTTGACAGCGTGGCTCAGATCGCGGATCATCTTCTCTCCAGAAGAACCGTTGTACTTAACCTGGAAAACACCAATAAGGAAACAGCACGCCGCCTTATCGACTTTTTGTCCGGCGTAGCTTATTCCATTGACGGCTCTCTGAAGAAGATAGCTTCCAACGCTTATGTTATCACCCCCAGCAATGTTGATGTGGGTGACGCGAAGCTTACCTCCCGCAAGGCGCCCGCTCAGCCCGAACAGCGTCAGGAAACCGTTTCCGACGACTTCGGTGAGTATTGATTTTTAAGACTGTAACCACCGTATATGCCGCCCCGCTCTGGCAGGGCGGCGTATGTATATTTCCGCTTTTTTATGAGCTTTGACAACAGTAAAAACAAATACGGCTCCGCAGTCTCCGGCGACGAAGAGCGGCTGCTGCTTGCAAGAGCGGCGGAGCTTTCTCAGAGAAGCGAAAGGGGCGAGGCGGCGGCTACCTCTTTTCTGACGCCCCGTCAGCAGCGCCTGATTTATGACGCTCAGACCCGCGGCGCCGCCGACAGTCTTTTTCTGTGGGGCGGCTTCAAGGGGGCGGAGCGCCGTGTCGCCGTATTTCTTCCCCCGTGGATAACGGACGGGTGTGCGGCTCCCGTCGGCGCTTTCTCGCAGGCGCGGGAGGAGCATTTTGTCTCCCTGCTGGCTTCTTGCGGATGCGAAGAATATCTGCATGAGTTTACCGTACCCGTGTGTCTTTCGGGAAGCGGATATGCGTCTCTCGGTCATCGGGACTGGCTCGGTTCCCTTACGGCGCTGGGCATAAAACGCGAGGTTTTGGGCGATATTGCGGTGGAGAGCGACAGCTCGGCCTATGTTTTTGCAAAGCCTGAAGCGGCGGCGTTTATTGTTAAAGAAATGAAAAGCGCGGGACGGGACAGGGTAAAGGCGGAATTTGCCCCCGAGGGCGTACGGATATGCCCCCGCCGCAGCTTTGAAAAGCTGGTTTCCTCCGTGGCGTCTCCCCGCCTTGACGGAGTGGTGCGCGCCCTTTGCGGTGTTTCCCGCGAGGCGGCGGCAGAAATAGTTACCGGAGGGGCGGCAGAGCTTAACTATCTGCCCGTGCAGGACGCGGACAGAAGGGTATGCGCGGGAGATGTGCTTTCCGTGCGGGGATACGGCAAATTCATAATCGACCGCTGCGAGGACGAGACCCGCCGCGGCAGAATACGGCTTGAAGCAAGAAAGTATATATAAATCAGCAGTCAACGAAAGGACAAAAAAATGGCAGACGGTGACGCAAAGAGATTTTCAATCATTCGCAAGGGCTACGACCCCGAAGAGGTGGACGAATATATAGACGAGCTTGAATCAAAGCTGTCATATTACCGTACCCGCAACGCGGAGCTTGATCAGAAGCTGGAAACGGCGCGCAGACTTATAAAGCGTTTTTCCGCTTCCGAAAACGATCTGAGGCAGAATATCGCCGATTCAAAAAGAGCCGCCGCAGTCATGCTTTCGGAAACGAAAGACCGCTGTGACACGCTGCTTGACAAAACAAGAGAAAGCTGCGGCGAGATAATATCCGACCTTGATATGCGTGTGGCGGAAAAGATGAATACCGTTGATGTTATGAAAGCAAGCGTCGCCGCTTTTAAGGACGAGCTTTTCAATCTTTACAGCTCTCATATAGAGCTTATAGAGTCCCTTGCAAAAAGCGCGGAGGAGTTTACCTACGAGCCGGATTACACACCCGTTTCCGACGCGGTTGAGGATTTTGAAGCGCCCGGAGAGCCCCGAGCCGACGCCCCCGTTTTTGAGGACTACCCCGAGGAAAGCATTTTTGAGGAAGCTAAAACAGAGGCGGAGAAAAGTGAAAGCTTTGTTCTGAACGAAACTGTCGCTCCCGCTCGTGAGGAAGAAGAAAGTTTCACCGCACCCGCCGACGGAGAAAAAGCTGCGCAAACCGCTGATGACAGCGGCGAGGACGGTATGTTCGTTTTTGATACAGGCGTGAACGCCGACGAGGCGGAAAGCGAACAGGAGCCCGAATTTGAAACCGGTGACGGCTTTGACGATATATTTGACGACATTGACGAAATAAGCAGAGCGCAGAGCGAAGCTGCTGCTGCAGCAGCGGCTGAGCAGGAGGCTGAAGAAACAAGCTACGGCGGTATTCCCTACACCGAGGCAGAGGAAGCTGAGGAAGCCGAAGAGGAGAGCGATGACGGCGTATTTGCCGGCGGCGATGCAGAAGATGCCGAGTTTGCAAGCAACGGGCTCGGAGCCGAGGAGGACGGCGCTTACAGTGACGCCGATGATGACGGCGAAGCGGACGAAGAAGATGCGGCTGACAAAGCGGACGGAGAAAGTGACGCGGAAACCGAAGATACCGGCTCCCGTTCAACTGCGGCAGAGGAGCTTGACGCCGCCGTCAGAGAGGTGTTCAACACCCCCGCAAAAAATGAGGACACCCGCGCCGACGAGGACTATTTCAAGTTCCTCAGCGATTTTGCAAACGGAGACGACGGCAACTGAATGCCGCGGAAAGGATAGCAGATGCTTTACTGTATACTGATCTCTCTTGCCGTAGTTTTACTGGACCAGGTGTCGAAGCTGCTGGTAGTCAGATTCATTGCCGAGGGTGAGATCGTGCCCTGCATTGACGGGCTGTTTCATCTTACCTACATCAACAACGAAGGCGCCGCTTTCGGAATTCTGCAAAATCACCGCTGGGTGTTTATGGTCATATCGGTAATCGCCATTGCCGCCATATTCTTTTATATCGCAAAGGAAAAGCCCAAAAGCATGTGGGTAAAGACCTGCCTTGCCTTTATTGCGGGCGGCGGCGTGGGAAACATGATAGACCGTGTTTTCCGCGGCTCCGTGGTGGATTTTATAGACTTTGAGTTTGTGAAGTTTTATGTTTTCAATGTAGCGGACGCCTTTGTGACCGTAGGCTGCGCCGTGCTCATATGCTACGTTCTTTTTGTGGAGTTGCCAAAAGAGGCAAAGCAGAAAAAGCTGTCCGCCTCCGAAACTTCCGAAGCCTCCGAACCCGAAAAGAGCGGAGAGGAAAGCGACCGTAAGGATAACGACAGGGATGAGTGAAAATTTATTTTATGAAATTGATACGGAGGCCGAGGGCGAGCTTTGCCTGAAGGCTTCTGACAAAGACATCGGCAGCCGTGCCGATGTTTTCGTTTCCGGCGCCGCCGGAATCAGCCGCAGTGCTGCGGCTCAGCTTACGGAAAAGGGCGCGGTGCTTGTTTTGTCAAAAGGCGCCGCCGCACCCGTGACCCTGAGAAAAAACTACCGTGTGGCGCAGGGGGATGTTTTTTTTGTAAGGCTGCCGGAGCCGCAACCCTGCGAAGCAAAGGCGGAGGATATTCCTCTTGACGTTGTCTACGAGGATGAAGATGTTATTGTTATAAACAAGCCTCAGGGCATGGTGGTGCATCCCGCCCCGGGACATACGGAGGGGACATTGGTGTCCGCTTTGCTGTGGCATTGCCGCGACTGTCTTTCTGACATAAACGGCGTAATGCGCCCCGGCATCGTCCACCGAATTGACAAGGACACCAGCGGTCTTATAGCCGTGGCAAAAAACAACGCCGCGCATCTTTCCCTTGCGGCTCAGCTTGCGGATCACTCCCTATCAAGAGTGTACTATGCCGTCGTTCTCGGCAGACTGCCGGAAAGCGGTACCGTTGACGCCCCTATTGCCCGCCACAAAACGGACAGAAAGAAAATGGCGGTGGTGACGGAGGGCGGTAGGCGCGCCGTTACACACTACGAGACCCTTGAGGAGCTGTACGGCTTTACATTTGCAAAAATGCGCCTTGAAACCGGGCGCACCCATCAGATACGTGTTCACATGGCGCATATAGGTCATCCCATTCTGGGCGATCCCGTGTATTCAAATCCCACGCAGTTTGAAAAACGCCATCCGGGGCTTTTGTCCGGGCAATGTCTGCACGCGGGGGAGCTTACCTTTATCCATCCGAGGACAGGTCAGCCCGTTACCGTCACCTGTCCCCTGCCCGAAAACTTTGAAAGAGCTCTGTCGCTGCTTAGGCAGGCACAGTAACGCCCGTTTTTCTTCCGAAGCCTTACAAAACAAGGCAAAAAGGGGCAAATCGACAAAATGCAACCCGAAGTTTACATTTTGATACGGCAAAACGGTGGTCATTTGAGACAAAAACCGCTATTATCTGTGTAAACGATGAAAAACGGAGGACAAAAAATGACAACGGGCGACAAATTATCAAAGCTCAGAAAAGAAAGAAACTACACACAGGAGCAGCTTGCGGATTTGCTTTGCGTATCAAGGCAGGCAGTCAGCAAATGGGAAAGCGACATAGCCTTTCCCGAAACGGAAACGCTTATACGCCTAAGCGAGCTGTACGGCTGCTCCCTTGACTACCTGCTGCGGGACAAGCCGGAGGAGGCAGATACAGGTGACGGCGGGGCGGAAAGCGGCGCGAAAAACAGCGCGGCGGACTGTGCGGAAAGCAACGCGGCGTCGCTTATCAGAAAAGCATTTCGGGAGAGGAAAAGCCGTAAAACCTTTCACGGTATGCCCCTGTGGCACTTCGGCAGAAACGCAAGAGGTGTTATCGCCGTAGGTATGAACGCCCGGGGAATAATCTCCGTGGGACTTTTCTCCCGCGGAGTCATATCCGTGGGGCTTCTGTCCTTCGGACTGCTTTCGGTGGGTATGCTGTCTCTGGGACTGTTGACGCTCGGAATGTTTGCCGCAGGCGTTTTGTCGGCAGGCTGTTTTTCTGCGGGAATTTTATCCGCGGGGGCAGTCAGCCTCGGTATCGTGTCCGTGGGAGCGCTGTCCGTGGGAGACTTCTCCGTAGGAGCGCTGTCAATCGGCAAATACGCGGCGCTGGGAGACAATGCAAAGGCCATGATAGCCATAGGCGACACAAAGGCCGCGGGCAGTCTTTTCAGCCGGGTCGGGGAGCTGAGTGGGGCGGATGTTTCCCTTGTAAAGACGCTTCTTGACGAAAACGTTCCCGCATACCTTTCATGGGCAGCGGCTCTGTTCAAGCTGTTTATATAAGGGTAAGGGCGCGGTTTGATACAAATAATGTGAAAAAGGCGGAAGCTGAAAGCTTCCGCCTTTTTATCTTCTGACTGCGGCGCACCGTGCGCTGCCTGCATTATTGACTGTACGCCGTCAGCGGGCGAGATACACAAGCACATCCCGCATTTTTTCAAGAGATTCCACGGGAATAAACTCGTAAATGCTGTGGAAATTTGCCCCGCCCGTGGAAAGATTGGGACACGGCAGTCCTTCCCATGAAAGCCTTGCGCCGTCCGTGCCGCCTCTTATGGGTACGATTACGGGCTGTGCTCCCGCGCTGTGCATGGCGGCCTTCGCCTTTTCGATAAGCTCCATATGGGGCAGTATTTTTTCTTTCATGTTGTAGTAGGTGTCCGTAATATCCGCTATAAATGTGCCCTCTCCGTACACGCTGTTCATATAGGCGCACAGCTTTTCCACAAACTCCTTGCGCCTCTCAAAGCGCTCTCTGTCGTGATCCCGCACTATCATATTTATAACGGCCTGCGACTCGTCGCCGCTCATGTCGGTAACATGGTAAAAGCCTTCGTAACCCTCTGTATGCGCGGGGGTCTCCGCCGCCGGCATACGGTTTATAAACTCCGCCGCCATAAGAACGGCGTTTTTCATCTTGTTTTTTGCGCTGCCGGGATGGATATTGACGCCGTGCACCGTAATTTTTGCCGCCGCCGCGTTGAAATTCTCGTACTCGATCTCCCCCAGCTCGCCGCCGTCCACGGTATACGCCTTTTTCGCTTTGAAACGGCTGTAATCAAAGTGATCTGCTCCCCGCCCTATCTCCTCGTCGGGTGTTATGCAAACCGCCACCGCTCGGTGGGAAACATCGGGATGGAACGCCAGATACTCACAGGCGCTGACGATTTCCGCAACGCCCGCCTTATCGTCGGCGCCCAGCAATGTGGTTCCGTCTGTCACCACCAGCTCCTGACCCTTGTAGCGGGAAATAAAGGGGAACTCCGCTTCCCGAAGAACTGCGGCGCCCAAATCTATATCCCCGCCGTCGTATTTTACAATCCTTGCCTTTACATTTTCTCCGCTGACCGCGGGGGAGGTGTCCATATGCGCCACAAAGCCTATGGCCTCGTCTCCCTCTCTCCCTGCCGTGGCGGGAAGATAGGCGTAAACATAGCCGAAGTTATCCACTGCCACATCGGAAAGTCCCATAACTTCAAGCTCATGGGCGATGCGCGCCGCAAGAGCGCGCTGCCTTTCGGTGGAGGGCACGGTGTCGCTGCTCTCGTCGGAAGCGGTGGAAAACGAAACATAATTCAAAAATCTGTCAAGCACTTTCATATTTATATTTTCCTGATCTTTCGGTATTCTTCAGTCTTTCAGTATAAGGCTTGCAAAGCTCTCGCCCTCGGTATGACCCTTAACTCCCAGAAGCTCCTCGCAGGTTGCTCCCAAATCGGCAAAGCTCAGGCGCACTCCCAGGTCTGTATTGCGTATTCTCCTGCCGTATACAAGCACAGGGACATACTCTCTTGTGTGGTCGGTGCCGATGTGGGACGGGTCGCAGCCGTGATCCGCCGTAACTATTACGCAGTCGTCCTCTCCAAGCTTTGCGCAGAAGTCCTCCAGGAAAGCGTCAAACTCCGCAACTGCCGCAGCGTAGCCTTCTGTGTCGCGCCGATGGCCGTATTTCATATCAAAATCCACTAAGTTTACAAAGCAAAGTCCCTTGAAGTCGCGTCTTTGAAGCTGTGCGGTCTTATTCATGCCGTCCGTATTGCTGACGGTGTGTATCTCCTCGCTTATTCCCCGGTGGGCGAAAATATCCCCTATTTTGCCCACGCCGATAACATCAAGACCCGCGGCGCAAATCTCGTCGCACACGGTGTCACCGTGAGCGCTGAGGGCGTAGTCGCGGCGGTTAGGTGTGCGGGTAAATGGGTACTCTCCCGTAAAGGGGCGGGCTATCACCCTGCCCACTGCAAGAGGTCCGCAAAGCGCTTCTCTGGCAATCTCGCAGTAGCGGTAAAGCTCTTCAACGCTTACAACATCCTCGTGAGCGGCTATCTGAAAAACGCTGTCGGCGGAGGTATATACGATAAGTTTGCCTGTCTTTATATGCTCCTCGCCGTAGTCCTTTATGACCTCGGTACCGGAATACGGCTTATTGCACAGCCAGCCTCTTCCCCATTTGCGGCTGAGCTCTTCAAGAAAGGCTTCGGGAAAGCCGTCGGGAAAAGTGGGCATTGCGCTCTCGGAGCTGACTCCTGCTATCTCCCAATGACCTGTGACGGTATCCTTTCCCGCCGACGCCTCCTGCATTTTGCCGAAAGCGCCTATGGGGTTCCGGCATTTGGGATATGAAGCGTCCGCGCCGCTGATATTGCCTATTCCCAACCGTGTCAGAAACGGTGCGGAAAAGCCGTCGCTTCGGCAAAGGGCGCCGTAGGTATCCGCGCCCTCGTCGGTGCCGTCGCCGTTTGCAAAATCGGCCGCGTCGGGAGCCGCTCCCACGCCCATACTGTCCGCTACTATAAGAAACACTCTGTTAAGCTTTTTCATTTGTACCTCCGTATACTCTTCGGTAATTTAATTGTATCACCCCTGCCGCATTTCGTCAAGGAGTAAGTACATAAGCGGCAGCGTCTTCCCGTTCTCCGCTGCCCGTCTTTTCCATTACTGCCTTAAATTGATGGTACCATACCGCCCCTCTTTTGATTATAATGGTAGTAAGGAATTAAAATTATTCGGCAGGCGGCAGAAAGCGGACGCTCCGAGCTTTTCTCGGGCGTCGTCTCCCGTCTGCCGGCGGAAAACAGGTACTTTAATGGATGTAATAAAGATCGGCACAGGCAATATGATAGTTATTCTCACGAAAGAGGATATGACAAAATACCGCATCAGTCCGGAAACTCTGGAGGGCTTCGGAAAGGAAACGCGCTCGGCGCTGAGGCGCATCGTAAGCGACGCGGGAGAGGACGCCGCCGGCGTCCCCGCTGACGAAAAACTGCTGGTGCAGGTGTTTCCGTCAAAAGAAGGAGGCTGTGAAATGTTCGTAACACGGGTACCGTCCGTGTCCTGCACAGACATACAAAATCATTACATACATACGGTTTCTAAAGAGATATATATGTTCGGAGAAATGGAGGAGCTTCTGGCGGCATGCCGCTCCCTTGCCTGCGCGGGCTACTGCGGGGAAAGCCGTGCGTGGGCTGACACGGACGCTGAAAACCGACGGTATTTTCTGGAGCTTTGCGATGAATACGGACATATGTGCGAGTTCGGTGCGCGCCGGCTGCACGGCGGTGCGCGGTATTACATAAATGAGCACTGCTCGCTTATATGCACGGACGCTGTTGTGCAGCTCGGCGCTTTGGCGTAATGATATATGGGGCTCCGTCGAGGCGGAGCCCCTCGCCCTGCTCGGGGTGCTTTTTAGAGAAAAGCACCCCGAGACCCCGAAAAACCAAAAAAGACTCAGTATGCCACACTTTTTATAATTTTTCTCCCCGTTTTGCCCAAAAATCCGCAACGTCCCTTTTCGGAAATTCCGTCGACAAAATAAGACACACATTTTGAGCGATTTTAAGCGTTTTTTGCCCGTTTTTTGCTCATTTTTGCCCCGCGTTTTTTGGGGAATTTTGCGAT
>JBJDYY010000098.1:0-3917 GCA_051867715.1 Candidatus Avispirillum sp.
CAATAAAGGACTGAGCCAGCCGCATATCTCCCGAAAACTTGTAGGCTGACTGAGCGATGCCGGAAAGAACGGACATCACGCGGCTGTCATGCTTGCGGGAGTAAGTCTGACCGGACACGGGAACACATCCGGAAAAGCCGAACTGCTCCGCAATATAATCCTCCACGCGGCGCACCTTATCCGCGTCGTTGTCAAAAAGCTCCATAAAGCTTGCCTGCGTGCCCGTTGTGCCCTTGGAGCCCAGGAGCTTCAGTGAGGACAGCACATAGTCAAGATCCTCCAGATCAAGGCTCAGATCATACAGCCACAAAGTCGCTCTCTTGCCCACCGTAGTAAGCTGGGCAGGCTGAAGATGAGTGTAGGCAAGGCAGGGCATTGACTTGTACTCGTCTGCAAAATTCCGAAGGTTTTTCATAACCGTCAGAAGCTTTCCGCGTATGAGCTCCAAAGCGGATTTCATAATAATCATATCCGTGTTGTCGCCTACATAGCAGGAGGTGGCACCAAGGTGGATTATGGGACGCGCCTCGGGAATCTGATCGCCCCAGGCATGTATATGCGCCATAACATCGTGGCGAAGCTCTTTTTCATAGCGGTCGGCAGCCTCGTAGTCGATATCCTCGGCATGAGCCTCCATCTGCGCGATCTGGCTGTCGGTAATGTCAAGCCCTTCTCTCTGCTCGGCCTTTGCAAGGGCTATCCACAGACGGCGCCATGTTTTGAACTTCATATCCGGAGAAAACAGATATTGCATCTCCTTGTCGGCGTAGCGCGTTGAAAACGGGCTTTCGTACTTCATTCTGTCACTCATGTGTATCCTCCTCGGGTATTGCTATATTCTGCGTGTTTATTTTTCCGTGTACCTTTTCATAGTACTGGACATTTGAACGAATCATGCGGAGCATATGATTGTTCAGGTTGCCCGTCTCCTGTCCGGCGACATACAAAAGCTTTTTGTACAGTTCGCCGTCTATACGGACGCTGAATTCCTCTTTTGACTTCATCTTAAAGCCCCTTTCCGGCGCGGCATTTTTCACTTGTCAGCCATCTCTGAATATAAGTATACCATAAAAATCGTCCCTTGGCTATTGTATGGAGGAAAAAAATGTGATAAAATGTCATTAAGAAATAAAGGAGCGTTGGATAAAATGCTAACTGTTGCTTATTCGGCGGGTTTGTTCGGTATCGACGGATATCTCGTTACCGTGGAATGCGACACCGTTTGCGATATGCCCGATCTGGAAATAGTCGGTCTGCCCGACGCGGCGGTGCGTGAGGCAAAGCAAAGGGTAAAGGCGGCTATCGTCAACAGCGGTCTGCGTCTTCCCGAGGTCAAAGCCACCGTAAACCTTGCACCTGCGGATATAAAAAAAGAAGGCAGCGCCTTTGACCTTGCAATACTGGTCACTCTTCTGCGCGCTTCGGGCAGTATAACGCCGTCGGCTGAGACGGAGGATTGCTGTTTTATAGGCGAGCTGTCCTTTTCGGGAGCTGTCAGATCAGCGCGAGGGGTGCTGTCTATGGTGCTTGCCGCAAAAGCTGCGGGAAAGACCCGGATTTTCGTGCCCGCTGTCAACGCGGGAGAAGCATCTGTTGTGGACGGCGTCACCGTTTACGGTGTCACCGACGCCGCTCAGCTTGCCGCTCATCTTAACGGCACAACGCTTATAAAGCCGACTGAGGAATGCAGCATTGATCTGTCCTGCTCTCCCATACCCGGTCTCGACTTTTCCGATGTGAAAGGGCAGGCGCGGGCAAAGCGCGCTATGGAAATAGCGGCGGCAGGCGGGCACAATATACTTATGATAGGCCCTCCGGGCAGCGGAAAATCCATGCTGGCAAAGCGGTTGCCCACTATTCTGCCTCCCATGACCTTCGGAGAGGCTTTGGAGACTACAAAAATTCATTCTGCTTCGGGAATACTGCCCGACGGGCAGTCTCTTGTGTGCCGCAGACCTTTCAGAAGCCCGCATCACACTCTGTCCGCTCCGTCTATGGTAGGGGGCGGCGCCATACCGAAGCCGGGAGAAATATCCCTTGCCCACAACGGGGTATTATTCCTTGACGAGCTGCCGGAGTTTCCGAAAAATGTTACGGAAAGCCTGCGTCAGCCTCTTGAGGACGGCAAGGTGACTGTTACAAGGGCGGCGGGGCGTCTTACATTTCCGTCCTCTTTTATGCTTGTGTGCGCCATGAATCCCTGCAAGTGCGGCTACTACGGCTCTGCCGTCCGTCAGTGTACCTGCAAAAAGGATGACATAAAGAAATATCTTTCAAAGATCAGCGGTCCCCTGCTTGACCGCATTGATATACAGGTAGAGCTGCCCGCTCTGGATTTTTCCGAGCTTTCCTCAAAAGAAACGGCAGAGACCTCGGAAACCGTACGGGAACGGGTCATAAAAGCCCGTGAGTTCGCCCGCAAAAGATATGAGGCGGAAGCTCCTGAGCTTTTGTGCAACGCCCGTCTCACCGCCCGTCAGATACGGCGCTTCTGTCAGACGGACGAGGCGGGAGAGCAGATACTGAAAAACGCCTTTGACGCCATGGGCATGTCAGCCCGCGGCTATGACCGCATACTTCGGGTAGCGCGTACTATTGCCGATTTGGACGCCTGTGACAAAATATCTCCCCGTCACATTGCGGAAGCCGTTCAGCTCCGCAGTCTTGACCGCAAATACTGGTAGGAGGCGGATTTATGGAAGATTTCAATAAATATTTTCTGGGAGACAGAGGTATTTTTCTCGACAATATAAGCTACGAGTCCGTTTCGGCGGAATCCGGGCACAGGACTCTCGGCTGCAACGACACGGTGGTGTCTCAGCTAAGCAGCACGGGGATAAAGATAACCTTTAACCGCGCTCTGCATTTTGAACCGGAGGGTCCCTTCACTCTGTCCGTGACCTTCGGAGTCGTGCTTGTCTTTAATCCTAAGGTAAAGGACGAGGTTGACTGGGCGCATACGGATATCGCCGGAGAATTCAAAAAAAGCTGTCCCCAGCTTTTGGGTCAGCTTATGTCCCGCGCCTCCCTGCTCGTAAGTCAGATAACTTCCTCCGCGGGGCAGATCCCCATAGTAACCCCCGCGTCTCCCATAATGAAAGGTAATTGATACTATGACCGCAAAACGTCCCGTTCTGAAAATCCAATACGATTCCCCGGTAATTCTGAGCTTTGCTCTGCTGTGCCTGGCGGCGCTTATTGCCAATATTTACACCGACGGCTGGGCAAACGCCCATCTTTTCAGCGTTTACCGCTCGTCCATGAAGGATCCCCTTACATATCTTAGATTTTTCACTCATGTGCTGGGACACGCCGACTTCTCGCATTTTGTGGGTAATATCTGCCTTCTTTTGGTGCTGGGTCCTGTGGTGGAAAGCCGCTACGGCAGCGTAAATGTGCTTATTTCCATACTTATTACCGCCGCCGTTTCGGGCATAGTCCACTTTGTGTTTTTCCCCGCTTATTCTTTGCTGGGCGCCTCAGGTATTGTCTTTATGCTGATTTTTCTGTCCTCGATTTCGGGAATTCGCGGCGGAAATATTCCGGTGTCCCTTATCCTTGTTGCAGTTCTGTATCTTGGCCAGGAGATATACGCTCTGTTCGCCAAAACGGACAATATTTCTCAGCTTACCCATATTATAGGCGGCGTGTGCGGTATAATCTGTGGAGCCGCCATGGCCGGAAAGAAACGGTAGAAAGATCTGGCGTGGCTCTGCCTATGTCCGCCGATATACGGGGCGCCGCGGGGGCTCCGCCCCTGACCCCGGTCAAGAGACTTTTTGAAAAAAGTCCCTTGACAATCCCCAAAAACTTTTGCCCTGATAAGACAATAACGCAATCCCCGCGCAGGGGTGCCGCATAGGCGGCAAGCGAGAAAGAGCGCAGAAGAAAGTTTACTTTCTTCTGCGCTCTTTCTA
>JBJDYY010000099.1:0-18381 GCA_051867715.1 Candidatus Avispirillum sp.
ACCATGAAGCGTCTTATCGGAAAGATAACCGATCCCGTAACCCGGCTTTGGCGGAAAATTACGCATAAAGGCGGCGGCGGGGAAGAGGAGGTGCAGTAATGTCTGATTTCAACTTTGAAAAGGGCAGGATGGTGCCCGTCCCCAGCCATTCCATTATTCCCGAAAGAGACCTGGGCTCCACTCCCGTGCTGGAGTGCAGTCATTTAGGTATAGATTTCGGCGGACTTCGCGCCGTTGACGATTTTAACTTCACCGTGGGCAAGACCGAGATAGCGGGACTTATAGGACCTAACGGCGCGGGAAAAACCACGGTCTTCAACCTGCTGACGAAGGTGTACACTCCTACCCGAGGCATAATCATGCTGAACGGTATGGATACCTCCGGCAAGACTACCGTGCAGATAAACAAAATGGGTATTGCTCGTACCTTCCAGAACATCCGTCTGTTTTCCAATCTGACTGTGGAGGACAACGTAAAGATAGGTCTGCACAATTCCAAAAAATACAGCACAATCGAGGGCATTCTCCGTCTCCCCTCCTACTGGAAAACGGAAAAGGCTGCCCATGAAAGAGCCATGGAGCTTTTGTCCATTTTCAATATGGAGGACAAGGCGAACTGGAGAGCTGGCAATCTGCCCTACGGCGCACAGCGCAGACTGGAGATCGTCCGTGCACTGGCAACCGATCCCTGCCTTCTGCTCCTGGATGAGCCTGCGGCGGGTATGAACCCTGCGGAGACCGCCGACCTTATGGAAACTATAGTAAAGATACGCGATACCTTCCAGATAGCCGTACTGCTTATCGAGCACGATATGAAGCTTGTCATGGGTATATGCGAGGGCATCTGCGTTCTGAATTTCGGTCAGGTCATCGCAAAGGGCACTGCGGATGATATCCGCTCCAATCCCACGGTCATTGAGGCTTATCTCGGCAAGAGAGATGTGGGCTGAGGCTGCAAAGTCTCCGGTGTGCCGGAAATCGGCGCGCCGCAACTCTACGAAAGGTGCGGTTTGAATTTATGCAGACAATGCTGAAGGTTGAGGATATCAACGTATATTATGACAAAATACACGCCATAAAGGATGTGTCCTTTGAGGTCAATCAGGGCGAGATAGTGGCGCTTATCGGTGCGAACGGCGCCGGCAAAACTACTACCCTGCATACCGTAACCGGACTTATCCGTCCCCGCAGCGGCAATATCACTTATTACACTACCGCTATTGACCGCAGCGGAGAAGATATGCCCATTACCTGCGATCTTGTAAAGATGCCGGCACACAAAATGGTGTCTATGGGAATTGCCCATGTTCCCGAAGGAAGGCGCATTTTCCTGCAGATGACGGTTATGGAAAATCTGGAGATGGGTGCGTTCTGCAAAGGCGGCAAGGCGTCCAAAGAGGATCTGGAAAACGTTTTCAAGCGTTTCCCCAGGCTTTACGAGCGTAAAAAGCAGGTGGCGGGAACGCTGTCCGGCGGCGAGCAGCAGATGCTTGCCATGGGCCGTGCTCTTATGAGCCGTCCGCGGCTTATGATGCTTGACGAGCCGTCTATGGGACTTTCCCCTCTTTTGGTGGAGGAAATATTCGATATAATTTCCGAGCTTCACCGCGGCGGCACCACCATACTTCTGGTGGAGCAGAACGCGGAGATGGCGCTTCAGGTGGCTGACAGGGCTTATGTTCTGGAGTCCGGCAGGATTGTCATGTCCGGCACGGGCAAGGAGCTTGCCGCAAGCGAGGAAATAAGAAAAGCATATCTGGGCGGCTGATTTTAACGTACGGGCGCGGCACAAAATTTTTGCCGCAGCTCGTTATAAAAAGAGAATTATTCTTTGTTGATATTTTAGTTTTTTGTATTCAAAAAGGACTGCGCAATGCAGTCCTTTTTGCTGTATGTGTATAAATCAGGTATAAATCAGGTTTCCCGCAGCTTACAGCTTGGGGTAGCTGTCGAACAGCACTTCTCTGCCGCGCTCTGAGGAATCGTAGGCACCCTCGAGTATCATGGAAGTCTTTACGGCGTAGTCGATATGTGAGCGCTCTTTTTCGCCGGTTTTGATGCTGTTCAGAAAGGCGTTGATTTCATCGCCGAACATATTGCCTTCGGGCAGCGGAGGCTCTTCGGTGACGAACTCTCCGTCCTTATAGGAATACAGCTTGAAACCGCCGCAGTAGTTCAGGCGCACGCCCGCCTTAGTACCCATAAAGTCTATATACTGCTCGTTTTCGTCAATGTTCTGCGCCCATGCGCCTACCATGGTTATTACGGGACCGGTGGTGCGGATTACGGCGGTGCAGGATTCGTCCACATCATATGTGCCGTTTTCGTCTCTGGTGTCCTCGCTCCACATACTGCGGTAGTGATAGTTGGGAATATCCTTTCCCAGATAGCCGAAGGTTGCCGCGCTGACGCTGAGGGGCTCGGGGTCGCCTACCACATACATTACCTGATCCACGCGGTGTACGCCCCAGTCAATAAGGACTCCGCCGCCGGAATACGCTTTGGTGGTAAAGGCTCCGCCGATGCCGGGAATGTCGCGGAAGCTTCTGAAGGAAATAAACACATGGTATACATCGCCGAGAACGCCGTCGCTGACCAGCTTTTTTACGGCCTCCACACCCTTGTGGAAGCGGGTGACAACGCCGATGTTCAGCGTAAGTCCGGTTTCGTGCTGTACTTTCTGCATTTCCAGGGCGTCCGCGTAGCAGGCGGCGGCGGGCTTTTCGCAAAGCACGTGCTTGCCGGCTCTGAGGGCATCTACGGTGATTGTTTTGTGCATATAGTTCGGCACGCACACGCTTACCGCATCTACCTCGGGGTCGCGCAGGATTTCGTGATAGTCCGCGACCGCGGTGCCGCAGCCGTAATCGGCCACGCATTTTTCCGCTTTTTCCGGTATAATATCGCAGAAATATTTTATCTCACATTCGTCCCCTGCGCTTATGTATGCGGGAATATGTCCGCTGCGTCCGATGTTGCCGCAGCCTATGACCGCAACTTTGATTTTTGACATATTAAAAGTACCGTTCCTTTCTTTCTGCCGCACGTCGGGAGGGCGGCATAAGACTGCCCATATAATAACATCAGCCGCGCCGTATTTCAAGGTATAGGAAGAAATTTTCAAAAAAAGTTTTCGGGGGATTTCAAAAGCCCTTGACAGGCAGGTATTATTATTATAAAATAATAGGTGTATTGTTCGTATTCCGGCGACTGCCGGATTTATATAGATTCAACCGAATAGTATAAGTCGCGGGCAGCCTCCGTTGTATGAAAGCATACATTTTTTATTATTCTTGATATTTTTTTACCGAAATTTCGAGAGAAGGAGGTTTACATGCTCTATTATGTTATAACTGCAATCGTCGCGCTTATTGCAGGGCTTGCCGTCGGTGTTCCCGTGGGTATCACCTACCGTAAAAAAGTAGCCGAGGCAGCTATCGGCTCTGCCGAGCTTCAGGCTAAGAAAATTATTGCAGACGGCATGAATCAGGCAAAGTCTGATGCCGCCGCCGCAAAAAAAGAAGCTCTTATCGAAGCTAAAGAAGAGATGCTTCGCGCGAAGAATGAGTTTGAACAGGAAATCAAAGAACGGCGCAGCGAGCTTTCCCGTCAGGAGAGAAGAATGCAGTCCAAGGAGGAAAACCTGGACCGCAAGACCGACTCCCTTGAGAAAAAAGAGGAAGCGCTTGCAAAGCGGGTTCAGGAAAACGAGCAGCTTGCCGAGGATCTTCAGAATCAGAAGACCGAGGCGAGAATGGCGCTTCAGCGCATATCCGGCATGACCGCCGAGCAGGCAAGGGACAAGCTTATTGAGGATATGGTTGAGGAGGTCAAGCACGAGCAGGCCAGAAAGATGGTGGAGCTCGAGCAGGAATTCAAGGATGAAGCAGACGACAAGGCGCGCAACATTGTGGCTCTTGCCATTCAGCGTTGCGCGGCAGATCATGTTGCCGAGATAACCGTTTCCACCGTAGCTCTTCCCAGCGAGGAGATGAAGGGACGCATTATCGGACGCGAGGGACGCAACATCCGCACCATTGAGCAGCATACGGGCGTTGATCTTATTATCGACGACACCCCCGAAGCTATTACCGTTTCAAGCTTCGACCCCGTTCGCCGTGAAATAGCGAGAATTGCGCTTGAAAAGCTTATTTCCGACGGGCGCATACATCCTACCCGCATTGAGGAAATGGTGGAAAAGGCACGCCACGAGGTGGAGGTCTCCATTAAGAAGGCGGGCGAGCAGGCTACCTTTGAGACAGGTATCCACGGCCTTAACGGCGAGCTTGTAAAGCTTTTGGGCAGACTGAAATACCGTACCAGCTACGGTCAGAACGTACTGCGTCACTCCATTGAGGTATCTCTGCTTTCCGGCATTATTGCCGACGAGCTGGGTGCCGACAGCGTGCTTGCAAAGCGTGCGGGACTTCTGCATGACATAGGCAAGGCTCTTACTGCCGAGCAGGAGGGCAGCCATGTTCAGCTCGGCGTTGAAACTGCGCGTAAGTACAAGGAGAGCCGCGAGGTCATCCACGCAATCGAGGCGCATCACGGCGATGTTGAGCCGCAGACTCTGGTTGCCATGATAGTTCAGGCGGCAGACGCAATTTCCGCCGCACGCCCCGGCGCACGGCGTGAAAATCTTGAAAACTACATCAAGAGGCTTACCAAGCTTGAGGAGATCGCTTCAAGCTTTGAGGGTGTCGAAAAGTCCTTTGCCATTCAGGCGGGCAGAGAGATCCGCATAATGGTGAAGCCCGAGGTGGTTTCCGACGACAGAATGCCTCTCATTGCAAGAGACATAGTCAAGAAGATCGAGTCCGAGCTGGAATATCCCGGACAGATAAAGGTAAACATAATCCGCGAGAGCCGCTCCGTGGATTATGCGAAATAAGCATATACTTATGTGTATCAGCCCTTCGAGCCGTAAGGCTTCGGAGGGCTTTCCTTGTGTAACGAAAAACACCTGTTAACAAGGTGTTCAAAAGAGGCTTTTGCCGCTTAAAAATCCCGACGCAGCGGAGGCTCCCCTGTGTAAGGGGAGCCGGGGTTGTGTCGGAGATCACAGCGCGACAATCCCTCCGTCACGGCATACGCCGTGCCACCTCCCTTTACACAAGGGAGGCGAAAGTATCCCACATTTGTGTCGGCGTGGCAAATAGTAAATAATCCTTGAAATTACGGCAGTTATGTAGTATAATAAGGACAAATTATATAATGCGGGCAGAATATTCATTTTTGAAAAAGTTTGGAAAAGAACCCGCAGATACTTTGGAGAGGGGAGTACGATTTCGTGGACAGCAGTTCTTCACACAAATCCGGCGGCCGCATGGCTCAGCTGCTGAAAAGACCTGTGCGTGATATTCGCAGATTTGTCTCCCGTCTCTTTGACCAAAGCCTTACGGCGGCGGCAGCGTCCGGTCTGCGGCTGTATTTTATGCAGCTCAGACTTCGGGTGGCGGGCATGTTTCTGCTGACCTTCGGAGCGTACAGCGCGGCGGTCTCTCTGCTTTTGCGTTTCTTTACATCGAGAGAAGCTGACGGGGGAGCCGTGTATTTCGGAATTTTCCTTGCCGTTGCATCTGTTCCCCTGCTTTTGTCTCAGAAGAGCATTGCCGCGTCCCTTACGGATTCCCGTGCGGGCAGCATTGTCTGCGAGTATCTGGGCATACGCCGTGAGACTCTTGGGGGCGACGGGCTGTGCGGCAGAATGAGTCACGGCTTTATAGCCGGCGTTATTTGCGGCACTCTTACCTTTGCTTTTTCTCCCTTTGATACTTTAGGCTTTATTCTGCTGTTTGCGGCAGTATGCATTATACTGACCGTTCCCGAGGCGGGGCTTATGATGTGCGCCGCTTTACTTATGTGGTGCGATCCCCGGGTACACTGTATTATTCTCGGGGCAACGCTTGTTTCGTATATTCTGAAGCTTGTCAGGGGAAAGCGAAGCTTTGCTTTGCGCCGCAGCGACGCCGTTTGCGCCGTATTTGCCCTGTCGGTCGCTTTTTGCACATTGTTTTCTTCGGGGGACATGGGCACCGGGGATGTGCTTGTGAGACTGCTGTTTATAAGCGCATATTTTCTGACGGTTCTGCTTTACAGAAGCTGCCGCAGCGTAATAAGACTTCTTACGGCTACTGTCGTTTCCGCAGGACTTTTTGCGGCGGTTTATGTGTTGGGCGCGGCACTTACGCTCCTTATTCCGGCGTCTCTCGGCGCGGACAGAGGGTATCTGCTTTCTGCGGTAAGCTCTCTTAATGTGTTTTCGGACGGCTCCGCGGAGCTTATTCTTGCCGCAGTGCTTCCCGTGGCTATGGGACTTGCTCTGCGCCACCACAATGTAATTCCCCGTCCTACGCTGTGGCTCAGCGCCGCGGCGTCCTGTGCCTGCCTTGTTCTTCGCGGAGCCTATGCTTATCTGGCGGCGGCTGCGGTGGCGGTACTGGTTATGCTTCTGCTGCTGGGCAGGAGACGGGTATATCTTGCCCTTTCCCTTATACTGGGGGCGGCGGTGCTGCTGATGTACGCGGACGGTCTGTGGCAGAATATTTTCGGGTATATTTACGATAACATATATGGGGCATTTTCAACGTCAAACGGGATTTTTCACGGCGGGCTGACCCTGCCGGAGGGATGGCTGTGGGGCGGAGGAGGCGTGCCTGCGGGCGCAGACTTCTATCTTCAGCTTCTGGCTATGCTGGGTATTCCCGGCTGCGCTGTGTTTGCGGCTTTTCTGCTTGTGACACTGCGCGAGGTGGCGTGGCTTATGTGGAGAACCGTGTCAACGGGAGCGTCTCACGGAGAGCTTCGGCGTTTCGGCGCAATACGCAGCGCTGCCGACACGCGCATAGGTGTGGGAGCCCCTGCGTCGGCGGCATTTGCCCTTCTTTTGTGCGGGATTTTCTGCAATATATGGCAAAGCGACGCCGCGTTCATGCTGCTTTGGGTGCTGTGCGGCTCCTGCGCCGCATATGTGAGAAACGCCGATTTTGAAATGTCAAAAGCGGAGAACGCAGCGGCTGCCGCCGACAGCGCGGAGCGCTCGTTCTGCGATATGGGCGCGTAGCCTGCGGCGTACCGAATAAACTGAAAAAGTGCTACTGACCGTAACTTGCGGTTGAAAAGGACGGATCAAAGTGGAAAAAAAGAAAAGAAGCTTTAACATAATCGACGCGGTGATGATAGTTGCCGTTGTCGCGCTTACAGCGGCTTTGGTATACGGTATCGTATCGGGGCTTGGAGTCGGAAACGACTATGTGCGCATAAAATATGTGCTTGAGGTCGGCGAAATACGCAGCGAATTCTGCCAGAAGGCGGCGGAGGGTGACGCTGTGCGCAGCGCTGACGGCGGCGAGCAGATAGGCAAGGTTTCCGCCGTTTCTTCGGTGCCCGCTCAGTACACCGGTACCGATGCTTCCGGCGCACCCGTGCTGTCGGACATTGACGGGTACAGCACTCTGTATGTTACCGTTGAAGCGCAGGCAAAGCAGGTCAGTACCGGGTACACCGTGGGCGGCACGCTGATAAATACCGGAAAAAGCGTGGATGTGCGCCTGCCGTCTCTGTGCTTTGAAGCAAAATGCATAAGCGTTGAAGTGATAAAGGATTAGTCCCGCTCATGTAGGCAGTATGCCGCAAAGGAGCAACAGGGAAAGGAGCTTTATTAAATGGAACTTGATCTTACTACCGTAATATTTTTCGCGGTGGCTGTAATATGTGCAGCACTTGTATCGTACACTATGACCCCTCCCGTCAGGCTGCTTGCCTTTCGCATAGGGGCTATTGACATACCTACGGATTCGCGCCGTATGCACAAAAAGCCTACCCCCCGTATCGGAGGACTTGCGATATTTGCTGGCTTTATGGTGGCGACTCTTGTGTTCTGTGACCCCTCCTCGGAGCTTTACGCCCTTTGGATAGGCGGCGCGGTTCTGGTGATACTGGGAATTATTGACGACATTTTCCGACTGCCGGCATGGATAAAGCTGCTTGTTCAGCTTTGTGTGGCGGGAATTGCGGTGTGCTTCGGCGTGCTTATTGACCATATCACCCTGTTCGGTCTCATGATAAAGTTCGGATATTTTTCCGTTCCCATTACTATACTGTGGATAGTAGGTCTTTCCAACGCCATCAATCTTATTGACGGACTTGACGGCCTTGCCTGCGGCGTTTCCGCCATAACCTCCGTGTCTGTCTTTGCCGTTATGCTTATAACGGGAGATTATACCTCGGCGCTGCTTACAGCCATACTTATCGGCGCCTGCTGCGGATTTTTGCCTTACAATAAAAATCCCGCCCGCATTTTTATGGGCGATACCGGCTCCCTGTTTCTCGGCTACACCTTGTCGGTTATATCGGTGCAGGGACTGTTCAAGCTGCACACGGTGCTTTCGTTCTTAGTGCCCCTTTCCATTTTCGCTCTGCCCATTCTCGACACTCTTGTTGCTATCATCAGGAGGATTTGTCACGGTCAGAGTCCCTTCCATCCCGACAGGGGACACCTGCATCACAGGCTGGTGGATATGGGCTTTACCCACAAGGAGGCTGTGCGCCTGCTTTACGCCATAAGCGCGCTTTTGGGACTTGTGGCAGTGGTTTATACCGACGCCATGTTCCAGGAATCCCGCATGAAGGTGTGGAAGACCCTTATTATGCTGGGTGTGGCAGCCGTCATTATCATACTCATATATATTTGTATGAAGAAACCCAGCACCCGAATCCTCTCAGGCCTTGCGGAGCATGTCAGCGAGATTCGCCTTGAGGAAGAGAAGCAGGAGAGGGCTGAAAAGGAAGCCGAAGAGGCTGCGCAGGAAAAAACAGAAAAAGAAGCAAAAGAAGAAAAGAAAGCCGAAAAGGAAAAGGAGTCCGATAATGAAAACAACGGCTAAGGGCGCAAAGCACTTTGCGGCGATCGATGCTCTCATTATCATTCTGCTTATGCTGTGCGTTGCGGGAATAATCGTGCGCACCGCCATGGGTTCTGGAGGGCTTTTTGCCACTCAGGATAGGGGCAGCTATCTGGTGTCCTATATGGTCACGGGAATTCGCGGCGAGTACAGCGACTGTTTTTCGGAGGGCAAGGAGTTCTACTTTGAGAACGGAGAAGCCTTCGGTACGCTGACAGACGGCGCCGTATTTACACCCGCCCGCCTGTACGGTGAGGACGCCGACGGTAAATATGTTCCCTCGTATGCAGCCGACGGCAGAGTGGATGTCAGAGGCACCGCGCTGTGCGAGGGCAAAATGACGGACGAGGGCTTTATGCTGGGCGGCAGTATTTATACTGCGGCAAATTCCCGGTTTACCGTAAGCTCCGGTGATATTACGGTGGATATTGTTATTACCGATATTGCCAAGGCTCAGTGAGCGAGGCTCACTTTTTCGCCGGAGACGGCGTATGAAGTGATTGATGGCTGATATATTTCAGAAAGGCGTAAGTTATGAGAAATCTGAAAAGCTTTGGAATTACTTTGGCGGTATCTCTCGTTATACTTGCCGTTGCCGCGCTTTTTGCCTGCGGCTTTGTGGCGGACACGGTGTGCGGTATCTTTTCCGGCGGCGGCAAGGATCTTGATCAGATACTGAGTCCCGGGGAGACTACGGGCGCCTCTGAAAATGACGAGCGCTTTACGAAAAAGCTTGACGGAGAGTCCTTTACCTGGCTTTGGGTGGTTTCCGACTACCGTCCCGACACCTTTGACAATTATTATCCTTCAAAAACCTCGCAGATAAAGGATATGAAGGATTTCGGCATATTGGGTGCGGATTACCGCTTTGTGGAGGCTACAAGCATTGTGCTTATCCACGCGGATGTTGACAAGAGAGACTATGTCATTATGACCATACCCGCCATGACGCAGGTGGATACCCCCGCAGGGCAGACTACTCTCGGCAGAGTTTATAATTATTACGGCATTGAGGGGCTTTGCGAAAAGGTAAGCTCCATGACGGGACTTAATATTGAAGATTATTCGGTGATTCATTCCACGGATCTGTACAAGGTGGCAAACGCTGTGGGCAGTGTGCCCATGACAATGCCCGTGGATATATACACCGACGGCAAGAACTATGTTTCCGCGCCGGAGGAAACCGATGATACCACCGACCCCGACGCGGCGGATGACAAAAAGGAGGAAAAGGATACCTCGGACGCAGATGAAACTGCCGAGGAAGAAGTAAAGCTTGAACTTGAGCTTGAAAAAGCAAGCTCCGTAAAGCTTGCCAAAAAGCTTCAGGCGGCGCTTCTGTATTACGACCCCTCCGACGGCATAGACGACGAAATGAAGATACTGCAAAGCTTTGCAAACGGAGTGTTCCAGAATATAAGCTCCTTTTCCGACAGCGAGCTTCAGGGCGTACTCAGCAGCCTGTCAGGCGCTTTTGTGTCAAACAGTGTGACAGGCGAGGACGCGGTGCTGTGCGGCGAGACTGTCCGCGCCTATACATGGCTTGAAATAAAAACCGTTACCTATCCCGGCAAGCTCGTCGGACAGCGCGGAGACAACGCGGCGTACTACAACCCCGACATCAGCGACGGTATGGCGTACTTTTACGATTACCGCTGAAAAACTGAAAAGTAATTGAAAAGTAAATAATTTCCGAAAGGACACATATATAATGGCAAGAATGAAAAACACGGACAAGACAATGGACAAGATCGTTGCACTTTGCAAAAACAGAGGCTTCGTATATCCCGGCAGCGAGATATACGGCGGTCTTGCAAATACTTGGGACTACGGTCCTCTGGGCGTTGAACTGAAGAACAATATAAAAAGAGCATGGTGGAAGAAGTTCGTTCAGGAAAACCACTACAATGTGGGACTTGATTCCGCTATACTTATGAACCCTCAGACCTGGGTGGCGTCAGGACATCTGGGCGGCTTCTCCGACCCGCTGATGGACTGCCGCGAGTGTAAAGAGCGTTTCCGTGCGGACAAGCTTATTGAGGACTGGTGCGCCGAGGAAGGCTATGAGCTTGATAAGCCTATTGACGCCTTTACCCAGGAGGAAATGAAGAATTTCATCGAGGAGCATAACATTCCCTGCCCATCCTGCGGAAAGCACAACTTTACCGATATCCGTCAGTTCAATCTGATGTTCAAGACTTTCCAGGGCGTTACCGAGGACGCGAAGAACACCGTGTATCTGCGCCCCGAGACCGCTCAGGGCATTTTCGTGGATTTTGCCAGCGTACAGCGCACCACCAGAAAAAAGGTGCCCTTCGGTATCGGTCAGATAGGCAAGTCCTTCAGAAACGAGATTACTCCCGGAAACTTTATTTTCCGTGTGCGCGAGTTTGAGCAGATGGAGCTTGAGTTCTTCTGCAAGCCCGGCACCGACCTTGAATGGTTTACTTACTGGAGAGGCTTCTGCCGCGACTGGCTGCTGTCGCTGGGTATGACGGAGGAAAATCTCCGCCTCAGAGACCACGATCCCGAGGAGCTTTGCTTCTATTCAAAGGCTACTACCGACTTTGAGTTCCTGTTCCCCTTCGGCTGGGGCGAGCTGTGGGGCGTTGCCGACCGCACCGACTATGACCTTACCCAGCATCAGAATACCTCCGGCAAGGATATTTCCTATTTCGACCAGGAGGCGGGCGAGCATTATATTCCTTATGTTATCGAGCCTTCTCTGGGCGTGGAGCGCTCTTTCCTTGCGTTCCTTTGCGACGCTTACGACGAGGAAGTTGTGGACGCGGAGAAAAACGATGTGCGCGTAGTGCTGCATCTGCATCCCGCTCTTGCTCCCGTCAAGGCTGCCGTACTGCCTCTTTCCAAGAAACTGTCGGATAAGGCCGGCGAGGTATATGCCGAGCTGTGCAAGCATTTCAATGTTGACTTCGACGACGCCGGCTCTATCGGCAAGCGTTACCGCCGTCAGGACGAGATAGGCACGCCTTTCTGCATTACTTACGATTTCGATACCGAAAACGACGGATGTGTGACCGTGCGTGAGCGCGACTCCATGGAGCAGGTGAGAATACCCGTTTCCGAGCTGCGCGCATATCTTGAGGATAAGCTGGAATTCTGAGAGAGCTTCGGCAGTATAAAAAGAGAGGACTTTGCATATGGAATTTATTATATCCAAGGGAGAGACCGTCGCAAAATGCACTACCCGCGGAGGCGAGCTCATTTCCTTTGTAAAAGACGGAGCAGAGTATGTGTGGTACGGAAGGTCCGAGTATTGGAGCGGTCAGGCTCCCTGCCTTTTCCCCGTGGTATGCCGGGCAAAGGAAGACAGAATAATTGCAGACGGCGTGTCATACCCCATGAAAAAGCACGGTATAGCGCGCAAGGTGGAGTTTACTCCCGTGGAGGTCAGACCGGACGGCGTTGTCATGCGGCTTTGCGACAGCGAGGAGACCCGCCGCTCTTATCCCTATGCTTTTCAGCTTGATATAATCCATTCCGTTACGGAAAAAGGCTTTCGCACGGAATATAAAGTAACAAATACCGACACCTGCCCCATCACCTTCTGCATCGGCGGGCATCCCGGCTTTAACTGCCCCCTTTTCGAGGGTGAGAGCTTTGAGGATTACAGCCTCGTTTTTGACAATGCTGAGGGCGCGTTGGTTCACAACACGGAGCAGGAGGGCGGCTATATGTCCCCCGAAATGCCCGAGCTTGATATTATAAAGAACAACGAGCTTGCGCTTAATTACAAGGACTTTGAGCTTGATGCCATAGTAGTGGAAAATCTGCCTGTCAGAAAAGTAAATCTTGTAAACAGAAAGACCGGGCACGGAATACGCTTTGAGTTTGATTCCTTTGACGCCATCGGCTTCTGGACCCCCGTTGAGGGCGGTGCGCCGTTTATCTGCCTTGAGCCATGGAACGGACTGCCCGGCTCTACCGCCGAGACCCCGGAGCTTGAGAACAAAAAGTACGCTAAAACCATTGAGGCCGGTGAGAGCTTTGTGACAGCCTACACCGTGACCGTTATCTGACCGGCGTGAATCTGTGTAATCAGTCCTATGTGCGGGAGCTTTTGGCAAAATACGGCCTTGCTCCCCGCAAGGCTTTCGGACAGAATTTTCTCATAAATCCCGATGTGCCCGCCCGCATTGCGGGAAGTGCCGCCTGCGGCTTCGACTGCGGTTGGGGAGGCGGAGAGGCGGCGCCTGCGGGCGTGTGCGCTTTGGAGATAGGTCCCGGAGTGGGAGCAATGACGCGGGAGCTGTCTCAGCTTTTTGAGCGGGTGGCGGCAGTTGAAATAGACCGCGGACTTATTCCGCTTCTTTCCGAGACTCTGGAGGGGTGCGACAATGTCCGCGTTGTAAACGAGGACTTTATGAAGCTCTCGCTTCGGGAGTTTCTCTCTGAGAACTTCGGATCCGCTCCCGTGCGTATCTGCGCCAATTTGCCCTATTATATCACCACGCCCATTCTTATGTCGGTGCTTGAGGCATACAGACCCTGCGAGACGCCGCAGATTGAGTCTGTCACCGTGCTCGTTCAGTCCGAGGTGGCGGACAGGCTGTGCGCCGAGGCGGGCAGCGCGGATTACGGAGCCATAACCGCTTCCGTCGCCCTTTGCGGGCGGGCGGTAAAGCTGTTTTCCGTTCCCGCAGGCAATTTTTATCCCGCTCCCAAGGTCACCAGCGCCGTGGTGCAGATACAACTGTACAAGGGCGGCGTAAGAGAGGCTTTTCCGGGACTTCCCGAAAAGGACGGGGAGCTTGACGCTTTTATTGCTACGGTGAAAAAGGCTGTTTCCCTTGCTTTTGCGCAGAGAAGAAAAACTCTGGCAAATGCCCTTGCCCCCATGTTTTCAAAGGACGCTCTGACGGCGTCTCTCGAAACCTTGGGGTACCGCGCCGATGTGCGCGGCGAGAAGCTGTCGGCTGCGGATTTTATTGAAATTTGCAAAGCTATGAGAGGCAAGTAATATGAGAAGCGAAGAAGAAATGTCACGGGACATTCTGATATACGAAAAGAAATACAATGCGCGACAGCGTCTCGCAGTATTTGAAAAGAAGCAGAAACGCTGCCGCATAATATGTGCGGCAGCGTCTGTTGTTTCTTTCGCCGCGGCGGCGAAATTTATGCTTTGGGCGTACGACAGCGAGAGGGTTGCTTTGCTTTGCGCCCTTTTTGCATCGTGGGTGCTGTTCTGCGCAGCAGTATACGCCGTCGCCGGAAGCGTAAGCTGCCGCTCCGTCAGGCGCTTTTTCCTCTGGTCGTCTCTTGCTTCAAGCTTTAAGAGTGCGGAGCAGTTTATGCATAAGACGGAGGAGCGCTTTGCGGAGGGAACGGTTTACGGCGACGATGTGCGCAAGGCGGAGGAGAAGCTTGTAAGTCTGTCGGACCGAATAAACTCTCTGGGCTCCTGCGACGGAAAAGCAGGGGACTGAGAAAAGTCCGGGCTGTACTATCTGCAGACCCGCTTCTATGACCCGGTTGCGGGCAGATTCCTTAATGCGGATGATACGGATTACCTCAACGCAAGCGGTACAACCCTTGGGTGTAATCTCTATGTGTATAATGTGAATACTTTGACAGTCTTTGGATGTAATGCCGGGTAATACGGGAACATGAACAGCATAGCGAGAAAACTTGCATACCAATGCTCTGCTTTCAGACTGGTTTGTGCTGACGGCCTTGTTGCAAGTATTTTCAATATGCCCGAAAATGCACCGCAGTATTATATATCTGACAATGTTAAAAACAAAGGATTCTATCTGTATTGGTTAAAATACGGAAGGAACAATTCCCAAAATTTGAGCAAAAAACAAAAGAAATTTACAATCATGGATTTTCTAAAGCTGTCGGGGGTGATTTAATGAAGAAATCAAAAATAGTTATAATTGTGATTGTATGTGCGCTTGTGCTGCTGGTGGCAATCGGAATTTGCATTTTTTGCAAGTCCGCAGTCCGAATATCCGATAAGTCGGATATTGAGAAGCTCTTTGATATAGATCTTTCCGGAATCAGCGTAGATAAAGTGGTTGTAGACAGACCCGAGGGCTTGTCTTTCAGCAGGGTGTTTGTTGTTATGGATTACGACGAGGATTTTGCAAACAGCCATTCCGGCGTGAAATCGTTAGAAGAGTATTATGATGAAATGATTAAGGACGGTGCCATAACCGAAGCCGAGGCTTTGGAAGACATAAATGCCGAAAGGAAAAAAGCGGCGATCCTCAGCGATTATTTCAACGGATTGATTTCAATTGAAGAATGCGGGAATGCTGTTTGTGAAAAGAATGATGACGAAACCGAAAAAGTTATTGCCAAGACAAAAGATATAATTCAGGAATACAGTACAAACCCGGGGAAGATAGACGCATGTGAGCTCTATGGACCGTGCAGCACTGTCAGTGAATGGGACAAGGCAGTGATAAGGGACTATTACAGATTTATTGCTTTTCCCGACATCGGAAAAATGATATACATATGTGACTTTTACGGATTTGTATATTCCTTGGGATTTTGACTGACGCTTGTTACAGATAAAAGAGAATAGCGCTAATGGGAAAGCAAATCATTTGTTTTCCCGCTGACAAAAAGGGTTAGACAAATTGTGACCACGGCCGGGAGGATCGGCTTGCGGCATATGGCGGAAGAAGAAAAACATATGACGCGCCGGGAAATCCTCTGAAACTTCACGACGGAAAAGCAGAGTGACGAAAATGATTTACAGGAAGTATATAAATAAAGCATTTATGCTGATGAAATGTTACATTATCAGTCTCATTTCAGTATTCGTTCTATTTGCCGCGGTGACATTTTTGTTTGACAGCAGTAAAAACTTGCAGATTATCATGAACATAATCGGCGGATGTGCCCTTGCGGCGATTGTTATTATGATTATAATGTGTTCAAGAACTTTCGGAAAATGCGCCTGCCCGTATTGCAAGGCGGGGAAAGTTTTCAGGTGCGTCGAATATGAAAAAGAGCTGAGAAAGAACAGAAACGCAAACAGCTTTCAGTGCCCGAAGTGCAAGAATATGATTTCAATTATATAATTGAGCATATCGCTTTCATTTGACAAAAAGTAACAGCAGATAAGGGAAATGCGGAATTTGAATCCGAATCAGATTTCCTTTATAAAAGCACCTCCCGCACGGTTATTTGCCGTTGGGAGGTGCTTTTTATCTTTCGGTTATCTGTCCGGCGACAGTACGATTTCTTTGTCGGCTATGCCGGTGGGATATTTTTCGCTGTTCTGACGGAGGTATTCATCAAGACTAAGGTCAATGTTTTCCGTTTCTCTCCACTTTAAGTAGCCTTCGTCAAAGTCCTCAATCCTTTCGCCTACGGTTTCGACCTCCTGCGTGGTCAGCCTTATGGCGCCTTTCTCAAATTGTACCGTGCCGTACTCGCGGAAGCATTCGTCCTTTGAGGTACAGTACCGGTATATATTATCAATTTCCTGCATTACCTGAAATTTATTGGTAGTTGCCCAAAACATCAGCTTTCCGTCTTCTTCATAAAAGCCCAGCGATTTTTCCGTAAGCGAAGAAATATTTTCTGCGGACGCTATATCGGGTGCTTCTATCTCATAGATTCCTTCCTCGCCCATGATATAAGTATACCCCATTTCCGTTCCGCTGAAAGCAACATAGAATATGAAATGGCTGTCAATATCAAGAACCGTGTGCTCAAGGTTTCCGTAGCAGTTCAGGGCATTGCCGTACAGATCCGTAGGATGGACGGTCTGGCCGTATGCCTCTGCAGAGTTGATTACGAAAAAAGGATTTTTCGATATTGTGCTGTCAACAGCGCTTTTGTCTTCAATATACAGGCAGCCGTTGCCTATATGTAGCTTAAAGGACTGATAATACGGCAGCTTTTCCTCTGCCATTTCTTCCGCGATGCGCAGTACAGTGTATCTTTCGCTGTTTTTGTAATCGCGGGGGTCGCTTTTGTCAAGATAGAAGTTTCCGGCGGAGTCGTACTGAAGATTTCCGACGGTTGTAACGTCGGCTGCAGGCTTTTCGCCGTCGCTTTTTGAGGGTTTGACGGCGCAACCCGAAAGCAGGATCAGCGCGGTAAGCAGTGCTAAGGCGCAGAGCAGCAGATGTGATAGCGGATGATGCTTCATGGTTTTTCTCCTTTCTGCAGTTGCTTGTAGTTGTTTGTGGTTGCTTGTAGTGTTTTATAACTGCGGGGAGCGCCCGGGTACGCCGCCCCGCTTTTAACATTCTATTTCAGTTTTTGAAAAATTCGGCGTCTCTGCCGTCGCGGCTTGCAACGCGGTAGCTTGCGGGAGGAAGTCCCGTCTTTTCCTTGAAAATGCGGCTGAAATGCTGCACGGTTTTGAAGCCGCAGCGGGTGGCAATGTCCTTGAAGGGAATATTGGTAAAGCCTACCTGCCGCCTTGCCACATCAATGCGGTAATCCGTAAGGTATTCTATTGCGGTTTTGCCGTATTCCTTTTTGAAAAGAGAGGTCAGGGTGGTGTGATTCAGATGAGCGCTTTTGCATATGTCGGCAAGGGTAATGTTTTGCGCAAAGTGGGACTCAATGTAAAGCACCGCGCTGTGCAGCTTGGCGGATGCGTTTTTCGATGTGGGCACCGCGGCTTTGCAGGGGCGTCCCAGTCCCGCCAATGAGTACATTCTCTCAAGGGCGATTATGATTTCCATAAAATACGAGCGCCCGCGGCATGACCAGTACCAGTCGCGCTGCTCAAAAAGCTCGTTTTTCATGCTGTCGCAGGCGGACTGCACGGGACGGACGTAGTTTTCGCATATGGGGACTACGCTTGCGCCGTCGATAAAGGGCTTCAGCAGAAACATATCGTGTATATGGGCAATTTCGCTGTAGCTTTGCGAGCGCAGAAGCTCAAAGGACATATGCAGATTGAGATAATGGGGATGAAAATATATGCAGTAATAATCTGCACTGTTCTGCGAGACGAGAAACGCTTCCTGAAGCTCGTTAAAGCAGATAAAGCACGGGGCAGAGGCGGAAATCTCCTCACCGTCAACGGAGAACAGCATGTTTCCGTCAAAAAGCGCTATCAGCAGAAAATAACTGCCGTTTGTGTCTATCTGCCCCAGGGGCGGATTCTTTTTGCATTCCACGGATACGATTTTTCCTGCGTCGTATATTTTTCCTACCGTATTGTGTTCCATCGGATCACCTCCTGCTGAGCTAATTCTATCATAATAAATAACGGAATTCAACTGACACTTTTTATCTGCAATTAAACATTTGTTATCTGATATTAAATTTACCGTGGCGACAGCACGCTTTGCGGTCTGTTTCGGCAGGCGGAATGTAAAAAACGGTCACACTGTTCAAGTGAACAGCGTGACCGTTTTTGGTACCCTGAAAGCCACCTGCTAACGAGGTGTTCAAAAGAAGCTTTTGCCGATGAACAGTCCCGCCGCAGCGGAGGCTCCCCTGTGTAAGGGGAGCTGGACAGGTTATAATA
>JBJDYY010000100.1:0-18315 GCA_051867715.1 Candidatus Avispirillum sp.
GCCGTGCGGGAAGGCTCGGAGGGGCTGCTGACGGGACAGCAGTCCCTTCGAAAAAAACACTCTCCACTTCTGTCAGCTAATAATCAAGTCTGAATTCTCAACAATTTAGCCTTATGAGCATTGCAAAACTCCGAACAATGCGATATAATATACTGCAAAACCGCACACAAAGGAGGAAGAAAATGAACGATTTCTGGTCAGCAAATGTGCAGGGCATAAACACCCTGTATTACAGCCGAAAGCTTCGCTTTGACGATATGTTCAAAGAGCAGTACAAGTCCGTATTCCGCCTTGAGGAAGACAAAAAACTAAAAATCCTCGAAATCGGCTGCGGTCCCGGAGCGCTTGCGTCCGCTTTGCACCGCTGGTATCCGGGAGCGGAGATAACAGGCATCGACCGCGACACCCCCTTTATAGCCTTTGCAAAAGAACACGAAAAAAATGTAAACTTTCTTGAGGGAGATGCCACCGCGCTTCCCTTTTCCGACGAAACCTTTGATGTGACTGTATCGAATACCGTCTGCGAGCATATTGAACCCGAGGCGTTTTTCGGTGAGCAATACCGCGTGCTGAAGCCGGGCGGCGTATGCCTCGTGCTTTCAACCAGAAAAAGCATAAGTGTAACTCCGGAGTGCCTTGGCGAAAGCGAAACGGAAAAGCGCTTCTGGGAAAAGGCGCAGAAATGCTCCGCCCCCCTTGAATATCCCGTTTGCCGATACCCCATGAGCGAAGCGGAGCTTCCTTGTGCAATGGAAAAATACGGTTTCACCGCCGTATCTGCCGCTTACACCGCAATTGCGCTTACCCCCGACGACCCCGCCTTTTCTCCCCAAAAGGCTCGTGAGATAATCGACTCTCAGAGATATTCCTCCCTTGACTCTGTAAACGGAGTGCTGCGCGGTGCGCCGGATTGTTTCACGGAAACTGAGGCGGAAGAAATGCGGCGGCTGATAAACGCAAAATTCGACAGACGCATTTCTCAGTACGAACGCGGCGAAAAGCAGTGGGACACGGCAGTGACCCTGATTATGACCGTTCGAGGCGTAAAATAACGGAGCGGCATATGATCGTATACAAAAGGCTGACGCCGGATAAACTTCGGGAATTTATCGAATTGAGGATAAAACAGCTTCTTGAAGAAGGCGCACGGGAGGAGACCGATCTGCGACCCGCTTTGCGTGACTACTACGAAAGGCATATGGCAGACGGAACTTTTGTTGGCTGTGTTGCGGAGAACGAAGATGAGATTGTGGGCACGGGCGGCATATCCTTTGCGGAAAAGCCGCCGTATTTCGGCTGCCCCAACGGAAAAATAGGGCTGTTGTCAAGTATGTATACGGTTCCGCAGTACAGGAGGCGCGGGATAGCAAGTCAGGTGCTTTCAAGACTTATGGAAGAAGCGAGGGAGTACGGCTGCAAAACGGTTCAGATCACCGCTTCCGACGCGAGAGTGCTGCTGTATACTGCCTTCGGCTTTGTGAAAAACAAGAATTTTATGCAGTATGAGTTGTAAAAAATCTGCTGCCGCAGTTGAAAATCAACCTGCGGCAGCAGATTTTTTCTTCATTTTCTGAAAGCGCCGATTACAGATTTCTTTCCTTGTTTTCGGTCAAATCAAGCAGATAGTCTGTTGAAACACCGTAAAAATCTGCAAGCTTTATGAGGATTTCGGTAGGAATATCGCGCTGTCCCAGTTCATAATTGCTGTAAACCTGTTGAGAGCAGTTCAAAACCTTTGCGAGTGTACTTTGAGTAAGATCATTGTCTTCCCTCAGATCTCTGATATGCTTATACATTTTTCATCACCGATATTAGTATATGTTACTGCAAAGTGCGGTATTGACTTTTACCGCGAATTGCAGTAAAATAAATAATGAAATATATCCCGCATTTTTGCGGTAAAAAAGCGGAGGGTACAATGATGAAATGTCCGAATTGCAACAAAGAAATCCCCGATGGAAATAGCTTTTGTTCCGAATGCGGAGCGCATTTGAACGCGGTACCGGCAGAGAAGCCTGTTAAGCCCAAAAAGCCCGTTACAAAAAAATGGTGGTTTTGGGTGCTCATATCTCTGGCTGCAATAGTTACGGTCGGCGCAGTTGCGGGCGGCGGCAAAGACGGAAAAGCGTTAGATTCATCCGAGGTGTTATCAACAACGGAAGACGACAGGGATCAATCTAAAACAACTGATTCGGAAACGACAGCCGAATCGGATATTACGACAAAAGCACCTGCTATGTCCGAAAGCGATTATAAAGCTTCCTGCGAAGCTGTCTCATATGAGGATATTGCCCGCCAACCCGATCTTTACAACGGAAGAAATGTGGTATTTACCGGAAAGGTTATTCAAGTGCAGGAAGGTAGCTGGTGGTCAAGTGAAACGATTTACCGAATCAATGTAACACAGGGAGAGTATCTATGGTCGGATACTGTTTATGTTACATATAAACTTCCTGAAGGGTCTCCCCGCATTCTTGAAGATGATATTGTAACTTTCTACGGTATTTGCACCGGTACCAAGACTTATACTACCGTTTTGGGCAGCAGCGTTACAATTCCCAGCGTTGAAGCTCAATATATAGATATTCAGTAAAACGGGAAAGCGTGGATGAGTCCCTAAACTGTTCATAGAATCAAAAACCGGACGACCGATATAGGTCATCCGGTTGCTTTTTAATATATATTTTTATAGCCGCAATTGCTGTCAAGACCGCAAAACCGTATTGAAAACGCAGTCTCCGTGTGGTAAAATGAGAACAGTAAAAAGGAAAAGAGGCTTATTTATGAGCTTTAATGAAGTAAAAAAGAATTTCGGCTTCGGATGTATGCGCCTGCCCATGCGCGACGGCGAGGTGGATAAAGACGAATTCAACAGAATGATCGACGCCTTTATAGACGCCGGCTTTAACTATTTTGATACCGCTCATATGTATCTTGACGGAAAAAGCGAGACGGCAGTGCGCGATTGCCTCAGCGCAAGATACCCGAGGGAGGCTTTCGTGCTTGCGGATAAGCTGTCCGACCCCTGCTTTGAAAAGGAGGAGGACATCCTGCCCCTTTTCGAAAGTCAGCTAAGCCTTTGCGGCGTGGAATATTTCGATTTTTACCTTTTCCACTGCCTGACCCGAGGAAACTATGACAAATACAAGCGGTGCAACGCCTTTGAGACTGTGAAAAAACTGAATGAAAAGGGACTTGTGCGCCATATAGCCATGTCCTTCCACGACACGGCGGACATACTTGACACTATTCTTTCGGAGCAGCCGTATATCGAATCAGTACAGCTTCAGTTTAACTACCTTGACTATGACGACCCGGGCGTGCAGAGCAAAGCGTGCTACGATGTGGCAATAAAGCACGGCAAAAAGGTCATTGTAATGGAGCCCGTAAGGGGCGGCGGTCTTGTAAAGCTTCCGGAAAAGGCGGCGGCAGTCCTTGACGCGCTGGGCGGCGGAAGCTACGCAAGCTATGCCCTTCGCTATGCCGCAAGCTTCCCGGAAGTGTTTATGGTGCTGTCCGGTATGGGAAACATGGAAATGACGGAGGACAATATCCGCACTATGAAGAATTTTGTCCCCCTGAATAAAGATGAGTTTGAAGCCACCGACCGCGTTCGCGAGATTATACGGCAGGGACGGCAGATACCCTGTACAGGCTGTAATTACTGCGAGGAGATCTGCCCGCAAAATGTTCCCGTTTCCGAGAGCTTTGCCGCGTATAACGAGTTTCTTTCGGCAAAAATAAGCCGCGACGAGGCAAGGGAAAAGCTTGCCGCGTACAAAGATATATCCCGCTGTCTCTCATGCGGAAGCTGTGAAAAAAGATGCCCGCAGAATATTGAAATAAGAAAACAGCTTCAGAGCATTTCCGATTTTATGAAATAAACTTCGCCCGAAATTCCGAAAACGGGAGGGGCTGTGCCCATCCGGCAGGGTATGTTTATATTCGACCTTACATACCGGCGGTTATGACGGTATACGGACAGCTGTGCGCCTATGCCCGCCGGAATTTTATGCTCAATATTTTTATACGAAAAAAAGAGCGGCTTGACCGCCCTTTTTTCTTGTTAACCGAAGCCATGTTACTATCGCGGCTTTTTGAATCGGTATGAAATAATTATTCGGAACAGCCTTTACTTTTGCTGTCAAATTCAAAAATGACGTCGTAATTTTCTCTTTCGTCACCTCTAAATCTGATACGCCCGCCGTCAAAACTCAGAATGATTTCCGCGGGAAGATCGCTCTTTTCAGCGGCAGCCCCGGCTTTTTCGGCGTCAAAGCTGCTGTTATCAATGCTCCAATAATCCGCACCTGTTATTTCCGCGCCGCTGATCTGTCTGCCGGCAAAATCATTAGTAATATCGCACTTTGAGGCATCGATAAATAAGTCATCGGAAGATAAACTTTCACGCGGAACATAGCCATATACTCGGCGCAGTTTAGCCTCCCATACAGGGAAAAGCCGGTATTTCAGCATTCCGACAGCATAAAACGAAAGCTCAAGCGCTGTTTTTTCAAACAGCAAAAGGGACGATCCGCCCAAATATGAAAGATCGATGATATTTGGAGCGCGATACAAAGCATAAACACAGCCTTCAAGACTTACGCAAACCGCTTGTATCCGCTGACCTACCAGCATGGAATTCAGCTCTGCCTTCAGCATTTCTGCGCTGTAACACCAATTTCGTTCCGTATCGGGCAACCGAATTGTTAAATATTCAATTTTTTCTCCGTATCCGTAATCATACATAACGTTATACTCCAACTGACAAATGAAATCTTCCCGCCCTGCAACTAAGGCGAAAAGGCAAAGTTACACTCTTATTCTCGCATATTTTCAGAAAGGGCTCAAACGGAAAAGTGAAATCAGGTATAATTCCTATCTTAATCTTCAAAGATATGAAAATCGGAACCAAATTACATCTCTGTTTATCCTGCATACGCAGGCGGGGGATTACATTAACAGCTTTTCAAATCATCGGCACATCTGCTTTTTTCGGATATTTTCCCACCGGCGGTTTTCGCACCAGTATACCGTGCTTTCCTCCACATCATAGACCATGGAAACTACCGTGGGGCAAGCTGTCTGCGCGGTGCTTTTCAGAATTTCAAAGCAATCCTTGACATCAAAATCATCCTTTGCGGCTTTCAGCATATCCGTTGCTTTTTCATATCTGTCAAGACCCATCCACGGATGCTTTTCGCTGTCTCCCTTGAAAGGGGAAAAGTTCGTAAGAACGGAGTATTCCGGTCTTTCCTTATAAATATACCCCTGCCCCGGTACGATTTGCAGCACATTTCCGTCCCTGTCGGAAAGCTGTACCTGAAAAGTCACGCCCTCCGCGCTGCAAATGCACCCGTTTTCCGCCGTGCGCTTTAATTCATCCAGCGTGGTTTTGCCCATGAGCAGGTCAATATCCAGCATTATTATATTGCGGCAGTCGGTACTTTTCGCTTCGCTCCTGTTATCATAGGGCCAGCAGGTAGGCATTGCCACAAAATCGCCCCGTGCGTTGGCGCCGAAAAGCGGAAGCCACCCCTCTTTCGCGTCGCGGATTGCGATATATACCTTATCGTCCTCGGCAACTACCCGATACTCCATATCCAGAATATCAAGATTCCAGCCGACGATAGTTTTTCCCTTGTTTGAAACAATACTTGTACACATAAATTATTCCTTTGCAGTTTTTTACAGTCCGGTTGCCATGCCGTGATTAACACATAAAGAGTACAGCTCCCGTGTCAGCTATTGCGGTTCTTCCTCCATAAGCGAAAAATACACAATGTATTTCGATTTTTCCGCATAAACAACATGAGCGCAGTATTCTCCCCTATCAAGATACGGACTGCCCTTTACCCGAATATCCGATTCATTCAGCAGCATTCGTCTCACACCCATAGTCCTGGGGTTGCCTGCCCCGGTTGAAATAACGGTACACGGTCCGTCATAGGTAACGTAAGAATTGCCGCTTATGTCCTGTATCATCGGAATTATTTCCGCAGCGCATGCCGCTGTCAGTACGGCAAGCAGAATCATAAAAATAACCGTCAAATTCAAAGCAAGTATTTTGCCCTTTTTGCGTTTTCTGTTTTTGGAGCTTTTCTTGCCCATGTTTCGCTTGAGCTTTTTTCTCTCTGTTATGTTATCGCTGATAACCTGATAAGCCGGCCCCGTAAAAAGCAAAACATGGGAAAGAACAAAGCTTATAAATACAAATATTTTTCTCCACATTTCTGTCCGGAAGCTCTGAACGCTTTCGTTGCAGCCTATGGATGCTCTTATCTTAAAACTCAGGAATACATTTATTGCAACTAAAACGGCAGCGCAAATACATGTAATTACTGTGATGATTTTTGCCTTTTTGGTGAACAGTTCGATTTTTATGTTATTTTCTTTCATTTAATCAACTCTTTATGCGGCTGAATTTGTAAGCTCAAAATTATGCGATTGTGCCTACCCCGTGTACGGGTGGCTCATACCGTTATAATCAAGCCCCGCAGGACTTTCCGCGGGGCTTTCGGTATGCAATGCTTCTGCTTTTACAGCGGCCGGGGGGTATCCCTTCCGCAATACTTCGGTTTTCAGTCGTCGGGCAGCACCCGTTTTATACTGTCGATTTTTCCGTCCTTTATATAAACTCTGGGAACCCGTCTGTTTATATCGCAGGTCAGCTCGTAGCCTATTGTTCCGATGCTTTCCGCAACCTCGTCAGCCGTAATTTCAAGCTCGCCGTCACGGCCGAAAACAGTCGCCGTGTCTCCCGCTTTCACCCCGGGAACATGGGTGACGTCAACCATAAACTGATCCATACATACCCGCCCGATAATAGGTGCGATTTTGCCCCCTATTATTACCTTGCCTTTGTTTGACAGAAGGCGTGGCACTCCGTCCGCATACCCCGCGCTGAGCGTTGCCACAACAGTCTCACGCTCCGTTGTGTAAGTACAGCCGTAGCTTACGGACACTCCCGCAGGGAGAGTTTTTACATGAACTACATGGGTTCTCAGGGACATAACGCCCTTTATGCCGCCGATTCTTGAAAGCTCTGTTTCCGGCGACGGGTGCATTCCGTAAAGGATGATCCCCTCCCGCACCATGTCAAAGCGCGTCGGCATATCAACAAGCGCCGCGCTGTTGTAAAGATGGCGTATCGGTATATTTACGCCGATTTTTTCAAGCTGTCCGGTGATACTTTCAAAGCGCTTAAGCTGATATTCGGCATAGGATTTGTCATATGCGTCGGCCTTTGCAAAGTGGCTGAATATACCCTCAAGATATATTCCCGGAAGACCTGCAATATATTTAACGGTTTCAACGGTTTTATCCTCGCAGGGAAAGCCTATTCTTGACATTCCCGTATCAAGCGCTATATGAATATTTGCCGTTTTGCCCATTCTTGCGGCACATTCCGAAAGCGCCTCAGCCCCCTGCGCGGAAGAAACCGCGGCGGTAAGTCCGTGCTTTATAATCCTCGGATAATCCGACGGCTGACAAAGCCCCAGAATCAGTATGGGCGTTTTTATTCCCGCATTTCTCAGCTCTGCCGCCTCGTCGGTCATTGCTACGGCAAAGTAATCCGCCTCTCCCTCAAGGAGCCTTGCAATTCTCACGGCTCCGTGACCGTATGCGTCCGATTTTATAACCGCAAGAAGCTTTGTATCTTTCGGCAAATGCTTCCTTGCCGCCGAAAAATTATACATCAGGGCATCAAGGTCAACCTCTGCCCATGTACGAAGCGTATCAAAAATATCCGCCATGTAATTTCCTTTCCCCATCGGGTCAGCCGATAACTTTTCCTATGGGCTTTATATCTATCCCGTTTTCTTCAAGCTTTGCTCTTATGAGCCTTACGAATTCAAGAGCGTGCTCATTATCGCCGTGAACGCATATTGAATCCGCTTTAATACTAATCTTCTTGCCGGATGCGGAAGTTACCGTTCCTTTTGAAACCATTTCCACAACTCTGTTTGCCGCTTCGTTTTCATCTGTAATAACGGCTCCGGGTTTGCTTCTTGCCACAAGCGTTCCGTCCTCCTCGTATGCTCTGTCGGCAAATACCTCGGAGGCAAACTTTACCGAGCACTTCTTTGCGGCAGTTTCCATGGCACTTCCCGAAAGACCCAGAAGAATAATATCCTCCGAAACAGAGGCTATCCCCTCGCAGATTGCCGTTGCAAGCGTTTCGTCCTTTGCCGCCATATTGTAAAGAGCTCCGTGGGGCTTCACATGCTGTAATTTTACACCGTTTGCCGTGCAGAAAGCATTCAGAGCTCCCATCTGATACTGAACATATGCCTTTGCCTCGGAGGGGGTTACGTTCATATTTCTTCTGCCGAAGCCTAAAAGATCGGGAAAGCCCGGGTGAGCGCCCACAGCCACCCCGGCCTCGGCGGCGGCCTTTACGGTACGGCTCATGACAGAAGCGTCTCCCGCATGCCAACCGCAGGCTATATTCGCCGAAGATATGAGCGGCAGTACGTGTTCGTCACGTCCTATTTTATACGCACCGAAGCTTTCGCCCAGATCGCAGTTCAAGTCCACCGATTTCATATTTTTTCCTTTCCAAGCCTTTCCAAGCTGTCTCACTCGCACAAAAATCAATTTTTCAGCGAAGAATTGAGAATGTCGGTTATAAACATATGTCCCGGAGCATGGGTTATTGCAAAGGGGGGCTTTGCCGCCGTAAGTGCCGCCTGAGGAGTAACGCCGCAGGGCCAGAACACGGGAATCTCCCCGTCCTTTATTGTAACGCTGTCCCCATAATCGGGGGAAGAAATATCCTTAATTCCGATTTTTGACGGATCGCCGAAGTGAACCGGCTTTCCGTGAACACGGGGCATTGCGGCAGTTATTGCCGTTGCGGCAATCGCCTGCGTTTCCGTCATGGGACGCATGCTTACCACCATATTTCCCTTGAATATCCCTGCGCCAACGCACGGAATGTTCGTGTTATACATAGGCACATTGCGCCCCTGCTCAATGTGACGGACAGGAATCTGCGAGGAAAGGAGCTCGGCTTCAAAGGAGAAGCTGCAGCCTATAAGAAAGCTTACAAGATCGTCTCTCCAGAACATTTCCACATCCGTGTATTCCCCCGAAAGCTCACCGTTTTTCCACACTCTGTATTTCGGAATGTCCGTGGCAATATCCGCATCCTTCGCAATATATTTAAGCGTTCTGCTTCCCGCATCCGACACCTCAAGCAGAGGGCAGGAGGTGGGATTTCTCTGTGCAAACAGAAGAAAATCGTACGCCTGCTCTTTTGGCAGTATTACAAGGTTTGCCTGAGCAAACCCCGAGCACATGCCCGAAGTCTGCCAAGTAATTTTTCCCTCTCTGATAAGAGAGCGAACCTCTGCGGGGCTCATTTTTTCGTATACGCTGTTATCGGTCTCTTTCATATAATTCTCCGTTTCACAGTCTTTTAAGCTTTTTCGTCAGCTTTTTAATATAACGGCTTCTTTCAATTGCAGCTTTGTATGCCTCTTCCGGTGTAACCCTGACAAAGCGCACCTTATTGCCGGGAACAAGCTGTCCCGCCTTGGGCATATCTGCCGAAATGACCGTCACCGGCTTTGCATATCCTCCCGTTGTCTGTCTGTCCGCGCACAGAATGATGGGCTTTCCGTCGCTGGGAATCTGAACGGAGCCGCACGCAATACCGTCGGATATTATATCCGTTCCGTTAAGGGAACTGAGCGCAGGGCCCTCAAGCCTTATACCCATTCTGTCCGAGGAGGGTGTGACCGTATATTCCGACGAAAAGAATTTGTCGATCTCCTCCCGGGGGAACATACTGTCCTGAGGGCCGACGGTTGCCCTTAGTACTGAAGTTTCGGAAAACTGCGGCGGAGTAATACAGCGGACTGTCCGCTTTTTCGGCATTTTCGGCATATCTCCCATGGGAATAAGGTCGCCGGACATAAGCTTTCTCCCCTTATAGCCGCCCATTCCGATTTTCAGAAATGTAGAGCGGCTGCCCATAAAGGGCTCCGTGTAAATGCCGCCGGAGACGCACAGATATACACGACAGCCCGCCTTTGCATATCCCACATAAATATAGTCCCGCTTTTTCAAATAATACGCACGGTAGCGCTCTGCCAAAACTCCGTTTATAAAAAACGGCGCGTCCGCTCCCGTAACCGCAACTGCCGTATCCGAAAGAACAGCCGCCGCAAAACCGCCGAGAGTAATTTCCAAAGCAGCGGCATCGGGAGAGTTACCCACAAGAATATTGCCGATTTCCAAAGAATCGGCATCGGCGGCGCCGCATACGGGAAAGCCCTGTGCCATATATCCCGTTCTGCCCGCATCCTGTACGGTTGTAAGCGGCCCCGGAATGATTATTTTAATCAGGCGTTCTTCCTTATCTCCACGGCACATTCATATTCTCCCTTCCCGGCAAGTCTGTCGATTCTTTCAAATTCAGCCTCATCAATAGGTACAAAGCGGATATAGTCGCCGGCATTATACAGTACGGCTCTCTCTCTATTGGGATCGTAAGCTCTGACAGGCGTCCTGCCTATGATTTGCCAGCCTCCGGGAGAAGCCAGGGGATAAATTCCCGTCTGATTTCCGCCTATACCTACGCTCCCCGCGGGGATTTTTGTTCTGGGGGTAGCAAGACGGGGAGTTGCAATACGGCTGTCAAGTCCGCCCAGATAAGGAAAGCCGGGAAGAAATCCTATCATATATATATAATAATCCGTTCCGGAATGAATTTCAACTACTTCTTTCGGAGTAAGGGAATTTATGCGTGCAACCTGTTCAAGGTCTTCACCGAATTCTCCGCCGTAGCATACGGGAATAATAACGGTGCGTTTTTCGCATATGCCGGTATCTCCGCAGCACAGGGAATCACATATTTTTTCAAGCTTTGCCTTCAGCTTTTGGGGCTTAATCTGCACAGGGTCATAAACTATCAGAGCCGAGCAAAAAGAGGGAGCCGTGTCAACAAGCCATGAGCCTTTGTATTTTTCGAGCTGCTTTGTAAGCAGGCGGACAAACCGATTCGTCTCCGGAGTAATTCCTCCGTAGAATTCAACCGAAAATGCGGTGTCACCGCAGTTGTTGATTCTGTACCCCTTCATTTCCTTCCTCCCTCTGAAAATAAAGCGGAGCGGCGGAAATTCTGTCCTTCGCCGCTCACGCCATAAGGTCATATTGATTTGCGATTTTCGAAAAATCCCAGCTTAATAACTCCGTCAAACCAGTTTTTGCAGGTCTTTGTAAGAGACAGCGAATTTTCCACACAGCTTCTCATCAGCTTCACCACAGTTGAACATACGGAAGCATCCTGACCGTCAATTGCAGGCACAAGCCAGCCGTACATATCAATCATACCAGCGCGGGACGCCGCAAGAATCATCTCGGTCTCCGTTTCGGGCGTATGCATAAGGTCAATATCCTCTTTAAGCCATGCTATTGCCGCAATTATACCGTATACGCCCCAGTCGGACACAGTCGCCGTCAAAAGCGTATCGGCCGCGCTTGCGGCTCCTATTCCGCCGCCGCAGCCGCAGCGGCAGGTACATTCTCCGCCTTTGCCGGCATAAGGGATAAACTCTTCAAGCTGTTTTTTCACTGCTCCCATGCCGATTTCGTTTCCCAAATCGCCCACGGCAAAGGTAGGAATATTCTTTTCAACTGCCAGATTGAAAAGCACATCGCTCTTTGCCTGCATATCGGTAACGTCAAGTCCCGTTGCATTATGGTATACCCCTTTTTCATTTGCGCCGGGCGCTTCAATGGCAATCACCGCCGCCGGCCTGTGGGCCAGAAGCTCTGCCGCCGTCTCCACGGCTTCGGCCGAATTTTTGGTAAAGGGAACAACGCCCATTGCTATGGGGTATTCCGCCGCTTTATCAACAGAACCGTAAAGATGCAGACCTACAACGGGAGCCATGGCTTCAACCGCCGGAATATTCTCCTCAGGGCAAATAATAACCGGGTGTATACCGAGCTTCACAAGGGTTCTGCAAAGCAGGACGGAGCCCACAATACCGTCTGTCTCAGGCGTTCCGAAAGGCGGCAGAATAAAGCCTGTCAGAATATATACAAGCTCGCCCTCATTTACTGTTTCCAACAGCTTTTCGGCAAAATTAACCGTCAGCGCTTTTTGGCATTTTTCTCTTGCGGCGGGGTAGAGAATACGGCAGACACCGTAGCCTCTGGGGTCAAGATTCATAATAGAGTCAAGATCCTCACCGATATTATATTTTGTCAGCTCATACTGTGTCATATTTCAATTCACCGTTAGTTCTTTCCGCCGGTAGCCGAAATGAAGTCCTCGCAGAGTGCGTCCTGAAGCCTCTTAAGCATTTCGGGCTGTCTTCCGCCGACGGGCTTTCCGTCAACTTCTTCAGCGGCAAGGCAGAAGGAGCCGGAGCTTGTTACTATAACTTCGTCTGCGTTCATAAGATCGTCCATAGTGTACTCGGTTTCGTCCACACCGTAGCCCAAAGCCTTTGCAGTCTTTATAAGGTGCGCCCTTGCGATGCCGGGAAGAATAAGATGGTCGGTGGGGGCAGTTACCAGTATTCCGTCACGGATAATATGGACATTTGAATGAGCGCACTCCGTAACTCTGCCGTGACGGTGGAAAATGCACTCATCAACTCCGGCGCGGGCAGTCTTTTCGGCAGCCATAACGCTGGGAATAAGGTTAAGAGTCTTTATATTGCAATGGAAAAAGCGGGTATCCTCTGCGGAAATAAGACGGATTTTTTGATATGTATTCTTAACTTCGCAGGGGCGGAGCATAATCCACAGATTAGATTTCACATCCTTGGGAAAAGCATGATTTCTCGGAGCGGTGCCGCGGGTAAGCTGCCAGTAAACGAACTGCTCTCCGCAGTCCACTTTTTTAACCATTTCCGTCAGAATTTCTCCCATTTCGGACTTTGAACACGGAGGTACAATGCCGAGAAGGGCGGCGCTGTTGTAAATCCGGTCGAGATGCTCGTCAAGCGCATAAATAATGTGATTTCTGCTGTAAGTCGCATCGTAAACTCCGTCGCCGAAATAGTGAGAACGGTCATCCATGGGAATCGTCATATTTTCGATTTCATCAAATTTTCCGTTGTAATAACCGAGAGTTTTCATTGTATTCCATCCTTAATATGAAAAATATTTATCAGAAAGGCATTCAGCCTTAATGCTCCGATCCGAAAAAGCCGAAAGGCACCGTATTGCTCTCGAAGATAAAAATCCTGTCGGAAAAAATCTCCGTTTGATTTTTATTATATCATCAGAAATATCTTCATTCAATACTATTTATTCACAATTATGCGTTTTTTTGAAAAAATTTTTGGTGCAATCTGCAATTTTGGCTTTATAAAATGTATTTTTTCCCGTTTAATATATCGATTTGTCGATTTAATTGCATAGTATATACCCAAAACTTGCAAATCGGCATATAACCCGAAAACAAAAAATATGAAAAATTATTCACCGAACGTTACCTGAAGCACAAAAGCAAAAGCGGTGCCGACCCACCTTACTGTTTATGGGCGTGAGATGATGAAAAACAGCAGCAAACCGCAAAGTAAAATCCCCCGTAGAACGGGGGATTTTCTTTCGTAAATTATGCGATTTACAATATCTGTCCGCACCCTGCGCCGATTCGCTCAGCCAGTTCTACTCCTCTTCTTCGGGAAGTCCTGCCATTGTTCGGTCGTAGGTGATATTAACATCATGTTCCGGCATGGTGAAAACAAGGGCACATTTGTCATCTTCCGTACTTTGGGGAGATATACTTTCGCCGTCCATATAAAAATGGTATTCAGCACCTGCAATATCTACATATTCGGTAACATCAATCGAAACTGTTTTACCCGAACGGTAGTGCAAATCCTGTCCCATAAAATGAACCGTATACTTGGGAGACGAGGCGCAGCCGAAAATTGATATTACCGCCATACTCAAAACAGTCAAGAGCAGAATTGATAAAACAAACTTTTTCATAATAATCTCCGTTCAGTCGATGTAAATAAACTTTCGGAACTTTTCGCCGGTGAAGCAAATATGGTTTTAGAGGGCAAAACGGTACTGCTTAATACAGCTTTGCGCCTGCGGGAATGTGGTTATCCACCATCAGCAAATGCAGCTTTTCCTCGCCGTTTTCATGATGCACTGCGGAAATCAGCATACCGCAGGAATCTATGCCCATCATGGCGCGGGGAGGCAGATTTGTAATGGCGATGCAGGTCTTGCCCACCAGCTCCTCCGGCTCGTAATAAGCATGAATTCCGGAGAGAATGGTGCGCTCTTTTCCCGTGCCGTCGTCAAGAGTGAATTTCAGAAGCTTCTTTGACTTTGGAACTGCTTCGCACGCAAGCACCTTTACAGCGCGGAAATCGGACTTTGAGAAGGTTTCAAAATCCACGCAGTCCTCAAAAAGAGGCTCTATCTGCACATTGGAAAAGTCTATTTTTTCTTCGGCAGCCGCAGGAGCGCTTCCCGCAGTCTCCGCGCTCTTGTCGCTCTTCTTATCGGAGCCCTGACTCTTCATGGTGGGGATCGCCATAACTAATTCAGCTAAGTTGAGCCGGAACTAGATGACTATCAATTCAAAAATACAAATATGTATGAATGTTAACAAAATACGACTTATTCTATAATATTAAATCTATAAGGAAATCATTGTCAACCGCGCCGTTGTGTTACTATTAATAGTTAGTATAGTATAAATTAACTCAAAAAGCTTTTCTATGACATGCAAATATATGTATATCTTGCAATTTGCTTTTCATTTTCATCAAATACAGTATTATTACTTATTCTATTACAACTAGTCACGATTCAAACTTATAAATTCATTGTCATGAGGCTAATAAGCTATTATGGAATTCGAATCTGTTTTTTGAAAATTCTATGATTTCCTTCGAATCAAGTATTACCTCCACCTATTTGGGTTTCTACAATCGACATTATTTTGTACATAAATCATATCACCAATTTGAAACATCACAACCACCCGTTCTGTTAGAACCGGTCGCAACTACGGTTCCATCCGCTTTAAGTCCCAAAACATAGTCTTTCCCTGTCGCTATTGCGGTGATATCAGACCAATTTGAAACATCAATTCCCCATTTTTGAAAAAATGAATCACCAACTGCAACAACAGTTCCATTTGACATTAACCCAACTGTAAAATTCCACTCAGCCATAATTGACACAATATTTTTCCAATCTTCAATCTGATTACAAGAAGATAAGTACTCTGTGGTCAAGACAGAACCATCTACGCACACTCCTACGCACCGATACATACATGAAGATGCAAACTTAACATTCTCCCATTGTTCTAGCTCTTTATTCCCTACCGACACCACTGTATTATCTGTTTTTATGCCAAGAGCATGATCTGCTCCCATAGTGATGAATTTTATATCACTCCATTCAGCTAAGTAGTCATACCCAATATAAAAAATATGCCCGGCAGCAATCACCGTTCCATCATTTTTTATTCCAATAGTATATGTGCTGTCGGCGAAAATATACTTTATGTCCGTCCATCCATCAACATCGCATTGATGAAAAGAGTTATCACCCGTAGCAACTACAGTTCCATCCGACTTTAGACCTACTGTATGTGACGAACCAGTTGCTATTGCAACAATGTTTCTCCACTCTCCAACAGAGCAACTTCCGTTACCATCATAACCAGTTGCAACAACCGTTCCATCTTCGCGCAATCCAACACTGTGCTCATTTCCAGCAGAAATTGCAATGATTCTTGTTAAGGACTCGCTTGGATCGTGTTCTTCTAAGGAATTATCATTGCTATCATTATTATTTGTGTCAAGACCTTCATGCTTACATACCGTTATATTATTTATTTTACTCTTGAGAAGAACACACTTTTTCTCATAATAATCAGAGGAATCGCCCTCCACTCCGTCAGCAGCAAGATAAAGCTTTTCAAGCAGCTCATTGATTCTGTCAATTTTTTCGTAATTCTCGCCCCAGATCGACTCATAGGCATATTTTGATGATATCAACGACATAATTGCGCACAGCCTAAGATCGTTAAGTGAGTCCGCATCATACTGTCCGCTGTATTTGCGCTCCAAAAAAACATCATATGATTTTTCCGTTGCGGCATCCATAACATATATGAGCGAATCGGCATGGATAGTTTTATACTCTTCGGGCAAAATGAGCTTTGTTATATCCACCGTCAATGCATACGGTGCAATTGCCGGCACATTTTCCATAAGTGCTTTCTTGGGTAATTCTTGTGTAATATAATCCTGCAAACATTCAGATGTGGCTGATAGCAATCTGCCGGCATATTTTTCGGAATAAAGTGAATATGTAGTCATAGCTGCACGGTATGACGGTGTATTCTGCTTTGCGTCATTTTTATCGTAAGAATAGACGGCGTTCAGCATTTCACGGTGGTCGTCTACCTGATGATAGTATGCATTCCAATAATCAAATGCCTTGTAAACTCCTCCGACTATATCAGCGCCGTTGACCTTAATATTTTCGTCAATATCTTCAAGAAAACCGAATTCAGGATATTCATCGGTGTCCCAGCCAAAGCTGTCAAACAGTTTCTTTTCTGTTTTCAAATACTTGTAAGCAGTGTTCGCGGTTTTGAACAGATCCTTGCCCAAATTCAGTGCCCGTCCCTGCGGGGTGATCTCCTTGTCGTACGCTGAAAGATATGTTTCATCCTCGGTCAAATATGCCTTAAATATTTCCTCATAGTCTGAAACTCTGCCTGAATTCCATATGAAATCCAACCTGTCAAAACGAAATGATGTAAGTGAGTCAACTACCAATCCACCCGCACTGACAAATTTGTCTCCCCAAATATCGTCTTCCGCATTAAAGCATAACGAGCCGATATCTGCATTGTATAAAGCCTGAGATAAAGTTGTAAGATTAGGTTCAATATAAAGAGCACCGTCATCTCCGACAGCAATTTTAGCATTCATCAACGGAAGAAGCTCTGCAATCGGCAGATATTTCTCGCCATCATAATCTATATAATCACTAAAGGAACCGTCATAAATAGAGACATAATTGGCTCGAGTCTTACTGTATTCAACAGCAGCCTCTTTTTTCTTCCAGGCTTCCAACAGTTTGTCGATAAATTCCTGACCATCTGATGCGTCCAACGCATCTAATGAATCAGCGATCCATGTGTTATAAGCTCCCATTTCCAGCCCCAGATTGTATTTTGGGAGATAATAGCAAATTGAAAAACTCAAATCTTCTTTTTCAATAAAAATGCGCTTTGCGAAAGAACCGGGTTCTTCCTGATCGGCATAATAATACTCATATTCGGTTTCACTCTCCTTGCACATCAAAATACCAAAATAAGTCAGCCATGAAATCGGAACATATAGCCCACTGTTCTTTTCGAGAACTGTTTTTGAAAACAGTGTTCCCATCCATACAACGGATATTTCTTTAGCATCTGCAGTATCGTCTGCAGCAAATGCAGAACAAGGCAGAGCACATGCAAGAATAAGTACAGATAAAATAATTGCGATAATCCGTCTATACATCATTCTGCCTCCTGCATATAATCAGCAAAAACTTTCTCTTTTAGGCGAAGCACTCCACCGTAATATGCATCAAGAAATTCACTTGTTAATATCGGTCTGTATTCACCGTCAATCTCTTCGAATAACAGTTCTGTTTCTATTTCCAAAACAGGCGCGTCTTTAAGCGCGGTGTTAACTGATGCCATGATTTCATCTTCACCCATACCGTCAACTTCCGTTTCCATTCCTAACGCAACAGAATACAAATCAGGAGCTGACACTTTAACCTTAGCAATTGTAATACCGTCCGACTGATTGATTTCAAGTATCTCATACTTGCTCATTCTCTCAATCGTTGTAATATACTCCGGAGTATTCTCATCCTGAGTCAGTTCATACGGAATTGCAAGACTGTTGTCGATCGACTGTTGCAAAACTATCTTAGGATCATCCTTATTCATCCGTGCATTATGTAATATCAGAAAAACAATTAACCCTGTTGCAGCAATTGCGACAACTACACCAATGAGTAAAAACAATTTTGTTCTTTTCATATCTTATACCCTCGTAAAATTTATTACACATTTTATATAATACTATTAAAAAGCAATTTTCAACGAACCCCCGAACTATTTAGTCCGGGGTTCTGCCGAAAACATCGTTCAATGCCGAGCTTATAAGGTTTTTTGGTTTAATATACAATGTAGTCGTTACAATGAAGCCACTGGATTAACATTTATGACACGAATTTGTCGTAACCCCCGTTTTACGACATTTTTTTGGATTAACAAAACGCCGCAAACGCTGTCAA
>JBJDYY010000101.1:0-18175 GCA_051867715.1 Candidatus Avispirillum sp.
CTTATAAGGGATCTGGACTCCGACACTCCCGTTACCGTTGGCGTTTACGCTGATATTACATATGACGGTATGTACTCTCCTTCCTTCGGTATGTTCCGCGGCAGAGTGGCCGTGGCGTCAAAAAACGGTCTTACTCTGTATTCCTCCTCCGGAAGTACGGAGCTGGAGGACTCCTCCTCCTTTTCAAAGCCGCGGCTTGACACGGGCGACAAGTACGCTCTTGTGTACGACACGGACGGCACGGGCTACTGCCTTTACACAACGGTGACAAGAGTTTTCAGCGGAAAGACCGACGAAAAAATTGAGGACGGCTGTGTGTCCCGCGACGGACACTACGCCCTTATGACCCGCTCCGAGGACGCAAAGTTTGCGGTGACCGTTTACAACAGCGACTTCCGCTCTCTTACAAAATACTACAAGGACAAATATGTGCTTGATATTGCCCTTGAAGCCGAGGGACGGGAAATTGCAATTGTTTCCGCTGACGCCTCCGCTTCCGGGATTTCCTGCGAGGTAATGCTGGGCAAGGTAGGCACGGAGGAAAGCACCGTCATTACCCTTGACGGACTTATGCCCGTAAGCGCAAGTTACGCCGACGACGGCACGCTGCTGCTTTTGTGCGACGGTGCCCTTGTGGGTATTTCCGACGGAAAGACAGCATGGCAAAAGGAGCTTTCCGGCGCTGCTCCCGTCTGTTTTGACATGAGCGGCAACAGGTTTGCCCTGTGCTGTGCAAAAAACGCGGTGGGCAGCGAAAACGAAGTTTTTGTATTTGACACGGCGGGCAATATATTATATAATAATACTTTGATGAGAAAGATCTCGTACTTTATCACCGACGGAGAGGACACCGTTTACGCGGTGGGCGACGGCAGCGCGGAAAAAATTACTCTTTCCGACTCAAAAAGCGAAACTGCACAGATAGGGCAGCGGGTCATCGGCGCGCTGTGCCCTCCGGGAAATCTCATTATTTGTACATCCGAGGGGACAACTTCTTACTTTACCGGTGAATGATTGCGGCGCGGATGCAATAAACTTTTGTATGTAGCTTTTATAAGCTTTGAAAATCGGCTTCGGGGTCTTTGCCCCGTGTGAAAAGGCGGTGCATATTATGAGCATTGTGCTCGACATCGTACTGGTCGTAATTGCGGCCGTGTGTATAATTTCAGGTTACAGGCGGGGACTTTTCAAGACCGTTATGGGACTTATCTCCGGTATTGCCTCCCTGCTTGCGGCTTACTCCTTTTCTCCCGCGCTGTCGGCGTGGATTTATGAAAAGTTTTTGCTGAATTCTCTATCCGGCGGTCTTTGCACCACCTTTTCCTCCATTGCGGAGACGGGGGCTGATGCGGCAAGCAAGGTTTACGATCTTACAAAGCTTTTGGACAGTCAGCAGTTTCTGGATGTGATAAGCCGTTACGGCGCGGACAGGGATAAGGTGGAGAGCCTTATTGACGGCATAGGCGTGGGCGGCGAGGATGCCGTCCGGCGCGTATCCGACGCTGTTGCCGCACCCGTGGCGCAGACCGTGTCCGATATTATAGCGTTTATCGCGGTTTTTGCCGTCACGCTCATTGCTTTGAAAATAATTACTCATTTTATAAGTCTTTTGTTCAAGCTGCCCGTGCTTCACGGCCTTGACAAAACTCTGGGACTGGTGTTCGGCTGTCTGTGCGCCCTGTTCTTTGTGTGGGTGTTCGCCATGGTGGCAGCCGCTGCCGTTACCGCCCTCAGCAGTGCCTATCCCGCAACTTTTTCTCAGAGTATTCTGGAAAACAGCTTTCTGCTGAAATTTTTTGCAAAATACAATGTGATCGGAACAGTATCCGACGCGTTGGGATTCTGATAAACCGAGAGGAATAATATGAAAGCTAAGTACATTCCCAATATTTTGTCAGTTCTGCGGCTTCTCATGTCCTTTGCATTTGCCGCGGTCTTTATCTGGGCGCCCGATGAAAAGCTGTATATCGCGGTGATAATCTTTATCGTTGCCGGTATTACGGATGTTGTGGACGGCATTCTGGCAAGGCGAAACAACTGGATTACAAACGCGGGCAAAATCCTTGACCCGCTGGCGGATAAGCTGATGCAGTGTACTGCGCTTATCTGCGTAGTGGCGCGCAGACTGGTGCCCTGGTGGATACTTATTCCCATAATACTGAAAGAGCTTATTATGGGTGTCGGCTCTCTGGTATTTTACCGTATGTTCAAGCAGATAGGCGTTGCCAAGAACTACGGCAAGGCGTACACGGTGATATTCTATGTGGTAATTGCCGCCATTATAGTATTTTACAAGCCATGGTTCCAGTACAACGAGTGGGCTGTATATGCACTGTGTATATTCACGGCGGTAGTGGGATTTGCGGCTATCGTGCTGTATTACAGGAGCTATCTTAAAGGCAAGCTGGGCAAGAAAAACAGAAAGGTCGAAAACTGATGGTAATGTGTGCAAGATGCCGTAAGCGTATGGCTGTCGTTTTTATTACGAGAGTTGAAAACGGCGAGTCAAAGCAGGAGGGCATTTGTATAAAGTGCGCAAGGGAGCTGGGAATAAAACCCGTCAACGATATTATTGACAAGATGGGTCTCAGCGACGAGGATGTGGACCGTATGTCCGAGGAAATGCAGGACATTATGGACGGCGTGGAAAACGGCGACGATCCGCTGGGTCTGGGCGCGCTTACCTCTATTGAGGGCAGCGGCGACGAATCGGACGCTCCCGCCGTGGATCTGGCGCGGATCATGCGTGAGGGCATGGCAAACTCCGAGGGAGGCGCCGGAAGGAAAAACAAAAAGGAAGAAAAGGACGAAAAGACTCAGGCTCACCGCAAGAAGGAGACTAAGTTTCTTTCCGCATACTGCCAAAATATCAACGAAAAGGCTCTCATGGGAAAGCTTGACAACATTGTGGGGCGTGAGAGGGAGCTTGACCGTATTATTCAGATACTGTGCCGCAGGCAGAAAAACAATCCCTGCCTTATAGGCGAGCCCGGCGTGGGCAAAACCGCTATTGCCGAGGCGCTGGCGCAGAAGATAGTCCGCGGCGATGTGCCCTACAAGCTGAAAAACAAGATACTGTACCTTGTGGATCTTACCGCTCTGGTGGCGGGGACTCAGTTCAGGGGACAGTTTGAGTCCAGAGTGCTGGGACTTCTCAACGAGGTCAAGGCCGCGGGCAATATTATTCTTGTTATCGACGAGGTACACAATATTGTGGGGGCGGGAGACGCAGAGGGCTCCATGAATGCCGCCAATATTATGAAGCCCGCTCTGTCACGCGGGGAAATACAGGTCATAGGCGCTACTACCCTTGCGGAATACCGCAAGTATATTGAAAAGGATTCCGCTCTGGAGCGGCGTTTTCAGCCGGTAACGGTCAATGAGCCGGGTATTGACGAAAGCGAAAAGGTGCTCAGGGGAATTAAGCATTACTACGAGGAATTTCACGGCATTCGCATACCCGACAGGGTACTGCGGTACGCCGTTACTCTCAGCGAAAGATATATTACGGACAGGTATCTGCCCGACAAGGCTATCGACCTTATTGACGAGGCGGCGTCTCACATCGCCCTGTCAAGTCCCGAGATAAACGAGCGCTGCGAGCTTGCCGACAGGCTGAAAACGGTGGAAAACAGCCGCCGCGAGCTTGAGGCAAAGGCGGAAAGCGGCGAGTCTGCCGACGACGCCACCTACAAGACCCTTGCGGATTTGAAGGTGGAGGAGCTGCAGCTCAAGAGCCGTATAGGAGAGCTGAAAAAGCTGTGCGCCGATGTGGAGATGAAGGAAAGCGATCTGGCGGATGTTATAGAGATATGGACGGGTATTCCCGCTTCCGCCATTACCGAGGACGAGTACACCCGTCTTGAGGGTTTGGGAGAGCGTATAAGAGAGCGTATTGTGGGTCAGGACGAGGCTGTGGACGCAGTGGTTCGCGCCGTGCGCCGCTCCCGCACGGGGGTTTCTCCCAAGCGCAAGCCTGTTTCCTTTATTTTCGCAGGTCCCACCGGTGTGGGTAAGACGGAGCTTGTAAAAGTGCTGGCAAACGATTTGTTTTCCTCTCCCGAAACGCTTATCCGTCTCGATATGAGCGAGTTTATGGATAAGTTTTCCGTTTCCCGCATTGTGGGAGCGCCTCCCGGATATGTGGGCTACGACGACGGCGGTCAGCTCACGGAGAAGATTAGGCGCAGACCTTATTCCGTGGTGCTTTTCGACGAAATCGAAAAGGCGCACCCCGATGTTATGAACATTCTGCTTCAGATACTTGACGACGGGCGCATTACGGACGCTCACGGCAAGACAGTAAGCTTTGAGAATACTATTCTCGTAATGACCACCAACGCCGGAAGCAGCGGAGGCAGCGCTCCCGCAGGCTTTTCGGAGTCTGCGGTCGGAATGAGCCGCGACAAGACCATGAAGGCGCTCAGCGATTTTCTCCGTCCCGAGTTTATCAACAGGGTGGACGAGATAATCACCTTCCGCGCTTTGGATATAAAGGATTTCGAGTCTATTGCGGCTATTATGCTGAAGGAACTGAAAGAGACTCTTGCGGCGCGCTTTATTACCTTTACTTATACGGACGCCGCCGCCCGCCTTATTGCGGAGAACTCCTATTCGGCAAAGTTCGGCGCCAGAAATATGCGCCGCTTTATTCAGACTGCGGTTGAGGATAAGATCGCGGAAAAGATCGTGGCAGCTCACGGCGATGTCAATGCCGTTACCGTTGATGCGGACGGAGGCGGACTGGTGATCGCGGCGCTCTGAGGCGCGGCTGTCAGGAAAGGCAGAGCTTTCCCATATGGAACGGGACAGAAATTGGCACCGTCTTACCAATCACGAGCTTGAGGCGGTGTTTCACAGCGACTGCGCCACCGGCCTTTCCGAGGCTGAGGCGGCGCGCCGCCTGAAAAGAAAGAAAAACCTTGTATGGAGAGTGCGGAGCGTAAGCATTAAAAAGTATGCGGCGAAAAGCTTTATGGAGTTTACCACCGTTTTGCTTGTGGCCGCTGTCCTTACGTCTGCCGTATTCAACGGAGCAGCCGGCGCTTTGCTGGTTTGTCTCATGCTGATTTTATGCAGGGCGGCGAGAGTCGCCGTATACATATCCGCTCAGCGCTCTCTTGAGAAAAACGCCCGTGCGGCTCTGCCGCAGGTCAAGGTGGTGCGCGGCGGAAATGTCAGGAACGTGGGCGCCGACGAGGTGGCTCCCGGGGATGTTATAATTCTGGACAGCGGGGACACGGTGCCATGTGACATAAGGCTTACGGCGGCGGACGGACTTCTGGTTTCGGAGGGCTGCGTCACCGACAATGAGGGGATAGTTTCCAAAAATTCCGAGCCGCTTCCCACGGGCGGCGGTGAAATACCCATAACGCTCCGTACCAATATGCTGTACGCCACCAGCACCGTAATAAGCGGCTTTGCCGTCGGTATTGCCGTGGCAACGGGTGCCGACACCCTTGTGTGCGCAAGGGAGGGCTTTGTGGAGCTTTCCGGCGGGCAGGAGGTTCCGGTGCTTGAAAAGCTGTCGGATTGGAGCCGCATATGCAGTCTTTGCCTTACGGCGGCGGTGCCGCTTATCTGCGCCGCCGGTGTGGCTTTCGGCGAAAAGAGTCTGGCGGAATCCTTTGTGCCCTGCATTGCCATGGCGGCCGCCTGCCTCAGCGAATATCTGGGAGCGGTGGGCGCCGCTGCCTGGGCTCATGCTCTGAAAAGCGGCAAGGGCGGCACGGAGGTCATGCGCAGTGCCGCGGCGGCAGAGCGCGCCGCAGGAGCAAGCACGCTTATTCTCCGTTCACCCTCCGTTCTGAAAAGCGGGAAAATTACGCTTCATTCTTATTATAAAGACAACAAGCTGACACTTATCGGCACAAAGGGTGCGGGAATCCCGTACAGACTGCTGTCTCTTGCGTGCTACTGCACGGGGACTTCTCCCGGGGGCAGTATTGCAAAGGGCTCTTTTGCCAAAAAAGTGCGGCATACCGGAGTTCTGCCCTACGGCGTTATCCGCTCCCTTTGGGAGGAAAACGGAAAGGCGGACAAGGATCCGGGGTATACTGTTATTGAACAGCTTTCCGCGGGAGAGGAAAACTCCGGCGGACTTGACAATGTGCTTCTGTCCCGTGGGCAGGACTGCTTCTTTGCCGCCATGGGAAAAATCTCGCGCCTCCTGTCCTGCTGCACCATGCAGAGAGTGGGCAACGAGATACTGCCCCTCGGGGAGGATGAGAGAAGCAGAATTCTTGACTTTGCGGACAGTCTGAGGCAGAGGGGCGTTACGGTTTGCGCCGTGGGCTTCAGGCGGTCTCATTACGGCAATCTCAGGCGTGTGTCCGTTTTGCAGAGCGGGCTTTGCTTTGAAGGCTTTTTCGCGGTTTCACAGCGCCTTGAAGAGGGCGCTCTGGACAGGCTTTCCGCTTTCAGAAATGAGGGCGGCAGAGTGGTTATGTTTTCCGACGCCGCAAGCGCCGAGGAGGATTTGTATTTCTGCCGTGCGGAGGGCGTTTTCCGGGTGGGTGACGCGTATATTTCCGACCGGGAGAGCGCTAAGGTGAAAAGCTTTTCTCCCGACGCAGGATCGTTTTCCGTAATCTGCACTGCGGGAGGAGCCGAGGGAATACGGGAGAGGCTACGGTTTGTGAAGCTGTGCTCCGACGGCGGCTGTGCTTATATCGGCTGCGGGGTGGAGGATATGTGGAACATGCAGGCTGCCGATGTATCCTTTGCCGTTCCGTCGGCCGGCGCCGACTCGGTGCCTCAGGCGCTTCGGTGCAGTGCGGACGGTATTGCCGTCGGCGAGGGTGGCGGTTTCTGCGGCTGTATGCGCCTTATTTCAAGGTGCCGGCGTGCTCTGCTGAATATCCGCCATATACTGAAATATCTTATTGTATCTCACGCGGCTCGTATTATTCTCATGCTGCTGCTTGCTTTGACGGATATGCCCTTTTTATCGGCGCCGCAGCTTGTGTTTTGGGGAGTCATACTTGATCTTTCCGTGGCTCTTGCCATCGCTCTCGTGCCCGAGAGCAGCGGGGAAACTTTGCCGAGGGGGGCGGGCGCTGTTCCCGACACGGCAGGTGAGGTACTGCTTCCCACTTTATACGGTGCGCTTTGCGCTGCGGTTTCCTTTGCCGCTCCGTTTCTGGCAAGGTATATCTGCACTTTGCTTTCTTTGCCTGCGTCTCTGTCGGGGGGCGGTGTGCTTGCCTGCGTTTTCGCTTCGTGTATGATTGCCATGCCCTTTGTGGGTGCCGAGCTTGCGGGAGGATACGGCTTGTTCAGCTCCCGCAGTGTTTACGGCAAGGCATTTGCAGTGCCCTTTGTGCTTGCCGCTGCAGGCGCTGTCATCACTTTGTTTACGCCTCTGTCGCGCACCGTTTCGGGGACGGAATTTCCCGGTTGGATCGCCTGTGCCGCAACGATTATTGCCGCGGCAATACTGACCGCTCTTATGTCCGTGGTGCGGGCTTGCAAGGGCAGAAGTGCAAAAGGCGGCAAAACGGGGCAGAGCGGCAAAGACTCAAAAAATGCTGAAAAAGCCTGAGGGCTTTTGAAAAATAACCGGCGGAAAGCGATGATGTTTTTCGCCCGTATGCGCCTGTGGCGCAAGGAAAAAACGAAAGGTACGGTGAAAATCAAATGTCTGAACAGATGTCTGAAAACAACGAATGCACCCATGACTGTTCGTCCTGCGGTGCCGACTGCCCCTCCAAGGGAGCGGGCGCTATTGAAAAGGAAGCTCTTAATCCCGCCTCCGAGGTACGGCACGTTATCGGCGTTGTGTCCGGCAAGGGCGGTGTTGGCAAGTCTATTGTGACTTCCATGCTTGCCGTGGAAATGCGCCGCCGCGAGTTCGGTGTGGCTATTCTTGACGCGGATATTACCGGTCCCTCAATTCCCAAGGCTTTCGGGGCAAAGGAAGGCGTTGAGGTCAGGGAAAATGTGATGCTGCCTTATGTGACGAAAACGGGAATTCAGCTTATGTCCGTCAATCTTCTTCTGGGCGACGAGACAAGCCCCGTTGTGTGGAGAGGTCCCGTCATTGCGGGCGCTGTCAAGCAGTTCTGGACCGATGTTATCTGGAGCGATGTGGACTATATGTTCGTTGATATGCCTCCGGGAACCGGCGATGTGCCGCTGACAGTGTTCCAGTCTCTGCCTCTTGACGGTATTATTATCGTCACCACCCCGCAGGATCTGGTTTCCATGATCGTTGAAAAAGCGGTGAATATGGCGAAGCTTATGAATATTCCCATACTCGGACTTGTGGAGAATATGTCATATGTCGAATGTCCCGACTGCGGCAAACGTATCAGCATTTTCGGAGAAAGCCGCCTCGAGGAGACCGCCAAGGAGTACGGTATTGCCGCCCTTGCGCGTATTCCTGTCGACCCGAGACTGACCGCTCTTACGGACAAGGGCGCTCTGGAGCTTATGGAAAACGATTATGTGAAAGCCGCCGCCGACGCTATCGAGGGGCTTTGATTAGATACGGGGCGCTGCCCCGTAACCCGATAGATATATGCGAGGCTCTGTCGGGGCTCTGCCCCGAACCCCGCTTAGTACCTTTTTTGAGAAAAAGGTACTAAGAACCCCAAAAAACTTTTAATTAGGGTAAAGAAATCCACCGCAGGGATGCCGCGAAGGCGGCAAGCGAGAAAAAGCGCAGAAGAAAGTACACTTTCTTCTGCGCTTTTTCTATCGCTTTACGGACGGTTTCACCGTCCGCCCCTGCGGTAATAAGCAATCTGCTATTCTCCATTTTTGCGAGTAGCTTTAAGTCTGCTATCGACACGCTCCTGAGCATTGCTTTATTCATATAAGCTAATATCCCAATCAGAATTCCGCGTCAAACTGCAAAAATATGAAGTATCCCTGCAAAATGCTGTGAAAAAATTGAAATAAAATCTTGTTTTTTTGCTTTATCGGTCGATTTACTTGAAAGCAGCCTGTTTTTATGTTATCTTAAAATCGGAAAACAATAAAATTGGGAGGACGCATATGAGAAAGCATATTAAAACCGTAATCTCGGTGCTTTTGTCCGTTCTTATGATTGCGGGGGCCCTCAGCGTGGTCGCCGCCGCACAGACTTTTGTAAACGATGAAACATTTACCGTAGGCAACGCGGACGCTTCAGCCGACGGCAAGACAAACGGTCAGGACGCCTATATTGTCAAAAGTTATCTGGCGGGAAGAACCTATGCCATTGAAAACATCTGTCTTGACGCTGCGGACATGAACGCCGACGGAACGATCAATGCCACTGACGCATACTACTTAAAGTGTCTGCTGGCAGGAAAAATGACCGTTTCCGATTTTGAAAACGGAAATCAGATTTACCGTCTGACTATCTCAAAAAACGATATTTCGGGCTACTCAATCGTCGTTCCCGAGGGTTACACAAAGGAGAAAAACGCCTACTATGCGGCACAGCTTATTCAGCGTTACATCAGTGTGGCAACGGGCGCGGAGCTTCCCATACTTAATGACGGCACCGTTCCCGAAAAAGCAATAATCTTCCACGATGTTCCTTTGAATTCGGAGCTTGGCGAGGAGCTTGGCACGGAGGGCTACAAATACGGAGTCACTGACGGAGTTCTCAATATTTACGGCACATACCGCGGCAATATGTATGCAGTTTTCGAGATACTTGAAAACTATCTCGGTTACCGTTTCTACGACAACGAATACACATTTCTCTATAAACACCGCACGGTGGATATACCCGAGGGAACTGATGTTACTCTTTTGCCTAAAATGAAGTTCAGGTACTGCGGCGGCAATGTAAGACGCGGCTCTGAAACCTACTACATCCCCTCCCGTCAGAACGGTACTCAGCTTTACGGCAAGGCGGAGGAGAGATACGGGCTTCAGTACGGTCCTCAGTTTATCAACGCCCATTCCTATGGCTATTACTGGCGTATGGGTACCGGTACCATGCCCGAGGATGACGGCGAAACGTCGCTGAGCGACAGGCTTAAGGAAAAATACGAGTCCGGAGTTCAGCAAAAGGAGTCTTCATGGCAGCCCTGCGCTACAAGTGAAGATGCTTACGGCATACTTTTCAGCGGCCTTGTGGACACCATGCGAATGATAGAAGACTGGGGAAGCCCCGGGTATGCTTTTACCACTACGGCAAAGCATCTGGTGGAGGAAGGGCAGAAGACTATGTCCTTCTCTATATGCGACAACGAGGAATACTGTACCTGCCGTTACTGCAACCTTAAGGCAAACGGTAAGCTTAACATCAATACCGGCGTGTGGACATCATTGCCGGAGGGTTATTCCGGTCTGTATGTAGACCTTGCAAACCGCGCTGCAAGGGATATACAGGAGTATTATCCGGGTATGAAAATACATACTATCCTTTACAACCACGACATCCCCGCCACCGTAAAGCCGGACAAGAATCTGGTGGTGTTCTACTGCGGACAGGGCTGCAACAACCACTATATCAACAGCGGAGAATGCACAAATCTGGGCCAGCTTGGCAAGGAAAACAACATAAAAACCGCCGAGAGCCTTAAAGCATGGGGCGAGATGTGCGCCGAGACCGGCGCCGAGATGTGGTACTGGTATTACGGAATTACCTATCACTACTATCTTGTGGGACTGCCCTGCATATTCAATATTTATTACGACTACAAGTATTTGTACGAGGAGTGCAATGTCAGGGGAATCTACTACGAGGGCGGCAGCTCCGACTACAATTTTGAAAATCTCAAAACATATCTGTCCACCAGAATGGAGTGGGAGCCGGATATGTCCTATGAACGGTACATTGAGTATATGAAAGAGTATCTGTATATGTACTACGGCGACGGATATGAGGAGATATTCGAGTTTATAGAAATGGAAAACACGGCGGGCGATCTGTGCGGCACCTGCTTCGTTTCCAACTTCGACCGCCCCGGAGACATGTACTCTTACGCATATATCGACGAGAATTATGAATATATGAGACAGCTTCTGTGCGATGCACTGGAGATGGCTGACAGGGAAGAGTATAAGGAACGCATCAGAATACTGCTGATATGCTTTGATTTCCTCGGCCTGTCAAGCTCCTATGACCGCATGTATGTAAACGGAGACGAAACCTCGCGCGCTCTGTACGAGCAGAGATACACGGATATGTACAACGGCATTAAGGACAGGGATATGGAACTGTTCTCAAGCTCTCAGTATTCCTTGCCCGATGAAATCGACTTTACCGTAAATCCCATGACGCAGATTTACGAGTACGGCAGCAGACGGGAAGGCGTTACCCCGTAAGCCCGCTTCTTATAGGCGCCCGTACCCTTTCAAAAAGGGTACGGGCGTTTTTCGCTCTCCATAGCATTGAAATGAAAACACCGCAAAATGCTGCCGCAACGATTTTTCGGCTTTTATAGTGGATTATTTGTAAAATATCGGACGGCGGGGAAATATTTTTATTCATATTTGCATATAACGCTTGAAAAATTGACGCAGTTGTGTTATCTTTATTATAGCAAAATATCTTTTTTGGAGGACAACCATGAAAAAAGTGCTTTCATCGCTGCTGGCTCTGCTAATGCTGGCGGGGACGCTTGCCGTCGGCATCAGTGCGCAGACCTTTGTAAACGACGATTCGTTTACCGTGGGCAACGCCGATGCGTCGGCGGACGGCAATATTAACGGGCAGGATGCCTATATGATCAAGAGTTATATCGCGGGCAGAAGCTATGCCCTCGACGGCATTTGCTTTGAAGCGGCGGATATGAACGCTGACGGCGTTGTAAACGCTACCGATGCCTACTATCTTAAGTGCCTGCTGGCAGGCAAAATGACGATTTCCGACTTTGACAACGGAAAGCAGATTTACCGCCTGAAAATCGGCGGCGCCGATATTTCCGAGTTTACCATCAATGTCGCTGAGGATACTGTCTGGAACAGCAACTCCATGTATGCCGCAGAGCTTATGCAGAAATATGTTGAGCAGGCTTGCGGTGTACGCCTCCAAATCGTAAAGGGTGCGCCTGCGGGCGAGCATGCTATCATATTCAACGCCGTTGATATTAACAGCGATCTCGGACAGCAGCTTGATGTTGAGGGCTATATGTACGATGTTACCGACGGAATGCTCAATGTTTACGGTACATACCGCGGCAATATGTACGCTGTTTACGAGATACTGGAAAACTATCTGGGTTTCCGTTTCTACGATGACGAGTACACCTTCCAGTACAAGTTCCGCACCGTGGACATTCCCGAGGGAACGAGCGTTGAAGTTCATCCTAAGCTTAACTTCAGATACTGCGGACAGAATGTATCTGAGAGCGCGGAGAATTACTATTATCCTTCCCGCCAGAACGGTACTCAGATATACAGCTACTCCGATGCGCGTTACGGACTTCAGTACGGTCCCCAGTTTATCAACGCACATTCTTTCGGCTACTACTGGAGAATGGGCACCGGCACTATGCCAGAGGATGACGGCACTAAGACACTTGAAGAGCGGTACGTTGAAAAATACAACTCCGGTATACAGCAGAACGAATATGACTGGCAGCCCTGCGCTTCCACCAATTCCTCGTACAATATTCTGTTCGGCGGTATGCTGGATACCATGAGAAGAATAGAAAACTGGGGCGCTGCCTGCTATGCATTTACCACCACGGCAAAAGAATTGGTTGCTCAGGGACAGAAGTCCATGTCCTTCTCCCTCTGTGACAACGAAAAATACTGCCCCTGCCGTTACTGCAACCTTAAGGCAAACGGAAAACTTAACATCAATACCGGCGAGTGGACAACACTGCCGGAGGGTTATTCCGGTCTGTATGTAGACTTTGCAAACCGTGCCGCAAGGGATATTCAGGAGTATTACCCCGGTATGAGAGTTCATACCATTCTGTATAACCATGATATTCCCTCTACCGTAAAACCCGATAAGAATCTTATCGTGTTCTACTGCGGTCAGGGCTGCAACAACCACTATATCAACAGCGGCGAGTGCACAAATCTCGGTCAGCTCGGTAAGGAAAACAACATAAAGACTGCCGAGAGTCTGAAGGCTTGGGGTTCCTTGTGCGCTGAGACCGGCGCCGAAATGTGGTACTGGTACTACGGAGTAACTTACTCATACTATATGGTGAGCCTGCCCTGTATTTTCAATATTTACTACGACTACAAGTTCCTGTATGAGGAATGCAATGTAAAGGGCATCTATTACGAAGGTCAGAGCGGCGGTTATAACTTTGAGAACTTAAAGGCTTACATGTCCGTAAAAATGGAATGGGAGCCCGATATGTCCTATGAGCAGTACATTGCTTACCTTAAGGAATATCTGTATATGTACTACGGCGACGGATATGAGGAGATATTCGAGTTCATCGAAATGGAAAACACCGCAGGCGATCTTTGCGGCACCTGCTTCGTTTCCAACTTCGACCGTCCCGGAGATATGTACTCCTACACTTACATCGACGAAAACTACGAGTATATGAGACAGCTTCTGTGCGACGCCCTGGAGAAGGCTGACAGAGACGAGTATGTTGACCGCATCGAAAAGCTTATCATCTGCTTTGACTTCCTGGGTCTGTCAAGCGCATATAACCGTATGTATGTAAACGGCGACGAAGCTTCCCGTGCCCTGTACGAGCAGAGATACACGGATATGTATAACGGCATAAAGAGCCACGGTATGATTATCTTCTCCGATCCCGCTACATATTCGCTGCCCGACAGTATCGACTTTACTGAAAATCCCATGAAGCAGTTCTACGAGTTCGGCAGCCGCCGCCCCGGTGTTGATCCCTGGTGACTCTTGATCTCAGAACTGAAAAATCAATAATCGACAGTACCGAAAAATGCTTTCCCGACGTTTTCTGTCGGGAAAGCATTTTTGGTACCCTGAAAACCACCTGTTAAGCAGGTGGTTCAAAAGAGGCTTTTGCCGATGGCTAGTCCCGCCGCAGCTGAGGCTCCCCTGTGTAAGGGGAGCTGGCGCCGAAGGCGACTGAGGGATTGTTTTGAAAATCACAGTGAGACAATCCCTCCGTCACGGCATACGCCGTGCCACCTCCCTTTGCACAAGGGAGGCTTCGTTCCCGCCGCATTTGCGGCTGTGGGGCAAACTTGCAAATGTCGGAAGTATCGGTGGCTTCTAACCCGCCACTGGCAGCGGCTTTCAGCCGCAGTCAAGACCTCCGGCTTTGCCGGTGGTTTTGATTGCATACGGCGGAATACAGGGCGAGTGAAAAGCTTTGAATATGCTTCGGTAAGACGCGGATATTGACGTAAAACAGGGGATCGGGGGCGGATTTTGCTGATTTTCGGCGCAAAATTGACTAAAATACGCACCCGGAGGGAATGATTTTTATGTATGGGGGCAAATTTTCAGAAATTAAGAAAAAGCACTTGATTTTACTGTTTTTCTCTGTTATAATCAAGAAGTAGCAAATAGCTGCCTAATTGCGGCAATTTTTATTAAAGCTCGGGAGTATCGAATATGATATCACGCGAAGTAACGATAAAAAATAATGTTGGTCTTCATGCAAGACCGGCTACTTTCTTTATTCAGAAGGCTAATTCCTTCAAGAGCTCAATTTGGGTCGAGAGAGAGGATCGCAGAATAAATGCCAAGAGCCTTCTCGGCGTTTTGTCCCTCGGCATCGTAAAGGGTATGACCATTACACTTATTGCCGACGGCCCGGACGAGAACGAGGCTGTTGACGGTCTCGCCGCTTTGGTGGATACCGGTTTTAACGAATAAGGGTATACGAAAAAACAGCCGCCTGTCAGGGCGGCTTTTTGCATAATCGGGAGTACTCGGCAGCTTCGGGACTCCGCGAGCAATACCGATACAGTTTATTTATCAAAGCAAGGGGGGATTGCCTGTGCAGAGCAGGGAAACACTTGAATATCTGCAGAAGAAAGCCTCCCTTTTGCCTAAAAGCCCCGGCGTTTATATTATGGAAAACGACTGCGGCAAGGTCATTTATGTGGGAAAGTCACGGGCGCTTAAAAACCGAGTAAGCCAGTATTTTCACGGCAGTCACGATTTGAAAACCTCCAAAATGGCGTCTTCGGTCAGCGATTTCAGGTTTATTTGCTGTGACACGGAAATGGAAGCGCTGGTGCTTGAAAACAATCTTATCAAGCAGTATAACCCCAAGTATAATATCCTTCTGAAGGATTCCAAATCATATCCGTATATAAGAATTACCGACGGCGAGTATCCCCGCGTGGTGCTGTCCCGCAGAAGAGACGAAAAGGGTATGTTTTTCGGGCCCTATTCGGGTGCGGGCGTGGTTTATTCCGTTATCTCCACTTTGGAGCGGGTATTGGGACTTCCGTCCTGTAAACGCCGCTTCCCCGAGGATATAGGCAAGGGGCGCCCTTGCGTTTACAGGCAGATAGGCCGCTGCTGCGGCGTGTGCGCGGGAGATGTGAGCCGTGAGGAATACGCGGAGCTTATAAAGTGCGCCGTTCAGTATCTGAAGGGCAACACGGACGCGGTTGAGGCTTCTCTTTACGAAAGAATGATGCGCGCTTCCGAAGAGGAAAGATTTGAGGAGGCGGCAAGGTGCAGGGACGCGCTGTCGTCGCTGAAAAAACTGGGCCAGACTCAGAAAACACAGCTTTCTCCCGACACGGACTGCGATGTTATCGCCTTTGCCTCTCACGAGGGCTGTGACTGCGCCGCAGTTTTGTATATCCGCGGCGGCAAGATCTGCGACAGCGAATATTTCACATTCGGAGCCGACGAGATAACCGGCGTGCGGGACACCGCAGCCGACGGAGACGGCGAAATCGGAGGCGGAGCCGGCGACGGCAGCAGCAACGGTAACGGCGACGAGGAAACGCCTATGTCAGCCTTTATTGTGGGGCTGTACCGCAGCAGAGAATATATTCCGCCGGAAATACTGCTTTCCTTTGAAATGTCGGAGGGAGAGAGAACACTTATAGGCGAATACCTGGGCGGACGCTCAGGCAGAAAGGTCGTTCTGAGAACGCCCAAAAAAGGCGAGGGGCGCAGCCTTTGCCTTATGGCACAGCGGGACGCCGTCCGTCACAGCGAGGCGCGCAGGCGGCGGGACGAGGACGACCAGCGTGTTCTGGTCCGTCTTGCCTCTCTCTTGTCCCTTGAGGTGGTGCCGGAGCGCATTGAGGCTTACGATATATCAAATCTGGGCAGCGAGCATATTACCGCCGGAATGGTAGTGGCTGAGGGCGGTAAAATGAAAAAAAGCGATTACCGCTATTTCCGCATAAAAGGGCAGAGTGCACCCGACGATTACGAGGCTATGCGGCAGGCGCTGCTGCGCCGTCTGTCACATCTTAGTGACTCTGCGGACGCTTCGTTTTCAAAGCAGCCCGATCTGATTCTGCTTGACGGCGGCGCGGGACATGTGGGCGTAGTCAGAGAACTTATGCGGGAGGCGGGGTACGATATTCCCGTTTTCGGTATGGTAAAGGACGATCATCACAAAACGCGCACTATCGTTTCCGACACCGAGGAGGTCAGCATTGCCAGAGAGGCGGAGGTGTTCCGCTTTGTATACAAGCTTCAGGAGGAGGTACACAGGTTTACGGTGTCCCGTATGACGGCGGCAAAACGCAAGACCCTGAAAACCTCGTCTCTTGAAAAGATAAAGGGTATCGGTCCCGCAAAGGCGAAAAAGCTGATGGCTCATTTCAAGACCCTGAGCGCAGTAAAGGCGGCAAGCCTTGAGGAGCTTTGCAGCGTGACGGGTATAGGAAAGAGCGACGCTCAGACGCTTTACGCATATTTTCACCCGCATAAAGATTCGGCTTCGGCGGAGAAAACGCAGGAATAACGGCAAAACAGGAGCGCATAAAAAACAAAAATAAGCCGGACGGCAAAGAAATATACGCGCAATCGCGGAAAAAGGAGATGGCTGAAATGCGTATTATTACGGGAACGGCAAAGGGCGTTGTTCTCTCCACCTTGGAGGGGGACGCAACAAGACCCACCGGCGACAGAGTCAAGGAAGCGCTTTTCTCAATGATACAGTTTGATATTGAGGGGCGGAGAGTGCTTGACCTTTTTGCCGGCAGCGGACAGCTCGGACTTGAGACACTTAGCCGCGGCGCTGAGCATTGTGTGTTTATTGACGAAAGCAGGGCGGCTGCAGATATTGTTTTGGCAAACGCCAAAAAAGCGAAACTTTTCGACAAATGCAGAATATCCTCGGCGGATTTCGCCGCTTTTCTGAGGGGAGCCGCGGGGAGAGAGGCTTTTGATCTTATTTTTCTCGACCCGCCGTACGCTTCCGGCTATGTGGCGCAGGCGCTGTCACTTATAGCGGAAGGCTCTATGCTCAGAGCGGGCGGGCGCATAGTCTGCGAGACGGACAACGGCGCCGCTCCCTTGAAAAAAGAGCTGAAAAGCGAAGAATACCACGCCCGTCGCGTACTGGAGCAGGTGTTTGCAAATGATACGGCTTTGCGGGAGAAATATTCGGTGGCAAGAACCGCTTTGTACGGACGCACCCGCATAACGCTTCTGGAGCAGTAAATAGGCGCGGCAAGAGCTGCGGCAGACAATGATTGCCGAAAGAAAACAAGGAGGACGGGAAATGAAGATTGCTGTTATTCCGGGCAGCTATGACCCGGTTACAAGAGGGCATGTGGATATTATCAGGCGTGCCGCAGGGCTGTTCGACCGCGTTGTGGCGGCGGTTATGGTCAACGGCGACAAGGGCAGCGGCATGTTCTCTCCCGAGGAGAGGCTGGAAATACTGAAATGCGCCCTGCGCGATATTAAGGGAGCCGACGCGGTTATGTTTGACGGACTTACCTCGGAGCTTTTGGAAAAGGAAGGCGCCGCCTATCTTGTAAAAGGCGTGAGAAGCGCGGCGGATTTTGACTACGAATATTCCCTTGCTCAGATTATGAAGCGGTTTTCACCCTCTGTTGAAACGGTGCTGCTTCCCGCCGACCCGACACTTGCGTATATAAGTTCATCTTATGCAAGGGAGCGGCTGCGCTACGGCTGTGACCTTTCCGATGTGGCTGACCCCGAGACGGCGCGGCTTATGCGGGAGATTTGGGAGAAGCGTAAATAGGCAAACGCCGAAAACGGAAAAATTAAAAAGCCGCGGAGACATTTGATTCTGTCTCCGCGGCGGTTTTGTTGGTATCCGAAAACCACCTGCTAAGCAGGTGGTTCAAAAGAGGCTTTTGCCGATGA
>JBJDYY010000102.1:0-3841 GCA_051867715.1 Candidatus Avispirillum sp.
TGCAGGCTGAACATTAACCGCAGGGGCGGACGGTTTCACCGTCCGATAAGCGATAGAAAAATGGGCGCAAGAAAACTTGCTTTCTTGCGCCCATTTTTCCATCGTTGCCGCCTATGCGTCACCCCTGCATAGGGTTGCGTTATTGCCTTATCAGGGCAAAAGTTTTTGGGGATTGTCAAGGGACTTTTTTCAAAAAGTCCCTTGACCGGGGCTCGGGGCAGCGCCCCGGCAGAGCCCTTTAGATGCATCTACTTTGACTCGATAATCTGCAGATTATCGGGGTGGATTCCCGCCTGCTGCCACACTATTTCCGAAATCTGGGCGACTTCGTTTTCCATAAGTCCGTCTGTTTTTATTAGCACGCTTGCCGTGTCTCCGTTGACCACAGCAACGCACTGCTCATAGCCTTTGGCGTTTATCAGGCTTTCGATATTTGCCTCGCTTTCAATGTCCTTTGCTATCTGGGAAAGCTCGTTCATTGCCTCGGTTTTCATGGATTCAACCGCGGTACTGCTCTCGGCAAGCCCGGTCAGTACCTCTACCGCCTCGTCCCTTGCCTGACGGCGTGACAGGGTCATCTGCGCAAAAGCGTCCTCCGTCTGGCCGCTCACGCCCTCTTTGGCCTCCTTATCGGCAATGGTGGCGGAAACATCGCTAAGGTCAAGCTTTACATCAAGACCGTCCGATTTTTTCTGCAAGCCCTCGGCTTTGGGTACGATTACAAAATTAAGTACCACGGCAAGACCCAATATAAGCACCGCGCAGACTGCTATTACCGCCTTTTTATTCAGTTTTGCAAACACGGCGCTTCCCTTTTTCCACATTTCTTTCAGCTTTTCCTTCATACTCTCACAGCCCTTTCCTGAAACGCTGACGCGTTGAAATTGTCAGTATATCCTATTCGGGGATAAGCCCCTTTATGACTTAAATTCTTAATAGCTGACCATTATTTTGGAGCTTGATATGCCAAGCGCCGCCGCCACAAGTTCGGTTATCTCCTTTTTTACCGATATATCGGACGCTCCCGAAGATACTATTGCCACGCCCCGCACTTTAGGATATATGCGGCTGACGGGAAGTCCGTCCTCGCCCTCGCTTCCCGACAGCACCAGATAGTCTACAGCGCTCTGCCCGTCGGATGTGCGCGTGTTCTGCGCATACACATACTCGTCGCTGCAATCAAGGGTCACAAGAACACTGACCTCCCCCGCTCCCGAAACGCGGGAAACAAGCTCCCCTATTTTTTCTTCAAGCCGCTCACTGTAATACTCCACCGTTGCGTCCGGCTCCTCCTTTTCCGTATTCTTCTCCTTTCCGGAAAAGGCAAAGCGCCCCGCTATCAGAAGAGCCGCTCCCAAAACCGCAGCTGCTATCAAAAACCACTTGCTTTTTATAATGCTTTTGCCGGTATTCATATGCCACCCCGCTGTCCGTCAGCTGCCTAAATCGCTGACTTCTGTTTCTATACCTAAAATCTCGCTTAGTCGCTCCTCGGCTTCTTTGTCGGAAAGAAGATACCCGTCTACCTTTACGTTGATTTTCGACACTTCTCCTGCGGAGACTGTCACATCAACGCTTATTTTATCTTTGGATAAGCCGTACATGGCGGACAGCGATTCCGCCGCACAGCGGGCGTAGTACTGCGCAAGCGCCGCATCGCTTTCCGACGACTGCTCCGTTTTTTCCCCTGCTCCGTTTTCCTCACGGAAGAAAAGACCGCCGAGTTCCTCTGCCTTTACCAAAGGAGACAGCACCGTAAGGGACAGAGCAAGAGCGCCCACGAACGCAACAAACTTTTCAATACCCTGTGAGCGCGGTGCCGCCGCGCATATGAGAGCGACGAAAAGCGACACGCACACCGCAGAGTATATATACGCCGACATCAGCCCATTGCCGCGGGCGTGCGGCAGAAAATGCCCAAAGCGACGATATACATAGCGGCTCCGGCAGCGCATATGCCTATCATAAGGGTGCATACGCTGCCCGCCTCGCTGAGCAGATCCCTTTCCCTGTCGCTGCCCAGCATACCCGCCGCGGCAGAAGCGAGGGACAGGGATACTCTGTTGGTTATCGCCGCGGCAAAGGGGAAAATAAACATTATTATTATAACGATAATGCCCGTGACACCGCAGGTCTGCCTTATGACTTTAAGACTTTGGGATATGACGGAAAAGGACTCCGACACGCTGCCGCCGACAATGGGCACATAGCTTCCCACGGCGTATCTTATGGTACGCTGAGCAAAGCTGTCAGCGGTCTGTGCCGTCTCCACCTGAAGCACCAGAACAAAGCTCATAAGCGCCATAACCGCAAGCAAAACACCCGTTACAACCGTGCGCATGGTCTTTGACATAAATGATATGCCGCCGTTTTTCGTCACGGCAGAGCAGACGGCAAGGAGCCAGCACACAAACGCACCGGGGTAAAGCACTTTTGAAAACAGGGTTTCGCAAAAGCTTATCATCATATTTACCCCGGAGGAGGACACGGCGGCAGAAGTTATATTGCCCGAGGCAATATACATAGCCTCCATAGCGGGAACTACGGCAAGCATGGTATCGGACATTGTTTCAAGAAGCCCTCTCACCGTTTCAAACACGCTTTTCTGTATTTCCCATACCGCAAGGGCGGCGCAGAGAGAACTGCATACGGAAAAGGCGGGCTCTATTTCTGTTGTCACCGTTTTTGAAAACATATTGAAGGCGCCCGACAGTATAACTATTCCTATAAGCATGGAAAAGGTTTTCAGCGCCGGCAGCACTGCTTCCCCGAAAGCGTCGGCTGCAAGGTCAATAAAATAGCCTGCGTCGTAGCCGCTTATGTCCTTTTCGGTAAGACGGGAGCGTGCCGACTCCGGCAGTTTTTCAAGAAAGCGCTCATATTCGTTTTCGTCGGGCAATTCCGACAGTTCGGAGGAGTCAAAGGAATATACTTCTCCGGCGGCACAAGGTACGCAGAATATGACAGCCAGCAGGCAAAACAACAGGAAAAGCTGCGCGATTTTTGACTTTCTCATTTTTTGATTACCCCAAAATTTCCGAAGCGATGCCCAGAAGCTTTGACACCATGGGCAGAGCCAGAAGCAGCAGCTCTGCCCTGCCGCCCAAACTTACGGCGTATGCAAGTCCGCCCTCGCCGCAGCTTTTGCACACCTCTGTCGCCGCTCCCGTCACATATGCTATTCCCAAAGCCTTTGTCAGCGTTACGGCGTAATCGGCAAAGCCGCCGCCCTCCGACAGCCTGTTCAGCGTCTCGGTAAAGCCCGAAAGCTGTGAAGTGGCGCAGTACACAAGAGACGTGACGATTGCAAGAGAAACGCAAACGGCGGCGACGGCGCGGTGCCTGTCCCGAAGCAGAAGAGCCGCGGCAAGGGCGCAGAAAACTACGCCGCATATTCTGAGAACCGTATCCATTTACAGACCGAAAACGGAGCGCACCGTGTCAAAAAGCTCGGAAAGCTGACCTACCAGCATCATAAGCACCGCCACAACTCCCGCTACCGTAACAAGCATTGCCTGCTCGTCCCGCCCCGTTTTCTGAAGCACCTGTGCCGCCACCGCTACTGTAACGCCTACGCCCACGGTCTTTAAGAGCAGCGATATATCCATAGATTTATGACCTTTCCTTTCCTTGCTTTGTCTTTGCGCCGCACCCCGTTTTGCGCTAGTGTCCGAAAGTTTTTTCAGGCCGCCCTTCTTTCAGACTTATTCAGACTTTCATCCCATTATATCAGCAGTATGACCGCGCTCGCCGCTGCAAGCGCCGGCAGCAGGCGGTACAGCTTCAGTTTTTCTCCCATTGCCTGCTCAAGAAGCTGCTCGAGCGATTGATCCGTGCTCAC
>JBJDYY010000103.1:0-3836 GCA_051867715.1 Candidatus Avispirillum sp.
TCAGTCAGGCAACCGTTAATTCGTGGAATCCGAGGGACACGGAGAGGGCACTTGATATAATATGCGGCTTTACAAGCTGTATACCCGTATACCGTCTCAGATGTACTCCCGACAGGCGTGCGGTACAGGAACTTTCCCGCAGGCTGAAAGCCGACGGATTTTACCCGGACTGTGTGTCGGAAAAGGATTGAAACAATGGATCCCAGTGAAGTGAAATATGAGGCGCCGCTGACAAAACACCTTTTCAGAAAGGCTGTCTCGCGGGGCGTGCCCCTCAGCGGCACGATTGAAGTGTCTCCGGTATGCAATTTCAACTGCCGTATGTGTTATGTGAGGAAAAGCCCACAGGAGGTAGCGGCGGGAGAAAGACGGATGCTTGAGGTGAGCGACTGGCTGCGAATAGCGGCACAGGCGCGGGATGCCGGAGCGCTGTATATGCTGATTACGGGCGGAGAGCCATTCTTATGGCCGGGTTTCCGTACCCTGTACGAGGAGCTTGTACGGTCGGGGTTTCTGGTAACCGTTAACACCAACGGCTCACTTATTGACAAAGACACGGTGGAGTGGATTAAAAAGCTGCCGCCGGTGAGACTTAACATTACGCTTTACGGAGCGTCGGACGAAACATACGGGCGGCTGTGCCGTTCTCCGCAGGGTTTCACCAAAACCGCCGCCGCCGTTGATATGCTGAGAGCGGCGGGTGTGCCGGTAAAGCTTAATTGCTCCCTGACTCCGGAGAACGCCGAAGACCTGGAGGCGATGATAGCTTTCGCCGGAGAGCGTGATTTAATAATTGAAGTAAACACATATATGTTCCCGCCGGTAAGACGGTGCGGAAGCGGCAAGACGGAGGATTTTGAAAGATTTACTCCGGAGGAGGCCGCGTATTATCATATAAAAAGGTACAGATTGCAGTACGGCGAGGAGCGGTACGCCGATTTTCTCGCAGGGCTTCGGGACGGATGTGCCCGTATAGAGGGGCTTGACGAATACTGCACCGATCCTCTTGACGGCAAGGTAAGCTGCCGCGCCGGAAAAGCGGCGTGGTGGATAACATACGACGGACTTATGACGCCCTGCGGCATGATGGACAGACCGTCGGTCGATATTACAAAAGACGGTTTTGCCGCCTGCTGGGAAAAGCTTCGGGAAGAGACGGAAAAGCTTCGGCTTTCCGGGGTGTGTCAGCGGTGCGAAAGCAGGTCTGTCTGCCATTCATGCGCCGCCATGGCTTATGCCGAGACGGGAACGACGGAGGGAATCCCCCGATACCTTTGCAAAATGACCGAGGAGATGCAGCGGCTTGCCGCTGAGTATCTGAGGGCAAAAGAATTCTGAAACCCGGGCAGACGCCCATTATATAAACCGATTTACATATTCATATTCCATATATTTCGGAGGCAGATATGAAGAACTTATTTAAGAAAGTGCTTGCAGCAACGCTTGCACTTGTGATGACGGTATGCGCCGTTCCCGCACTTGCAAATACTGCCCGTGCGGCGGACTCCGTGGATATGCGCATTCTGCATCTTGACTGCGGCAGAAAGTATTTCACCGCCAATTGGGTGAAGGCGCTTATCGTCGAGATGAAAAACGCCGGCTACACTCACCTGGAGCTTGCCATCGGCAACGACGGTATGCGTTTCCTGCTGGACGATATGTCGGTCACGGTTAACGGCGAAGATTATGACTCTGCAAAGGTTAAGGCTGCTGTTGAAGCCGGGAATGCTGCATACAGTAATGAGAAAGAAACAGCATCCACGGCGTGGACTCAGACCGAAATGGACTCCATTATCGCTGCGGCACAGGCAAACGGGATAGAGATTATTCCGCTTATCAACACGCCGGGACATATGGATGCCATTCTGTCGGCTGCAACATCCGTTACTGGTACGACCTGCTCCTACAACGGCTCCGGCACGACAATAGATATTACAGACTCTACCGCTACCGGCTTTACAAAGGCATTTCTGCAGAAGTACATAGATTACTTTGCCGGTAAGGGCTGCAAGTATTTCAATATGGGCGCCGACGAGTATGCAAACGATATATATATCGACGGATCCATGGGCTTCGGCAATCTGGTGAGCACCGGAAATTACGGCAGTTTCATTACATATGTAAATGAAGTTGCCGCTATGGTGAAGGCTGCCGGAATGACCCCTATGGCGTTTAACGACGGCTTCTACTTCAACGGCAACACCTCCTCCGGAACTTTCAGTACGGATATTGCCGTGTGCTTCTGGACCAGCGGATGGAGCGGATACAAGTCCGCGTCTGCATCAGAGCTTGCTGCAAAAGGTCATAAGGTTATAAACACAAACGGCGATTACTACTATGTGCTGGGTAAGACAGATCAGTTTTCAACTCATGCCAGTGACAGCTACTCATATGCTGCCAACTTCTCAAACAGCACCTTTATGGGCAGCACTGTTACTGACAGTGCAGGCTCCATGTTCTGTATCTGGTGCGACTATCCCAATGCGGAGACCGAAACTGAGATCGCCGCAAATACAAGGCTTCTGCTGCGCGCCATGGCGGCGAGAATGCAGGGCTACGAGATCAGCACCATAAGCACCGATGTGGTTGCCGGCGGCTTCAATGCGGACGGAACAATAAACACCGAGGCTGGCGGCGAAGACACTGTAACTATAGCAATAGCCGGAGACACGGCAAGCTTTAAGGCGGGAAGCACTCTTACACTTAGCCTGTCAAACGAAGCGTCGGCTGCATGGACTTCTTCGGACGATACTGTTGTAAGCCTTGCGTCAACGACGAGAAGCGTTGAAGCAAAATCTGTCACCGCTACTGCGCTGAAAGCGGGGGAGGTTACAATTACCGCAACAAACTCCGACGGAACATATACCACGGCACTTACGGTGCTTGCTGATGAGGGAGGAGCAACCGTTGATCTTCCCGAGCTTCCGACGGCGCCTACGGCGGGCAGTGTTACTACAAACCAAGGCTCCACCCAATATGTGCTTGATGAGGACGGGGTGGACTCCGGCGAAAAGTATCTGATAGTGGCGCCTTCAGATGCAGTAGCAATGTATGCAACGTCGGATTCGGCAGTAGGAGCACAGAGCATTACCATAAGCGGAAAGACCGCAACTATTGATGAGAATGAGGCTGCGGCGCTGTGGACGATAAATAGCGGTTATACAGTAAAGAATGAAAGTCTCAACACTTACTTGATTGTTGGAAGCAGCGGAGACTTATGCAGTACCACAAGTTCAAATGTCAATATCGGAACTAACAGTTCATCTGCGGGACAGTATTCAATTTACTGTAGCGAAGGAAATTGGATTAAAACATATTATTATTTGTGTTATAACAATGGTACTTTTGAAAGAAATACCAGATATTTATCTAGCGATTATATCCGCCTTTACAAGCAGACAGAAAAACCTGCTACTTATACAGTAAATACTGACGAACTTTCAAGAATCCTCGAATCCGCGGCGCTGTTTGAGGCAGTAAAGAGCTCCTACACCAACTGGGAAGCGCTTGGTATGGATACACTTATCAGTGATGCAAGCAAAGCCCTTACAGATACTGCAAGTACTTATTCGTCCGAGAGCGAGGCAACCGCTCAGCAGGATGCGGTGAACACGGCAGCAAAGAATCTTTACAACGGACTCAAAGCGCTTGAAACAAGGAAATCATATACGGTTACCGTTTACGCAAAAGTTCAGGGAACCGAAGAAGAACTTAAAGGATATGTGAATGTAACGGCATATGAGGGCGAGAATACCTTTGTTGCAAAGGATATATTCGGAGATATAACCGGCTATGCTCCTGTTGAAGATACACAGACCGTAACGGTTACGGGTGAT
>JBJDYY010000104.1:0-17982 GCA_051867715.1 Candidatus Avispirillum sp.
GGCTCTGCCCCTGACCCCGGTCAAGGGACTTTTTGAGAAAAGTCCCTTGACAATCCTCAAAAACTTTCAGATAAAGAGAACGGGTTTGTTTCAAACACTCTGCGCAAGTTAACGCCTCGCTACCTTTGAAAAACAGCTAAACCGTTTTTCCTGCAATTTCGAAATACTGTATATACCTGTTTTTCAAAAGTTTTTTGGAGTTCTAAGAACCTTTTTCTCAAAAAGGTTCTTAGCGGGGTTAGGGGCAGAGCCCTAAACCGCAATACTACACAAGCATATCCAGAGCTGCGTCGAACTCTTCAAGGGTGCGGGCGCTGTTAAGTCTTGAGCGAACCTCTGCCGCGCCGCGAATACCCTTGATAAAATGGGCGGCGCGACCGCGAGCCATTCGCACCCCGACTTCCTCGCCGTACACGCCGGCAATATCGGCAACAAACTGTCTTGCCGCCCCGACACGGAAAGCGGTGTCGGGAGCAGAGAAAGTTCTGCCCTCAAAGGCAGCTTTTATCTCATCAAAAATCCACGGGTCACCCAGGGCGGCGCGTCCTATCATTATGCCGTCGCAACCCGTGTATTCAAGCATACGCACCGCATCCTCAAAACAGGACACATCGCCGTTTCCGATAACCGCAACCGAGTCCGGCAAAGCCTGCCTTACGCTTTTTACGGCATCAAGGTCAATGCCCGGCGCGTACATCTGATCCTTTGTTCGGGCGTGTACCGTCACAGCCGAGGCTCCGCCCGCAGCGCACGCCGAGGCGATTTCAACAGTGTTTTTGTGCTTTTCATCCCATCCGGCGCGAATTTTTACGGTAACAGGTACGCCGAAAGGCTCCGTCGCTTCGCATACCGCCGAAACAATTCTGCGGCACAGCTCGGCGTCCTTCATAAGTGCGCTGCCGTCGCCGGAGGTGACAATCTTTTTAACGGGACAGCCCATATTTATGTCAATAGCCGCAGGCTTTTCCTCGTACCGGCAGCCGTCAAAACCGCCCGACGCAAGCATGGCGGCGGCTTGCGCCATAGACTCCGGCTCATGACCGAATATCTGCAAAGCGCAGGGGCTGTCACCCCGGGGCAGAGCGGACAGCTCCGCCGTTTTTCTGTCCCCGAAGGTCATTGCCTTGGCGGAGATCATCTCGCTTACCGCATAATCCGCCCCGAAGCGGCGGCACATAAGGCGAAAGGGATAATCCGTAAAGCCCGCCATGGGGGCAAGTATCAGCGGGGGCGTTTGCTTTTTCTTTTTATCAATCATCGTCAAGCTTAAGCACAGCCATAAACGCCTCGGGGGACACCTGGACGCTGCCCAACTGGCGCATTTTCTTTTTGCCTTCCTTTTGCTTTTCCAAAAGCTTTTTCTTTCTCGTAATATCGCCGCCGTAGCACTTTGCAAGCACATCCTTGCGCAGCGCCTTTACCGTTTCGCGGGCGATGATCTTGGAGCCGATAGCCGCCTGTATGGGTATCTCGAAAAGCTGGCGCGGTATGTTCTCCTTAAGCTTTTCCGCGATCCGCCTTGCCCTGGCGTACGCCTTATCCTTATGCACAATAAAGGTCAGCGCGTCCACAACCTCGCCGTTCAGCATAAAGTCAAGCTTTACAAGCTCGCTTTGCTCGTAGCCCTTGACCTCGTAATCAAGGGAGGCATAGCCTTTTGAGCGGCTTTTCAGCGCGTCGAAAAAGTCATAGATTATCTCGTTCAGCGGCAGATCGTAATGAAGCTCCACTCTTTCCGTGTCGATGTACTTCATATCAATAAATGTTCCGCGCCTGTCCTGGCAAAGATCCATAATCCCGCCCACATACTCTGCAGGAGTAATTATGTTTGCCGACACCACGGGCTCCGCCGCAAACTCTATCTCGTCGGGAGAGGGATAGTTCGAGGGATTGTCCACCAAAACCACCTCGCCGCCTCTCTTCGTAACCTCATAAATAACGCTGGGGGCGGTGGTGATTATGTCAAGGTTGAATTCTCTCTCAAGCCGCTCCTCCACGATTTCCATATGGAGCAGTCCCAGAAAACCGCAGCGGAAGCCGAATCCGAGAGCCGCAGAGGTCTCCGGCTCAAAGACAAGCGCGGCGTCGTTAAGGCGCAGCTTTTCAAGGGCGTCCTTGGTCTCGTTATAGCGGGCACCGTCCGCGGGGTATATGCCGGCGTACACCATGGGCTGTACGCTCTTAAATCCCGGAAGCGCTGTGTCGCAGGGGTTGTCCGCGCTTGTGACCGTGTCGCCCACACGGGTCTCGGACACGGTTTTTATGGAGGCGGTTATATATCCCACCTCGCCTGCGCTGAGGCTGTCAAGACGGTTGAGTCCGAAAGGCTCCATTGCGCCCACTTCCACCACTTCAAACTGCGCGCCGGTGCTCATAAGCTTTATCTTATCGCCTGCGCGCACCGTACCGTCCATAACGCGGATATATACCACAACTCCCAGATAGGAATTGTATACGGAGTCGAAAATCAGGCAGCGCAGAGGCGCGTCGGGGTCCCCTTTGGGCGGAGGGATCTGGTCTATTATGGCGTCCATAACATCGCCGATATTAAGTCCCGTTTTTGCGGAAACGGCGGGACATCCCTCGGCGGGGATGCCTATAACATCCTCTATTTCCGTAACGCATTTATCCACCATGGCGGAGGGCAGGTCTATTTTATTTATAACAGGCACGATTTCCAGATTTGCGTCTACCGCAAGGTAGGCGTTGGCAAGAGTCTGCGCCTCAATGCCCTGTGTTGCGTCAACCACCAGAAGAGCGCCCTCGCAGGCGTTAAGGGAGCGGGATACCTCATAGTTAAAGTCCACATGCCCGGGGGTGTCAATGAGGTTAAGCTCATATTCCTCCCCGTCTGCGGCGGTGTAGTTTATCCTGACCGCTCTCGCCTTTATGGTAATGCCGCGTTCACGCTCAAGCTCCATATCGTCAAGAAGCTGTTCTTCCATATCCCTTTTTGCCACCGTGTTGGAATACTCCAGTATGCGGTCGGCAAGGGTAGACTTGCCGTGGTCAATATGGGCAATTATGGAAAAATTCCGTATATGCTTCTGCTTTTCGGATAATTCTGACATATACCCTCCGATTATTTCTGTATAAGTAGATTATAGCAAAAAAGAAAGAGCAAATCAAGTAGGTTTGCCCATATGTAAAGCAGTTGTTTGTGCTTGGTATTGAATTCAGATTTGATTATTTGTTTATAGAAATATAGAGAGAAATATTCGAAGGGACTGCTGTCCCGTCAGCAGCCCCTCCGAGCCTTCCCGCACGGCTAAAGAGAGGGGAGACGATGTATCTTCTCCCCTCTCTTTAGAATCTCTCCCCTCTTCTCGACACGGAAGAACATCAAATAGTTGCGTTGAAAGGGCATAACACATTCGACGAAGTGAAAAGGAGACTATACCGTCAGCCTAAGTTTCAAGTATCGCGACAGAAATACAACAAAGCTAATGAGCGTGTCGATAGCGGACTTATAGTTACCCACAGAAGGCAAGTTTTGCGAAATTGATAGTGCTTTTGGGAATTCAGACTTGATTATAAGCTGATAGAAATTGAGAGAGTATTATTCGAAGGGACTGCTGTCCCGTCAGCAGTCCCTCCGAGCCACCCTGCCCGGCTAAAGAGAGGAAAGGAGATGGGTCTCCTCTCCTCTCTTTAGAATCTCTCCTCTCCTCTCGACACAGAAGAACATCAGACCGTTGCGTTGTAAGAGCACAACACATTCGACTAAGTGCAGGGAGCTTGTCCCGTCAGCCTAAGTTTCAAGTATCGCGGCAAAAATAAAGCAACGCTAATGAGCGTGTCGATAGCAGATTTGTAGCTACTCACAGAAGGAAAGATTTACTAAATAGATAGTGTTTTTAGGAATTCAAACTTGATTATTTGCTTATAGAAATGAAGAAAGGAATATTCGAAGGGACTGCTGTCCCGGCAGCAGCCCCTCCGAGCCACCCCGACCGGCTAAAGAGAGGGGAGACGATGTATCTTCTCCCCTCTCTTTAGAATCTCTCCCCTCTTCTCGACACGGAAGAACTGCAAGGCGATGCGTTGAAAGGTCACAACACATTCGACTAAGTAAAGGGAAGTTTGCGCCGTCAGCCTAAATTTCAAGTCTCGCGACGGAAATACAGCAAAGCGCGGGAGCGTGTCGATAGCAGATTTGTAGCTACTCACAAAATGGGAGAAAAGCAGATTGTTTATTACCGCAGGGGCGGACGGCGTAGCCGTCCGCCCCTGCGGGGATTTCTTCATCCTTATTAAAAGTTTTTTGGAGTTCTCAGAACCTTTTTCTCAAAAAAGGTTCTGAGCGGTGCGCGAGGCAGAGCCTCGCATATACTCACCGGGGCAAGGGGCAGAGCCCCGTATGTCGTCGGATTTGGGGCAGCGTCCCGACAGAGCTCCGTATATTATTCTCTCATGCGGATTCCGGATTATTTTTCGGGGATATCCACCTTTATGCACAGCTCCTCCAGAGCCTTGGGATCTCCGGGAGCGGGGCATTTCGACATAAGCTCCGAAGCGTTCTGCACCTTGGGAAAAGCGATAACATCGCGGATATCGTCCACGCCCAGAAGCAGCATCATCAGCCTGTCAAGACCGAAAGCAAGACCGCCGTGAGGGGGAACACCGTACTTGAACGCCTCAAGCAGGTATCCGAACTTTTCGTTTGCCGTTTCGTCGTCGATGCCAAGAGTATGAAACATCTTCTTCTGTCTTTCGGTGGTATGTATACGGATGGAGCCTCCGCCCAGCTCCGTGCCGTTAAGCACAATATCGTATGCTCTTGCGCGGACGGCGCCGGGATCGGTGTCGATCTTGTCCATATCCTCCTCCATAGGCATGGTGAAAGGATGGTGCATTGCGTAGTAGCGTCCCTCCTCCTCGTCATACTCGAACAGGGGGAACTCGGTAATCCACAGGAAATTGAATTTCGTCCTGTCGATCATATCCATGCGCTTTGCCACCTCGCAGCGCAGAGCGCCGAGAGAGTCGAACACGACCTTGTTCCTGTCAGCAACGATAAGCGCAAGGTCTCCCGCCTTGCATTCCATTTTTTCAAGAACAGCCGCCGTTTCCTCTTCGCTCAGGAATTTTGCAAAGGAAGAGGACGCGCCCTCTGCGGAATTCTTGTACCAGGCAAGTCCTTTTGCCCCATAGGTTTTAACAAATTCCACAAGAGAGTCTATTTCCTTGCGGGACATCTTCGCGCCTCCTGGCACATTTATGCCGCGGACGCTGCCGCCTGCCGCAACGCAGTTTGCAAACACACCGAATCCGCAGCCGCGCACCGTCTCGGAAATATTGCAAAGCTCCATGCCGAAACGGGTGTCCGGCTTGTCGCTGCCGAAGCGCTCCATTGCCTCGTTCCAGGTCATGCGCTTGAAAGGCACCTCAAGAGGCAGATGCATAAACTCGTCAAATACCTTCTTGATAAAGCCCTCGTTTACAGCAATAATATCCTCCTCGTCCGCAAAGGACATCTCAAGGTCTATCTGGGTAAACTCCGGCTGCCTGTCGGCTCTCAGATCCTCGTCCCTGAAGCAGCGCGCTATCTGGAAATAGCGGTCGAAGCCGGAATACATAAGAAGCTGCTTGTAAAGCTGAGGTGACTGAGGCAGGGCGTAGAAACAGCCCGGATGAACTCTGGAGGGCACCAGATAGTCTCTCGCTCCCTCAGGAGAAGGCTTTATAAGGCAGGGGGTCTCAATGTCGATAAAGCCCTGCTCCTTGAAATAATTGCGTGCAATAGCGGTGATCTCGCTGCGCGCCATAATATTTCTCTGAATGTCGGGGCGGCGCAGATCCAGATACCTGTGAGTAAGACGGGTCTCCATATTGGTGTCGCTGTTTTCAACAATGGGGAACGGAGGAGTCTCGGCCTCGGACAGCACCTTGAAGCTGTCAACGGCGATTTCAATCTCACCCGTAGGAAGATTTTCGTTCACAGCACCCTCTCCGCGGTGTCTTACCACACCCTTGGCGCAGAGAACATACTCGCTTCTGGTGGTAAAGGCAAGGCGGAAAATATCCTTGTCAGTATTTTCGTCAAATGCCAATTGTACGATTCCCGTTCTGTCCCGAAGGTCGATGAATATGAGACTGCCCAGGTCTCTCTGGCGCTGGCACCAACCGAGAACGCACACGCGGCTGCCGATGTCCGCGGCGCTCAGCGTGCCGCAGTAGTGGGTACGCTTGTCGTTTTTTTCGAATACTTCCATTTTGTATCATCCCTCTGAATTTTATTTTATGCAAATGTATAATTTATTTTATGCATATGACGAACAAGCTGTTCGCAGCCTCCGCAAGATCGTCGAATACAAAGTCCGCTCCGACTGAGAGCAGCTTTTCCCTTTCAAAAGAGGTAGTCACGGCACATGCCGTCATGCCCGCCGCCTTTGCCGCCCGTACACCGGAAAGAGCGTCCTCGAAAACAAGACATTTTTCCACCTCTGCGCCGCATCTGTCAGCCGCCGTAAGAAAAATATCGGGCGCAGGCTTTTTCTTTTCCACCGTATCCCCCGTGACAACGCATTTGAATATTGATGGGTCAACGCCTATACAGCGAAGATTGGTGTCCACCTTGAAGCGTCCCGCCGATGAAGCCACGCACAAAGGCACGCCTGCGGCGTGAAGTCCCTCAAGCACAGGTTGCGACCAGGGGAAAACCTTCAGAGTCTGCGCAGCGTATTCACCGTAAAGCCTGTACACCTCGTCCACCATGTCAAAGGTAAACTCCGCTCCGTGAGCGCTGGCTACCTCACCTATGTAAAGGGTGTCGCCCATGCCGGTATAAGGCGTAAACTCGTCATATTCGGGATAAACTCCCCAGCGGTGCAAAGCGTCGGCGCAGGCGCGCTTGAAGGTGTCCTCGGAGTCCACAAGCACTCCGTCCATATCAAAAATTACAAGTGAGTACATTACAGCCTCCTGACTCTTAAACTGTATTATATCAAATGGCGGCGGCAAATTCAATAGCTCACGCGCATTATGCCGCAATTAGTTTTTCCGACTCTCAAAAAAGTGAGTGCGGAGGGTGTATGCACGGCTCGCAGTCTTCGCTTTCCGCTTCGATAACGCAAACGCTCATAGGTGCAGTCTCTCCGCCCGTTTTCTCCCACGTCAGCAAATCAACGCCCCGCACACCGGTACACAGCACCTTGTCCCCCACATTTGCGGCGGTAACAAGGCGGCGCCCGTCCTTGTTTCTTTCAAATACTATATAGCCGTCTCCGCTCATGAGCACTCTGAAATCTCCGTCCTTATAAACAGGGTCGGCGCGAAGCCGCCCCAGCTTTTCATACCATGAAAGCAGCTCCCCGTTTTCCCTGCCCCAGGGATATGTGCGGCGGCAGAAGGGGTCTCTGCCACCCTCGATTCCCGCCTCGTCGCCGTAGAAAACGGAGGGAACGCCGTACACAGTATACTGAATGGCGGCGGCGATTTTCAGTTTTTCAATACCCGTTTTTCGCTCCTCATCGCTCATTACTCGCTCCGACAGCTCCTCGTTTGACATATTGCCGTACTCTCCGTCGCCCAGCGCCGTAAGTATTCGTTCCGTGTCGTGAGTGCCCACGATATTCATAAGGCAATGACACACAAAAGTCGGATATGAGGAATAAATATCCGTAAGCTCCCAGGCAAGACAGCCGCCGTCACCGCGGCGCATAAATTCCAGCAGAGCGCTTCTGAAAGGATAGTTCATAACGCTGTCAAGCTGACGGCCGCGGAAATATCTGCGAAGCTTGCCGTATGCCACCTTGTCGGCGGCGTTTTCCCACACCTCGCCTATAATAAGCGCCTCGGGGTCTGCCGCCTTTACACTTTCGCGGAAGCTGTCCAGAAAAACATCGGGCAGCTCGTCGGCAACATCAAGTCTCCAGCCGGCAATTCCCTTTTTTATATATGAGGCTCCGATTCCGTCCTCTCCGCAGAAATAGCTGCGGCATTCTTCTTTCCCCTGACAAAGGCGGGGGTGTATCTTTATGCCCCACCAGCATTCGTAATCCTCGTCGGTCTCCCCGAAGGAATACCAGCTTCTGTACGGGGAATCGGGGTTTTTATACGCTCCCTTGCCGGGATAGGTGCCGTATTTGTTGAAATACAGGCTGTCGTCTCCGGTGTGGTTGAACACTCCGTCAAGGATTATGCGCACTCCCGCCTTCTCCGCCTCCCGCAAAAGCTCATCAAGCGCACCGTTTCCGCCGAAGGCTTCGTCCACCTGCGTGTAATCGCCCGTGTCATACTTGTGGTTTGATGCAGCGCGGAATACGGGACTCAGATATATTACGGTAACGCCCATTTTTTTGAGATAATCAAGCTTTTCTGCAACGCCGTACAGGTCTCCCCCGTAAAACAGATCGTTTTTCAGAAAATCTCCCGGCTTTTTGGCATACTGCCGTATGGGAGCGTACCAGTCGCCCTCGTTGCAGGCGCCCACGCGCAGAGGGGAGCGTCCGCTTTTAGCAAAGCGATCCACAAAAATATGGTACATCACCCCGCCCTTGAACCAGCCGGGAGTTGAGTATCCTTCTTCATATATAAGCAGGCGGAAACGGCGCCCTTCACTGTTTGGCAAAAGCCTAAAATTAACATTGTCCGTAGCATCCGTATACAGCGCTTCTCTCCCGCGGCGCATAGCAATACAGCATCGGTACAACCCCTCCGAAAGTCCCGAAAGCGTCAGGTAAAAAGCCCCGTCCGCCCCTCTTGTAAAAGGAATTTCGCGGTCATCGCCCCCGTCGGCGCAAATGCGGACGGCGGCGCTGATTACTCCATAGCAGCGTGGCGCTTCAAGCCGTATCTCAATTTCGTCATTTGTCGAAAACGCCCCTCTGAAAGAGGCGTCCTCTCCCTTAACCCTTTTGGTGACCGAGATAAAATACCCCTCGGTCAGCTCCTTTGTCATTCTGACAAGCATATATTCCGCTGCCTTTCCGCCCGTCGGGCAGATATGTAAAATACAGTAAGGCGGATACGGCATGTATCCGCCTTGCACTGCGCCGCCCATTCGGGCGTCGACTTACTCCGTCACTTTTTTAAGATTCCAGATACGGTCCGCGTATTCCTTGATACTGCGGTCAGCCGCAAACTTGCCGGCACCCGCAATATTCATAAGGGACATACGGTTCCACTTTTCCCTGTTTCCGTAAACATCCATTATTTCCTGATGGATAAGTCTGTACGACTCAAAATCCGCCATGCACATAAAGGGGTCGTTTACCAGCAGGTACTCTGACAGCGGCGCAAAGGACTGACCGCCGAAGCCTGCGCTGAGGCTGTTGACTATCTGCTGCAGCCGCTCGCTGGCATTGTAGTATTCCGAGGGGTGATAGCCTCTGGTGTGCAGGTTTTCAGCCTCCTCTGCGGAAAGACCGAATATAAACATATTCTCCTTGCCCGCTTCCTCCATCATCTCGATGTTGGCGCCGTCGGCAGTGCCTACGGTAAGGGCGCCGTTGAGCATAAGCTTCATACAGCCTGTGCCGCTTGCCTCCTTGCCCGCAAGAGAAATCTGCTCGGACACCTCCGCCGCGGGAATAAGATGCTCCGCCATGGTAACATTGTAGTCCTCCATAAAGACTACTTTCAGCTTGTCGGAAACCGTCTTGTCGTTGTTTATCTCCTGACCGAGACACCACAGCAGGCGGATTATCTCCTTTGCCATACGGTATCCGGGCGCCGCCTTTGCGCCGAAGATATAAGTCTGGGGGCGTATGTCGGCATTGGGATTTTCTTTCAGTTCAAGGTAAAGTCCGATAATGTTCATGGCGTTGAGAAGCTGGCGCTTATACTCGTGCAGTCTCTTTATCTGAACATCGAACACGCTGTCGCAGTTAAGAACGATTCCCGTGCGCTGCTTTACAATGTCCGCAAAACTTTCCTTGTTCTGCCTCTTTATTCTGTCAAGCCGCTCCAGCACCGCGCTGTCATCGGCAAATTTGCGAAGTCCCGCAAGCTGCTGGGGATCCTTTTTGAAGCCGTCGCCTATGCAGTCCGTAATAAGTCCCGTAAGTCCGGGATCGGAATAGCACAGCCAGCGGCGGTGCGCCACGCCGTTTGTCACATTGTCAAAGCGCTCCGGATACATACGGTAAAAGTTCTTGAAGGTAGTCTCCTTCAGTATGCGCGAATGGATTTCGGACACGCCGTTTATATGATGAGAGCCGATAACGGCGATATTGGCCATTCTGACTACGCCGTCGGACAGGGGAGCCATTTCGGAAATGCGGTTCCAGTTGCCGGGATACTTCTCCCACACCTCGCGGCAGAAGCGCTCGTTTATCTCTTTAACGATAGTATAAATTCTGGGCAGGCGCAGACGGAACAGATCCTCGTTCCATGTTTCCAGCGCCTCGGGCAGCACCGTATGGTTTGTATAGGAAACGGTGCGCCTTACCATATCCCACGCCTCGTCCCAGCCTATGCTGTAATCGTCCATAAAGATGCGCATAAGCTCGGGAATGCACAGCGCGGGGTGAGTGTCGTTAATGTGGATAGCCACCTTATCCGGCAGACTTCTTATATCGCCGTAGACAGCAATATGATCCCTGACAATATTCTGACAGGAGGCGGACACCAAGAAGTACTGCTGAGTCAGTCTCAGAAGCTTACCCTCGTAATGGTTGTCGGAGGGGTACAGCACCTTGCAGATAATCTCCGCGTTGACGGAGGATTCAAGCGCCCTTGAATACTCGCCCTGAGAGAACAGGTTCATATTGAAATCGTTAAGATCCTGCGCTTTCCACAGGCGCAGGCGGGAGACCCCATCGCTGTCCGCTCCGCTTATCATCATATCGTAGGGAACAGCCTCGATCTCCTCACAGTTGTCATAAACTATTTCCAGTCTGTCGCGTCTCCACTCCTCGCGTACTTTTCCGCCGAAGCGCACCTTAAAGGTGCGGTCGGTACGGGGTACCAGCCATACATCGCCGCCGGGCAGCCAGTTGTCGGGAAGCTCCACCTGAAGTCCGTCGATTATCTTCTGCTTGAAAAGACCGTACTCATAGCAGATGGAAAATCCAGTTGCGGGATAGTCCTGAGAAGCAAGAGCGTCCATAAAGCAGGCGGCAAGGCGGCCTAGACCTCCGTTGCCCAGTCCCGCGTCGGGCTCGCATTCGTAAAGCTCCTCCAAAGAACAGCCCAGCTTTTTCAAAGCAGCTTCATAAGCGTCCGTAAGTCCCAGATTGCACAGATTGTTTTTAAGGGAACGCCCCACCAGAAACTCCATGCACATATAGTAGACCCGCTTTGCGCCCTGAGCGTTTACGCGGTTTTTGAACACCTGACGCTTTTCCGTCAGTATATCCCTGACCGTCATGGCGCACGCCTTGTAAAGCTGTTCTTTTGTAGCCTCCTCGGCGCTTGCACCGAAATATCTGGAAAGCTTTGATTCGATGTTTGCCTTAACCTCGGCAGTACTCGGTGAATAGTTCATTGTCGGATAAGCCTTTCTTATTTAACTTTCGGCAAAAATGCGCCGCGGCGCATTTTCACCGTATTTTTTCACATATATCTGTACAGACCCATATAGCTCTTTGCGGAAGCTCTCCAGGAGAAGTCCTCCGTCATGACCTTTTTGCGCAGTCCCCCGAAAGCCGCTTTGTCATAATACAGCGTAACCGCCGCGCATATGCGGTCATACAGCTCCCACGAAGAGTAGTTGGCAAAGGTAAAGCCGTTGCCCCTGATCTCCCCGTCGCAGACCCAATAGCCCTTTATGGAGTCGTAAAGTCCGCCCGTCTCGCGCACGATGGGAATAGCTCCGTAGCGGGAGGCTATCATCTGCGACAGACCGCAGGGTTCGCTCTTTGAGGGCATAATGAAGTAGTCGGATGCGGCGTAAATACGCTTTGACAGAGCTCTGTCATATTTGATAAGCGCCCTGACCTTGCCGGGGAAATCCCGCTCCAGCTGTCTGAAAAATTCTTCATACTGTCTGTCGCCCGTACCCAGTACAACGAGAAAAGCGTTCTGCTCGCCCATCATCTTATAGGCAATATCTTTTACAAGATCGGTGCCCTTGTGGGAAACAAGGCGGGATATGATGGAAAACATAGGTGCGTCGCTTTCTTCAAAGCCGAGCTCTCTTTGCAGCGCCCGTTTGTCTTCCGCTTTACCCTCAGGATTTTCGGCAGTATAATGAGCCGCCAGCTCCGCGTCCCTCTCCGGGTCGTAATAAGCGCAGTCAATGCCGTTGAGAATACCGCACAGCTTGTGGTTTTCCTCCCTGAGCACCGCTTCCAGCCCGTGGGCGTACTCGCTGCTCTGTATTTCTCCCGCATAGCGCGGGCTCACGGTCGTGACCCTGTCCGCGCACTTTATGGCGGCTTTCATAAGATTTATGCATCCGCCGTATTCCATCAGAGGCACCTCGTTCCACTCAATGCCGAAAACATCCTTCAGTATCTCCATGGAATACTTGCCCTGATATTCTATGTTGTGAATGGTGAACACGGTCTTAATGTTATGATACCCGCGGCGAAGCTTATAATACAGATTGTAATATACAATGCTCAGCGCCGCCTGCCAGTCGTTGGCATGGATAATGTCGGGCAGAAAATCCACTCTCCACAGCATTTCCATAACCGCCATGCAGAAGTAAGCGTACCGCTCGCCGTCATCGTACTGACCGTACAGACTGCCTCTTTTGAAATAATATTCGTTGTCAATAAAGTAATACTTGACGCCGTCCTTCACAAGGCTGTGGACTCCGCAGTACTGCCGTCTCCAGCCCAGATAGACCTCAAACACAGCCTCGCACTGCATCTGCTCTCTCCACTGTGAGCCGATAGCGTCATACAGCGGAATGACCACTCTGGCGTCTATCTCATCGCCGCCCTCAGCTTTAAGAGCGGCGGGCAGACTTCCCATAACATCGCCCAGACCGCCCGTGGCGGCAAAGGGCATACACTCGCTGCCCACATACAGTATTTTTTTCAATTTGCCCCGTCCTTTCTGCATTATATGCGCCCCTGCCGGATGTCTCTTTTCGGTGGTGCGGCATGGCCGCGCCCCACACTAAAAAGTCTCAGAGCATTTTGCCCTTTGCTATATAAAACGGCATAGTCTCGTGTCCGGAAAGATTAACTCCGTCCCTGATTATAACATTTTTGTCGGAAATCACGCAGTTAAGCGACACATTCTCTCCCGTGGTGGTGTCCTGCAAAAGGATTGAGTTTTTGACCTTTGTACCCTTGCGCACCCTGACTCCGCGGAACAGTATGGAATTTTCCACGCTGCCCTCAATAACGCAGCCGTCCGCTATGAGAGAATTTTTCACCCTGGCGCCGTGACCGTACTTTGTAGGCGCGGAGTTGCGCACCTTTGTGTAAACGGGTCTGTCCTTTACGGCGAAAAGCTCGCCGCGGCATTTGGAATCAAGCAGATTCATATTTGCCGCAAAATAATGGGCGAGACTGCCTATCTCCGCATAATAGCCGTCGAAACGGTATATTAAAAATCTGGCGTTGAACATGGAGTACGGAAGCGCCTGACGGTAGAAGTCGGTGTATCCGTGGGATATGGAATTGTGAAGCATATTCAGAAGAAACGCCTTGTTGAACACCATAATATTGGTGCTTATATCCTGCTCGCCGGTCATGACCTGGGTATACTCCGCAAAATCGGTTATCACGCCGTCGTCGTCGGCATAAACAATAGTCTCGCTGCCGGAAAGCACGGTTCTGCCGAGATCCGCGGATTTTGTAACGATAGTAACATCAGCCGCGTTTTTCTCGTGCTGCTCAATAACATCCGCAAGGTTAAGATTGCATACCATATCGCAGTCGGAAAGAACGATAAGCTCCTCCTTGCAGCGCGCTATAAACTCCATAGTGCCCATCAGCGCCTCAAGCCTTGTGGTATAAAGCTTTCCTGCGCGGGGATTGTTGAATGCGGTAATAAACGGAGGCAGTATCATTATTCCTCCGCTGCGGCGCGCAAGGTCCCAGTCCTTACCGGTGCCGATGTGATCCATCAGAGAGCGGTAATTGTTGTGAGTCACGATGCCCACCTTGGTGATTCCCGCGTTTACCATATTTGAAAGAGTAAAGTCAACCAGTCTGTATCTGCCCCCGAAAGGAAGAGACGCCATTGTGCGCTGTGCGGTCATTTCGGGGATGTTTGCGTCATGAATGTTTGAAAAAACAAGTCCTGCTGCTGTCATTTTCTCTGCCCCCTTATCTCACGTCGGGGATCATAGCCCCCGCCGCTACCGTAGTACCGTCTTCCACTTTTTCGCCGGCTCCTATGACGGCTATTCCGTCCTTGCAGCCGCGGCTGCCTCCTACAGACGCTCCCGCACCTATCTCCACATCGGTGTCGATAACGCTGTAGCTGACGGTTGCGCCGCGTCCTACCACGGTGCCGCTCATAACTACCGAGTCGCGTACCACTGCTCCCGGCAACACCTTAACTCCCGCAAACAGCACGGAGTTTTCCACTCTGCCGTGTATCTCGCAGCCCTCGCTGACAATGGAATTCTCGATACGGGCGTCGTCGCCTATATACTGGGGAGCCAGCGCGCTGTGGCGCGTGTATATTCTCCACTTTTCGTCGGACAGGGAAAACTCAGGCTCGTCGCCCAGAAGATCCATATTTGCTTCCCACAGACTGCCGATGGTGCCTACATCTTTCCAGTAGCCGTCAAAGCGGTAGGCAAACATATTTTCCCCGGCCGCCAGCATGGCGGGAATGATGTTTTTGCCGAAATCGTTTGCAGACGCAGGGTCTGCGGCGTCGGCGTTCAGATAGCGGGCAAGCTTTTCTTTGGTGAAAATATATATGCCCATGGAAGCCTTTGTGGACTCGGGCTTTTTCGGCTTTTCCTCAAACTTGAAAATCCGTCCCTCATCGTCGATGGACATAATTCCGAATCTGCTTGCCTCCTCAAGGGGAACATCAAGGACGGCAATGGTGCAGTCCGCTCCCTTTTGCTTGTGGTACTTAAGCATTTTGGCGTAGTCCATTTTGTAAATATGGTCGCCGGAAAGAATAAGCACATAGTCCGCGTCGTACTGCTCGATAAACTGCATATTCTGGTATATGGCGTTGGCGGTGCCCTTGTACCAGTCGGCGGAATGAGTGCCCTGATAGGGTGGCAGTATCTTTACACCGCCGAAGGTTCTGTCAAGATCCCACGGCAGACCGTTGCCTATATAATCGTTGAGCACCAGCGGCTGATACTGGGTCAGCACGCCCACCGTATCAATTCCGGAATTGGTGCAGTTTGACAGGGGAAAATCCACAATGCGGTATTTTCCCCCAAAGGGCACCGCGGGCTTTGCGACCTTCTGGGTCAGCGCGTACAGGCGGCTGCCCTGCCCTCCGGCAAGCAGCATCGCCACACATTCTTTCTTTTTGAACATGTCAAATCCCTCCTCAGAGTGTATCTGTCAGTTTCGTATTTGCCCGGATATTTGCCTTTGCCGATTTGTCTTTGCCGTATAAATCTTAAAAACTTTATTTGCTGTTGCTTTTCCCTTTGCTTATTTCTTTATTTTTTGTACCGCCGCGCTTTTTTGCGGGCGCTTTCTTTTCCTTTTCAAGCTTTATTATAAGCGCTCCCATGGGAGGAAGGTCTACTAAAAGCGAATTGTCAAGTCCGTTTGACGGCACACTCTCGCTTACAAGCTCCCCGTTTTCAATGCCTCCGCCTCCGTAGCGCAGGCTGTCCGATGACAAAATTTCCCTGTAGCTTCCCGCCTTCAGAACTCCCACTCTGAAATCCTTTCGCTCAACGGGGGTGAAGTTCAGCACCACGGTAAGCTCATTGCCGCTCTTGTCAAATCTGCGGTAGGAAATAACGCTTTCGTCCCGGTTGTCAGCATCGATCCAGGAAAAGCCCTCCCAGCCGCCGTCCTGCTCCCACAGAGCGGGAGTTGACAGGTACAGCCTGTTAAGCTCCGCCATATAAAGCTGATAGCGGGCATGCTTTTCGTAGTCGAGCAAAAACCACTCCACGCTGCCCTCATAGTCCCATTCCTTGAACTGCCCGATTTCCGAGCCCATAAAAGTCAGCTTTTTTCCCGGCTGAGTCATCATATAAGCGCCAAACAGCCGCGCACCGGCAAATTTCATATCATAGTCGCCGGGCATTTTGTTGAGAAACGAGCCCTTGCCGTGTACTACCTCGTCATGAGAAATAGGCAGTACAAAGCGCTCCGCGTAAGCGTACATCATGGGAAAAGTAAGCTTGTTGTGGTCGTATTTGCGAAACAGCGGGTCTGTGACGGCATAGCTCAAAGTGTCGTTCATCCAGCCCATGTTCCATTTGAGTGTAAAGCCAAGTCCCTCGCGCTCAAAGGATGTCACATCCGGCCATGCGGTTGACTCCTCGGCTATAACCATAACATCGGGATAATACTGTACCATAGCGGCGTTAAGCTTGCGGAAAAAGGCGATAGCCTCAAGGCATCTGTTGTCGCCGTACACATTGGGCACCCACTCACCCGGCTTTCTGCCGTAGTCCAAATAAAGCATAGACGCCACCGCGTCCACTCTCAGTCCGTCAATGTGGTACATTTTCGCCCAGTACATAGCGTTTGAAACGAGGAAGGACTGAACCTCGGGTCTGCCCACATCAAAGCGTCTGGTGCCCCAGTCAGCCTGCTCCATTCTGTCCGCACCCTGATATTCGTACAGATACCCGCCGTCAAACTCGCACAGCCCGTGCTCATCCTTGGGGAAATGGGCGGGCACCCAGTCAAGGATAACGCCTATTCCCGCGCCGTGCATTATGTCCACGAATTCCATAAAGTCCCGCGGCTCGCCGAAGCGGGAGGTAGGCGCATAGTACCCGGTGACCTGATATCCCCAGGAGCCGTCGTAGGGGAATTCCGCAATGGGCATAAGCTCCACATGGGTATATCCCATCTGCAAGGCGTACGGTGCAAGCTCTTCGGCAAGCTCCCTGTATGAAAGACAGCTTCCGTCCTCACGGCGCTTCCATGAGCCGGCATGGATCTCGTAGATATTCAAGGGCTCGCCGGAGACCTTCTCGCGGGTAAATTTCCCACGTCGCGAAGACATCCATATATCGTCGTGCCACTCGTATCCGCCTATATCGTAAAATCTCGAAGCCGTCTCGGGCGGACGCTCCGCAAAGAAAGCATACGGGTCTGCCTTGTATCTGTCCCCGTACCGGGTCTTGAATTTATATTTATAATTGTAGCCGTCGCCGAAGCGGTCGGGAGAAATGCGGCATTCCCATATCCCGCCGTCCTCTATGCGCTCCATGGGATCGCTTTCCGACCAGCCGTTGAAAAGGCCGCAGACATAAGCGGCAGAGGCGTTGGGAGCCCACACACGGAAAACATACTGACCGTCCTCAAAATGAGCGCCCAGATAATCGTAAGCGGTATAATTGGTACCCTCGTGAAAAAAGTAAGCCGCGCTGTTTCCCGTATGCTCCATAGACTCCCTGCCCTTTCAAAGTATATCCTGCAATATTCTTGCAATATTTCTTTTTATCTTTGATTTTATTATAGCATTATTGTATATTCATTTCAATTGATAATTAAGTCAAATTTTTACAGTAAATTTTGACATATACAGATATTTCTGTATCAGTAAAGCACAAAACAGCGAAGAAACAGGATATGGAAAAAGTTTGGCACCGTCTTTTACCGTGATTTTGCGGGAATTCAGACTTGAATATTAGCCGATAGAAATATAGAGAGGATTTTTCGAAGGGACTGCTGTCCCATAGCAGAAATTGCAGAAATTTTCTCCCCGCTTTTGCTTTCAAAACACCGCGCATCCTTCCGTAAATTCCGTCGACAAAATAAGACACGCATTTTGAGCGATTTTCAGCGATTTTTGATTGTTTTTTGCCTGTTTTTGCCCTGAGAATTTTGGCGAAATATGTAGAAAAGTTTTTTTGAATACAGACTTGAGAATTAGCTGATAGAAATATAGAGAGGATTATTCGAAGGGACTGCTGTCCCGTCAGCAGCCCCTCCGAGCCTTCCCGCACGGCTAAAGAGA
>JBJDYY010000105.1:0-3752 GCA_051867715.1 Candidatus Avispirillum sp.
TGTCGGAAGTATCGGTGGCTTCTAACCCGCCACTGGCAGCGGCTTTCAGCCGCAGAGCAAACCACCGGCTTTGCCGGTGGTTTTGATTTGATTTGCCGCAAGTCTGCAATGCCAATAATAAATTATTTTAAATAATATTTCTGTCCCGCTTGACAAGTTACCCCGGAGTAACTATAATAAAAAGTGACTTATAAGTAACTTTTGGATTGCGAGGCAGACTGAATGAAAACAAATAAGGACGAAATACTGAATGCCGCCCTGACCGTTTTTTCGCAGAAAGGCTATGAAGGTGCCCTGCTCCGCGATATATCCGCCGCCCTCGGCATCACAAAGCCGGCGCTTTACAAACATTTTGAAAGTAAGGAAGCGCTATGGAATGCAATGATAGATTATGTGGAGCAGTATTACTGCGAACATATCGCCTCTGCTTCCGGTACACGGATTCCAAACGATTGGGAGGAATTCAGAGAGCTTTCTCTCAGACAGATTGATTTTACACTGCACGACCAAACGGTCAGGCGCGTCCGCAGGCTGCTGACCCTGGAGCAGTACAGAAGCGAAAGAATGTCCGCTCTTGCCACAAAGCATTTTCTTACGGATATTGAAGCGCGCTACACAAAAGTATTTGCGGGAATGGCCGAAAAAGGTCTCTTAAAATCTGCCGATTGCCGATTGCTTGCGCTTCAGTATACCGCACCCGTTACGGTGCTGATTCATCTTTGTGACCGCGAGCCGGAAAAAGAAGCGGAAATCATGAAAAGGATCGAAGCTCATATAAGTCAGTTTACAAAGGAGCACAGCGAAAAATGAAAAGTGCTGAAAGAAGTGTTGCAATATCCGTTTTCCGTAAGGTGAACACAGACAGACTGTGCTATCTGTTTCTGGTTTTCCTCACCGGCTGCTTTGTCGGCTGGATTTACGAGGAAGTATTCTACTGGATCACAGAAGGAATGCTTCAAAACCGCGGGATTCTGTACGGCCCGTGGCTTCCCATATACGGTGTCGGAGCTTTGGGTATCTATGCCATGAAGCCGCTGAAGAAATATCCTGTCCTGTTGTTTTTCCTCTGCGCTGCAATCACCGGTGTTGTTGAGTACATCATCGGCTTTGCGGGAATACGCTTTTTCGGAATGCGTCTGTGGGACTATCGGGGTATGTTCCTGAATATCGGCGGGATCATCTGCCTGCGCAGCGTGCTGAGCTTTGCCGTTATGGGAATGGTGTTCCACTATCTTATAGAGCCGGCAGCGGAACGCATGGTGAAAAAAGTAAACCGGAATATCGTTCATATCGCGTGTCTGACTCTGCTTACGCTGTTTCTGGCAGACTGTCTTTTCAGTGCATTGTTCCGCACGCCGATTACATATTAAGCGAAATTCTAAAGCAAAAAAACGTTTTCAAACGGATATGCGGTGCCATCGCCACGCTGATAAGTGTTTTGTATTTCAGACTTGTTTGACATGTGCTTGACTTCCCGCCGTCTCTGTGATAACCTATAATAACATTATTCCCTTTTGAAAAATCTTTTGGGCAGGCAGATAAAGTGAAAGACAGAATTACGGAAGAAAAAATCGAGCGACTTATTTCTCAAATGACGCTCAGAGAAAAAATTGGGCAGCTTAATATGGTGCCCAACCCCTCCTGCGAGGACGAGGCTGTTTTTGAAATGATAAGGCGCGGGGAAATAGGCTCTTTTATAATGTCAAATACGGCGCATGCGTACAGCGAGGACAGCGTTTCCGCGGACGAAGCGCTTATTAACAAAATGCACCGGATAGCCGTGGAGGAAAGCCGTCTCGGCATTCCCCTTATCTGCGGCAGGGATGTTATTCACGGGCATTATACCGTGCTGCCCATACCTCTCGCACTTGCCGCCTCCTTTGATTTCGACGCCATAAGAGAATGTTATTCCGATGTGGCGAGAGAAGCGGCGCGAGACGGAATTCAATGGGCGTTTACCCCCATGCTGGATCTTGCCAGAGACCCCAGATGGGGCAGAATTATCGAAGGTCCGGGAGAGGACCCGTATGTGGGAGAAAAACTGGCGGAGGCTGTTGTCAAGGGTCTCCAGGGAGACGACCCCTCGTCAGAGCAGTCTGTTGCCGCCTGCGCAAAGCATTACATAGGCTACGGCGCGGCGGAGGGCGGCAGGGACTACCACAAGACTGAAATAACAGACTATACCCTGCGCAATTTTTATCTTCCCGCTTTCAGATCCGCGGTGGACAGCGGAGCCCTGACCGTTATGAACTCATTTAACGAAATAGGAGGACAGCCCACAGGCTCCAGCAGATACCTGCTGACGGAGGTGCTGAAACAGGAGCTGGGCTTTGACGGATTTGTTGTAAGCGACTGGTTTTCCGTTCAGCAGCTTGTAAATCAGGGCGTTGCCGAAGACGAAGCTCAGGCGGCGGCTCTTTCCCTTAACGCAGGCGTTGATATGGATATGTCCGACAGGTGCTATTTTGACCATCTTGAAGCGCTTGTAAAAGAGGGACAGGTCTCGGAAGAAGCTTTGGACGAAGCGGTGCGCAGAGTTCTCAGGGTGAAATTCAGGCTCGGCTTGTTTGAGCACCCGTATGTGCCCGTGTACAGGCAGGACAGAGCGGCTCATATGTCCCGGGCAAGAGCGCTGTCCGCTTCCTGTATGGTGCTATTAAAGAACAACGGAGTACTTCCGCTGAAAAAGGATTCCCGTCTGGCGCTGCTCGGGTCTATGGCAAACGAAAAAGCAACACTGCTTGGAATGTGGTGCCTTGACGGCAATCCCAATCATGTGATTTCCATAGCCGAAGGAATAAAAAGCAAAATTGAAGACGGCGGTGCCGTCAACGGCTGCGACACCAATCTTTCGGACGAGCAGCTTATGCATCTGCAATGGTCGGATGCAGCGGTGCTTTGCATCGGTGAAAGCCGACACGTCACCGGCGAGGCTGCCTCTCTTGCAAAGCTGGAAATACCGGATTCCGACATATTGCTTGCCAAAAAAGCGAAAGAGCGGGGCATACCCGTGGTGGCGGTTTTATGCTTTGGCAGACCGCGTGCGCTGGAGGAGCTGGAGCCGTACTGCGACGCCATTCTGTACGCATGGCACGGCGGAACTGCGGCGGGCGGCGCCGTGGCGGATATTCTGTTCGGAGATGTAAACCCCAGTGCAAAGCTTCCGGTCACTCTGCCGAGAAAAACGGGACAGGTGCCCATATACTACAATGTGCCCTCCAGCGGCAGGTTCGTAAACGGCTACTACGGCGAGAGGGAACATGAGCAGAATTATTTTGACTGTGACTGCACCCCCATGTACCCCTTCGGCTTCGGACTCAGCTATTCAAAGTTTGAGATTTCCGACATCAGCCTCTCCCGGGACAGCATTACTTATGAGAATCTGAAAGACGGCGGAAAGATTAAGGTGTCCGCAAAGCTTCGAAATGTTTCGGAGCGTGACGGATGGGAAGTCGTTCAGCTTTACATCAGGGACAGGGTGGCTTCAATGACAAGACCCATAAGAGAGCTTAAGGGCGCTGAGAAAGTTTGGGTCGAAGCGGGAGACACAAAGACGGTGGAATTTGAGCTTGGGTTTAAGGAGCTTGGATTTTACAAAGGCGATAAGTGCTTCGATGTGGAAAAAGGAAAATTTGAAGTATATGTGGGTAACTCCTGCTATGCCGACCTGAAAGCGGAGCTTGAAGTCATATAATCGGATAATCAAAACCACCGGCAAAGCCGGTGGCATGCTTGAGGCTGTAAGCCGCTGC
>JBJDYY010000106.1:0-3739 GCA_051867715.1 Candidatus Avispirillum sp.
CTATTTCCCGCGCCGGTGTATGCGCCCAGTCTCTTGTGTCGATGGACCACAGCACTACTTCATAACCCAAATCGTTTGCAAATCGGCAGATTTTGTCGTTATACAGACCGCCGGGGGGTCTCAGAAGCTTCGGCTTATACTCAAAGTTTTCAAGCATCAGGTCATCAAGGGCGCAGATTTCGTTTTTTGCTGTTTCAAAAGGAACTTTTTTCAGAAACACATGAGAATATGTGTGGTTTCCGATTTCGTGCCCGCCGTCTATTTCCTGCTGTATTATTTCGGGATACAGGGAGGCGTTGTCCCCGGTGACGAAAAATGTGGCGTGTATGCCGTAGTCGCTGAGCAGTTCCAGTATTTCCGGGGTTTTTACGGGGTGGGGACCGTCGTCAAAGGTAAGCGCTACGGCTTTTCTGCGCCCGCCCGCGCTTGATATTACATTTCCGCTCCATTGCCATGCAAGGGCTTTTTGGGGCAATACAAGGGAAATGAGTACTGCCAGCGCCGCAGCAAGGCGCGCTTTATTTGCAAAGCTCATCGAGTGAGCCAAAGCGGAAGCCTTCTTCACGCCATGCCGCAATGAGATCGTCAAGTATTTCCGCATTTGTGGAGGAGGTGGGGTGCAGGAGAATAACCTCGCCGTTGTGCGTCCCCTCGCATACTTTCTTTATTGCGGCGCCTGCCGGCATCTGTGAGTTATTGTCCCAGTCCACATAGGCAAAGCTCCAAAAAACCGTTTTATAACCCGCATCAAGGGCGAATTTCAGGTTTTGCTCCGAAAATCTGCCCTCCGGCGGTCTGTAATACTTTGCGCAGGTAACGCCTATTTCCTCGCAGTCGCGCTCCAGCCTCTGAAGCTCCTCAAGAAAGCTGTCTTTATCGGTTACCGTAGTCATATCTTTATGCGTGGCTGTGTGATTGCATACCAGATGCCCCTCGTCCTGCATACGCCGTACAAGATCGGGGTTCCGTTTTGTCAGGTTTTCCAGTATGAAAAAGGCGCCGCATACCTCTTCTTTTTTCAGCACATCCAGAATTTTTTCCACATTGCCGTTTTCGTAACCCGCGTCAAAGGTCAGGTATATGACCTTTTCTTCGTCCTCCCACTCGCTGTGCTTTGTGTCAACATAGTATGCTCCGCAGTCCTTTGTAAAGGTAAGAAGATAGTCAAGGGGCGGCTGGGTATGATCTTTTGTGTGCTTACAGTACCAGTTATACGCGGCGGTTTCGGAATGGGACGCGGTCTGTTTTGCGGGAATGTTTGCGTCGGCTGTATCGGCACAAAAAACTGCCGGGTTTCCTATGAGAGCTGCGGCGCATATTCCCGCTATATATGCGATTGTATTCATGATTTATTCTCCCGTCTGAAATATTCAAATTCGTTTCACGGTTATTATGTGTGAAAGACGGAAAAACAGACTCTGCAATTTATTACAAATCTGCTAAAAACTCAAAACTTTTTATATTTATTGCGTTTGTGCTTGACTTAGGGGAGAGTTTATGATAAAATAATAAAAAATAAATGATCTTTAAGCAGGTGCAGTGACGCCGGCAAGATTTTACAGGTTTTTTCTGCCTGTCTTGTTATGCTCATGCTCTGCTTTCGGCAGGGTTTTATTTTTAGGAGAGGACTATGGAGCGTATCTTGAAAAAAGCGCATGTGTATAATAACGGAGCGTTTGAAATTAAAGATCTTACGCTTGACATAAACGATGGCGGATTTGCTGCCGGCGGTCTTTCTCAAATTCCCGATTTTTCGGATTTATCAAATATATATGTTTTTCCGGCTTTTTGCGATGTGCATGTGCATTTCAGAGAGCCGGGATTTTTTTATAAAGAAACAATAAGGACAGGCTCCCTTGCGGCTGCCCGCGGGGGATACACCGATGTGTGCGCAATGCCCAACCTTGACCCTGTACCGGACAGTGTTGAAAATATTGAAAAAGAGCTTGATATAATCAGAAAAACCGCTGTGATTCGCGTTCATCCATATGCCTCGGTAACAAAGGGAGAAAAGGGGATTAAGCTTTCGGACTTTGACGGGCTGTCTTCGCTGTGCGTTGCTTTTTCCGACGACGGCAGGGGAGTGCAGGACGGGGAAATGATGCGCCGCGCCATGCTGAAAGCTAAGGAATGCGGTAAAATAATCGCCGCCCACTGCGAGGACAACCGTTTGCTTCGCGGGGGATACATACATGACGGCGAGTATGCCGCCGCACACTCTCACCGGGGCATATGCTCGGAGAGCGAATGGCGGCAGATTGAAAGAGATTTGCGTCTTGCGGCAGAGACCGGCTGCAAATACCATGTGTGCCACATCTCCACCGCCGAAAGCGTTGAACTTATAAGAAAGGCAAAGGCGGCGGGGGTAGATGTGACCTGCGAGACTGCACCGCACTATCTTGTGCTCAGTGACAGGGACCTTCAGGAGGACGGACGGTTCAAAATGAATCCGCCTCTCAGAAGCGAGCGGGACAGGCAGGCGCTGCTTCGGGGTATCGCGGACGGGACAATTGATATGATTGCCACGGATCACGCGCCTCACACTGCGGAGGAAAAATCCCGCGGGCTTGAAGGGAGTCTCATGGGTGTGGTAGGACTTGAAACCGCTTTTCCCGTTCTGTATACGCAGCTTGTAAAACCGGGTATTATCACACTTGAAAAGCTCATAAGTCTGATGTCGGAAAATCCGCGCAGGCGCTTCGGCATTCCCGACATGGGAGATATATGCGTTTATGACCTTGGGTGTCAATACACGGTCGATCCTGATGAGTTTATGTCCATGGGACGCAGTACGCCTTTTGAAGGACGGCGGGTATTCGGAAAAAATCTTTTAACGGTATGCGGAGGTAAAACGGTATGGCAGATATAAAGCGTAAGAAACTTGTGCTTGAGGACGGCGCCGAATATGTGGGCGTCGGCTTCGGCTATGACTGCGAGCGTGTATGCGAGGCGGTTTTCAACACCTCGGTGGTGGGTTATCAGGAGATAATTTCCGATCCTTCCTATACCGATCAGGCTGTTGTTATGACTTACCCCCTTATCGGCAACTACGGTATTGCCGACGAGGACTATGAAACGAGAGTGCCTACTATCGGCGCCCTTATCGTCAGGGAATATAATGACCTGCCCTCAAACTTCCGTTATACAAAGACTCTGTCCGAAGTTATGGAGGAGTATAAAATTCCCGGTCTCTCGGGTATTGACACAAGAAAACTTGCAAGAAGCATAAGAGATTTGGGTTCCCGGCGCGGTATAATCACCGACGCAGACACTCCCGTAAAGGAAGCAGTCGAAAAAATTGCGGCTACTCCTGTGCCTCACGACGCGGTCAGCCGCGTAAGCTGCAAAAAACGCTGGTACTCAAGAACTGCCAACGCAAAATACAATGTAGTCGCCATTGATTGCGGAATAAAGCTTAATATAGTCAGAAGCCTTAATGCCCGCGGCTGCAATGTGACGGTTATGCCGTATAACACGCCTGCCGAAGAGGTTATCAAGTGCAAGCCGGACGGCATCTTTCTGTCAAACGGTCCCGGAGACCCGGAGGATGTGACCCCGGTGATTGAGCTTGTGAGAGCGCTCAAAGGCAAATATCCCATATTCGGAATTTGTCTGGGACATCAGATAATTTCCCTTGCCGCGGGAGCCGAGACCTACAAGCTGAAGTTCGGACACCGCGGAGGCAACCACCCGGTGAAAAATCTTGAAACGGGAAGAATCGAAATAACCTCCCAGAACC
>JBJDYY010000107.1:0-3735 GCA_051867715.1 Candidatus Avispirillum sp.
TGTCCCAATTGTGCTCGCACTGTCCTGCAAGGGTTGCCGCTTCAACAGCGTTGCCCAGCTCTTTTCTGACGGACGCCATAATGTCATACTCGTCCATATCCGATGACCATGCGGAGGTGGAGAAGGCGGGCATGGACAGGTAGTTTACAACATTCTTTGAAACCTTTGAAACTACTGCTTTAGCCGCGTCTTTGCCTTTCAGGTCTTCAAGCATTGTCAGCATCTGGTATTCCTCGATACCGTCACGCATAATTTCGACTCTAAGGCTTCCGATGTAGCTGGTGCCCATGATCTTCGCCTGGGACGCACCGTAGAACAGCACACCGTTGCCGTGAATTTCAAAGCCGTTGGCGTAGGGCAGCTTGTTTGTTTTCCACCCCAAGCCCGTCAGCGAACCGGTTACTGTATTATCAACATATGAGCCGTTATTGGTGTCGTATTCACCCCAGTTGTTGGTGCCGTAGTACAGATAGCCTGTCACATCTTCCTGATAAAGCTGCCAGAACAGCATTTTTGTCTGAAGACCGGTATTTTCAATCAGGTGGTTACAGTAAGAATAGCTCTTGTTCCAACCGGCGGAATATGCCCAGGATTCGTAAGCTTTACCCTTGGCGTTCTCAATAGCCATAAAGGAATTATATCTGTCGGCATAATAGCCGTTGATTGCTTCCCAGTTAAAATATTGATAGTTTGCGTTTGACCATGCACCGGAATAGGGACCGCTCATGGTTCTTATCTGATCCGACCAGCCTGCGCCGTTCTCTATACCCGCGTACTTTCCGTATGCGTCTATTTCATATTTCGGCGTGAAGGCGTAAATTCTGGGGCACCAGAGTGTTACGCTTCCCGTATCCATAAGTGCCTGGGTAACATCATAGAGATCCTTTGTGGAGTATGTGGACAGAGGCGCGGTATAATTTGTCTGCGGATAAGCGGACTCCTCGCCGTGTGCAACTACTACTCTGGGGTCGGGCCAATACAGCTTCAGCACATTATAATTATCAATAACATCATTGGCGTTGTGACGGCTGTGATTGTCCGGCACAGGGAGCGGTTCGTCTGCCGTATAGAAATAAAGCTTATCCTTTACGCTGTCCCAGATATCCGACTGGGAAAGTGCATTGTAAATATCGGTATATCGCCAATATAAAGTACTGTCGGATTCCTGATATCCCTTGGCTTTGGCGCCGCAGCCGTTGTAGGATACTCTGACAGCCGAAACGCGGTCGTTTGCCAGATATTCGCTTGCAAGCCATTGATCACCCGTTGAACCGTAAGTTATGTCGGGAACATCCATTGCGCAAAGACGGTTTTCCAGCAGATAGTCGTAAAACGCCTTATATGTGCCGCCGTAGGAGGTGTCGTTTGTCATAAACATGGCTGTTTGCAAAGCGGTCTTTTCACTGAGGGCAAAGTCCCAAACATAGGAGTAGACAGTAGCTGTTTTGACAACCTGCCCGCTTGAATTCATAATATTGAGATGTGCAGAGTACCAGCCGGCGGGAGTGTCGGCGGTGCTTTTTATTTTAATGAAAAACGCCTGACTCTTGCCACCGTTTAGCTTAAAGGTCTTAACCCTTTTCAGAGGCACCACGGGGTCGGGGGTCTCGCCGTTGCGTATAAGATAACTGCTGTCGTCGGTACCCAGTATACTCTGTGTGTTTACATTGGTAACGTTAATATACATTTCATAATATATTTCCGCGCTCATGGTGGCACCGCTGCCGTCGGTAGCGGTAAAAGCGGACACCTCCGCTTTCATTCCGGTTTTGTCTGTGTCGGAATACAGCACGAACTGTGCATTTTCGATTTCGTTCTTCGCCATGTAAACGGAATATGTATCCATTCCAGATGGGGTAGTATCGCTTGTCAACACCTTTTTGAAAGCGTGCTCAAACCACAGAGACAGGGTGCTGTCCTCGTACTCTGCAGTCTCCTTTACATAGCTGTCCGCGGGATCGGCGGATGTATCATTTGCCGATATGCCGCTTATGCAAACGACGCAAAGAACAACCAGCGCCGCTGCTGCCAAAAAAATTCGTTTTGCTGAGAGTCGCATACTTGTTTCCTCCGCAAGCGTAATGTTAACTTTATACTATCATACCCCGCCCAAACTGTCAACAGTTTGTTAAAGTAAACAAAAATATTTATTCAAATTTTTCGCCCTTGACAAGTAAACGACCGTTCACTATAATATAGTAAACGGTCGTTTACATAAGGAGAAGAAATTTTGACAGATACGAAAGAAAAAATTATGAGTGCCGCTCTCAAACTGTTTGCAAGGGACGGGTACGAAGCGGTTTCCGTCAGCATGATAGCGGATAAGCTGGGTATAACAAAGGGCGCTCTTTACAGGCACTACGAAAACAAGCGGCATATTTTCGACTGTATAGTAAAGCGCATGGAGGACAGGGATTTTGAGCGTGCGGTGCAGTTTGAAGTGCCCGAGGTTGCACCGAGTGAGGATCACCAAGCCTATAAAAACACTTCCCTTGAAGCGGTCAGGGTATACTCAAAGGCGCAGTTCCGATATTGGGTCGAGGACGCTTTTGCCTCGGATTTTCGCAGAATGCTGACTCTGGAGCAGTACCGATCTGCGGAAATGGCGCGCCTGTATCAGCAGTATCTGGCAGGCGGCCCCCTCGGATATATGACGGATATATTCGCCGAAACAGTTGGCGGCAAATCCGACGCCGCCGAATGTGCCCTTGGATTTTACGCTCCGTTTTTTCTGCTGTACAGTCTGTATGACGCCGCAGGGGGAGACGGAGAAAAGGCAAGGGTGATTGAGAAGGCAGACAGACACATCGACGGCTATATCGACCGTCTGAAAAGCGGAGAAACGAAAAACAATGAGAATTAACTAATATAAAGGAGAAAAACATGAAATACATACTGAGCGAAAAGTACAACACCCCTCGTTATATGGAAAAAATTATGGGACCCAACCCCGTAAAGCTTGAGGAGGAGCTGCTGGCGGACTCAAAAATTCCCCGCGGCGCCTCGGTTTGCGATTTGGGAAGCGGTCAGGGACTCACCTCCGTATTTCTTGCAAAGGAATACGGCTATAAGGTGTACGCTGCCGATTTGTGGAGCGATCCCGAGGAAAACCGCGCCTTTTTCAGGCAGGAAGGGCTTGGCGAAAGTCAGATTGTCCCCGTAAAAGCGGATGCCTCCGACCTGCCCTTTGAAAAGGAGTTTTTCGACGCAGTAGTCAGCACCGATTCTTACAACTATTTCGGACGAAGCGAAAAATACCTTGACGAAAAGCTTTTGCCCTTTGTCAAAGAGGGCGGTTATATTTACATAGCCGTGCCGGGTATGAAAAAGGACTGCCACGAAAGCCTCCCGCCGGAGCTGCTACTGTCCTGGACTCCGGAACAGCTTGAATATATGCGCGACACGGACTACTGGAGAAAGACGGTCGGCTGCTGCACAGGCGCCGAAGTCATTGAAGTCTCCGAAATGGAGTCAAACGACGAAGTATGGCAGAACTGGCTGAAGCAGGAAAACGAGTATGCCGTAAACGATCGCAAATCAATGGAAGCGGGCGGCGGAAAATATCTGAATTTCATAAAAATTATACTTAGAAAAAAGCAGGGCTGTAACTGACACAATATCAGTTACGGCTCTGCCGTTTTTGGTCTCCCGAAAACCACCTGCTAACGAGGTGTTCAAAGGAGGCTTTTGCCGATGAACAGTCCCGCCGCAGCGGAGGCTCCCCTGTGTAAGGGG
>JBJDYY010000108.1:0-3706 GCA_051867715.1 Candidatus Avispirillum sp.
CCATCGGCAAAAGCCTCTTTTGAACCACCTGCTTAGCAGGTGGTTTTCAGGGTACCAAAAATCCGCCCGCGTACCGAAATACGCGGGCGGGGTAGCCTTTTTACATTTTACGGGGTGACGTCGGGACGGCGGCTGCCGAAGCCGTAAATCTGAATCATGGGATTTACGGTGAAGTCAATAGTGTCGGGCAGCGTGTAGACGGATGGGTCGAAGTACACTATAATGTCGTATTTCTTTATGCCGTTATACATATATGTATATCTTTCCTCGTACAGAGCACGGGAGGCTTCGTCACCGTTTGTATACATACGGTCGTAGGAGCTTGACAGACCCAGGAAGTCGAAGCAGATGAGAAGCATCTCAAGGCGCCTTACATACATCTCTCTTTTTGCGCTGTCAAGAGACTCGCACATATCAATAGCGTCGCACAGAAGCTGTCTCATATACTCGTAATTTTCGTCGATATATTCATATGAATACATATCTCCGGGGCGGTCGAAGTTGGAAACGAAGCAGGTGCCGCAAAGATCTCCCGCCGTGTTTTCCATTTCTATAAACTCATAAACCTTCTCGTATCCAGGGCCGTAGTACATATACAGGAACTCTTTCAGATATGCTATGTACTGCTCATAAGACATATCGGGTTCCCAGTCCATTTTGGTGGACATATAGGCTTTCAGATTTTCAAAGTTGTAGCCTATGTTGGGAAGTCCCTCGTAGTAAATGCCCTTGACATTGCATTCCTCGTACAGGAATTTATAGTCATAGTAAATATTGAACACGCAGGGCAGGCTTACAAGGTAGAAGAAATATGTAACTCCGTAGTACCAGTACCACATTTCGGCGCCGGTTTCAGCGCACAGGGCGCCCCACGCCTTTAGGCTTTCGGCGGTAAATGTATTGCTTTCCTTGCCCAGCTGACCAAGACCTGTACATTCGCCGCTGTTGATATAGTGGTTGTTGCAGCCCTGACCGCAGTAGAACACTATAAGATTTTTGTCCGGCTTGACTGTTGAGGGAATGTCATGGTTATACAGAATGGTATGGATTCTCATACCGGGGTAATACTCCTGAATATCCCTTGCGGCGCGGTTTGCAAGGTCTACATAAAGTCCGGAATAACCCTCGGGAAGAGTTGTCCATTCTCCTGTATTTTTGTCCTGTTTACCGTTTGCCTTAAGGTTGCAGAAACGGCAGGGGCAGTATTTTTCGTTATCGTTAATGGAGAAGGAAACGGATTTTTCACCCTCCTCCACAAGGTTTTTTGCAGTGGTGGTAAATGCGTAGCAGGCATTTCCCCAGTTTTCCATTCTGGCAAGGTGGTCAAGCATACCCGTAAACAGGGTATTATAGGAGGTATCGGTGGAGGCGCAGGGCTGCCATGTAAGGTAATCCTTATATTCTCCGGAAGCATATTTGGCGGCATATCTTTCCTCAAGGGTCATGGTGCCGTCATCCGGGGGCATAGTGCCTGTGCCGTACTGCCAGTAATAAGCGTAGGAATGAGCGTTGTATCCGTGGGGACCGTATTGGTAGCCGTAGCGCTCCTCATTATACCCGATAATCTGCGCGCCGTTCTGGCGGGCGGGGAAGAAGTAGTTGGTGCCGCCGTAGGCAACATTCTGTCTGGCATATCTGAATTTCATTTTAGGCTGCACTTCGACGCTTGTGCCCTCGGGCATATCCACCGTGCGGTGCTTATACAGAAAGACATAAAAGCTGTCGTAGAAGCGGAAGCCCAGATAGTCTTCCAGTATTTCGTACACGGCGTACATATTGCCGCGGTATGTACCGTAGATATTCAGCACGCCGTCGGTAACTTCGTATATATAACCCTCGGCGCCGAGCCTCTCGCCAAGCTCCGAATGTCTTTCTACATCGTGAATAACGATTGCTTTTTCAGGCACGGTTCCGTCGTTGAGAATGGGAAGCTCAATTCCTGTTGCAACGCTGATATAGTGCTGCAGAAGCTCTGCCGAATAGTAGGCGTTTTTCTCGCCCGTATATCCTTTGGGCACCACGATTGAATACTCGGATATGTCATTTTTTGCAACGGTGAGACGGTATATCTGCTTGCCGTTTTCAAAATCGGAGACGGTCATTTTACCAGCCATCAGACAGCGTAGATAGTAAACGTCTGTTGCGTTGACAATACCGTCTGCGTTTAGATCGGCAGCGTCAAGGCATATGCCGTTTACGGCATATGTTTTTCCGGCAAGATAGCTTTTTACCATATGGGCGTCCTGACCGTTTACCTTGCCGTCAGTCGAGGCGTCTGCGTTGCCTATGATAAAAGTTTCGTCATTTACAAATTCCTGTGCGGCGAATGTGCCTATGCTGAGAGCCCCTGCGAGCATCAGCAGGGCAAGTAAGGTTGAAATAAGCCTTTTCATTTTTTCCTCCGCGGCATATGTATTTTTTCTATATTATCATATATATTACCAAATTTCAAGTGCCGTATTTCAAAAAAATTAACATGCTGCACAATACGATTGCTGAGAATCAAAACAATCGGCAAAGCCGGTGGTCCCCACTGCGGCGGGTTAGAAGCCACCGATACTTCCGACATTTGCATGTTTCCCCACAGCCGCAAATGCGGCGGGGTTCTCTGCCTCCCTTGTGTAAAGGGAGGTGGCACGGCGTATGCCGTGACGGAGGGATTGTCTCACTGTGTTCTACAAAACAACCCCTCAGTCGCCTTCGGCGCCGGCTCCCCTTACACAGGGGAGCCTCCGCTGCGGCGGGACTAACCGTCGGCAAATGGCCTCTTTTGAACACCTCGTTAGCAGGTGGTTTTCGGGATACCAAAAGACCCGTGCGAAAAAACGCACGGGTCTTTATAAGTGATATTAACTTATCGGCTTTTACGGGGTAACGCCGGGACGGCGGCTGCCCTGACCGTAAATCTGAGTCATGGGATTTACGGTAAAGTCGATTTCATCGGGCAGAGTATAGGTTACGGGATTTGAAAACACTTCTATATTGCGCTCTTTCATACCGTTATACATATCCGTATATCTCTGCTCGTACAGAGTTCTTGACTTATCGTCACCGTTTACATACATACGGTCATAGGAGCTTGACAGTCCGAGGAAATCGAAGCAGAGAAGCATTACCGTAATACGCTCTTTGTATTCGTCTCTGTCCGCCATTTCCAGCGCGTCGCACAGAAGCTGTCTCATATACTCATAGTGCTCGTCGATATAAGCATATGAGTACATATCTCCCGGACGGTCGAAGTTTGCAATGAAACAGGTGCCGCATTCGTTTCCGGCGGTGTTTTCCATATCTATAAACTCGTATATCTTCTCATAGCCGTCGCCGTAGTACATATAAAGGTATTCCTTCATATATGCTATGAACTGCTCATAGGACATATCGGGCTCCCACTCCATTTTGGTGGACAAGTAAGCCTTAAGAGTTTCGTAGTTATATGTGCGTCCGCCGCCCTCATAGTAAATGCCCTTGACATTACATTCCTCGTAAAGGAATTTGTAATCGTAGTAGATATTGAATACATTGGGCATGCTGACAAGGTAGTAGTGGTAGGTCACGCCGTAGTACCAGAACCACATTTCGGCGCCGGACTCGCGGCACATTTCTCCCCATGCTTTAAGGCTTTCGGCGGTAGCTCTGTTGTCTCCCTTGTGAAGCTGACCGTCGTTGATGCACTCGTCGCTGTTGATGTAGTGATTGTTGCATGCCT
>JBJDYY010000109.1:0-3697 GCA_051867715.1 Candidatus Avispirillum sp.
GGTGGCTCGGAGGGACTGCTGACGGGACAGCAGTCCCTTCGAAAAATCCTCTCTCAATTTCTATAAGTAAATAATCAAGTCTGAATTCTCAAAAACACTATCAATATCGTAAAACTTGCCTTCTATGGGTAACTACAAGTCTGCTATCGATACGCTCATTAGCTTTGTTGTATTTCTGTCGCGAGACTTAAAACTTAGGCTGACGGCGCAGACTTCTTTCCACTTCGTCGAATGTGTTATGCCCTTTCAACGCAACGATTTGCAGTTCTACCGTGTCGAGAGGAGGGGTAGGATTCTAAAGGAAGGGGAGGAGACCCATCTTCTCCCCTCCCTTTAGCCGTGCAGGGTGGCTCGGAGGGACTGCTGACGGGACAGCAGTCCCTTCGAATATTCCTCTCTTAATTTCTATTAGCTAATTTTCAAATCTGAATTCTCAAAAACACTATCAGCTTCGCTATTCTTGCCTTCTATGGGTAACTACAAGTCTGCTATCGACACGCTCCCGAGCGTTGCTTCATTTCCTCTCCGCACTTCTATCTGCAAATAATCAAGTCCGAGTCCGCGCAAGCCCAATTATCACACAATAAATATTTTCCGAATATACTGTATATTATTTCATTTTCAAAGCCTAAAAATCCGTTTTCAGGCATAAAAATTCTTGACTTACAAATCGATATGGTATATAATGATAAATAAATATAAATTATTCTTCCGCCGGTGCGGAAACGAAAGGACAATATTATGAACAGAGTCTACAATTTCTCGGCAGGTCCCTCTATGCTGCCCCTGCCCGTACTTGAAAAAGCAGCATCCGAGCTTGTTTGCTACGGCGACGCCGGAATGTCCGTTATGGAGATGAGTCACCGTTCCCCTGCTTTTGAAGAAATTATAGCTGCCGCAGAAAAGGGTCTGCGCGACCTTATGAATATTCCCGACAACTATAAGGTGCTGTTCATGCAGGGCGGAGCTTCCACTCAGTTTGCCTGCGTTCCCCTTAACCTGATGAAAACCGGCAAAGCCGACTATGTCCTCTCCGGTCAGTTCTCCACAAAGGCATTCAAAGAGGCTCAGAAGTACGGCGACGCAGTCGCAATCGCTTCCTCCAAGGACGACAACTTCTCCCGTATTCCCGTTATCACCCGAGAGGATATTCGCCCCGACGCCGATTATGTACATATCTGCTTCAATAACACCATCTACGGCACCAAGTACAACTATATCCCCGATACCGGAGATATTCCCCTTGTTGCCGATATGTCAAGCTGCATCATCTCCGAGCCCGTGGATGTTTCCAAATTCGGCGTTATCTACGCAGGCGCGCAGAAGAATATGGCTCCCGCAGGCGTTACCGTTGTCATCGTGCGCGAGGATCTTCTCGGAAATGCCCGTCCCACCACACCCGCCATGCTCAACTGGCAGCTTATGGCCGACAACGGCTCCATGTACAACACTCCTCCCTGCTACTCCATCTATATAGCAAAGCTTGTATACGAGTGGATAGCTTCCATCGGCGGACTTGAGGAAATGAAGGCAAGAAACGTAAAGAAAGCAAAGCTGCTTTACGATTATCTTGACAGTCAGGATTATTACATCGCTCCCGTTGTCCCCGAGTGGCGCTCAATGATGAATGTGACTTTTGTAACCGGAGACGCGGATCTTGATAAGAAGTTTGCCGCAGAGGCCGCAGCCGCAGGACTCAAGAACCTGAAAGGTCACCGCTCCGTCGGCGGTATGAGAGCCTCCATTTATAACGCAATGCCCTATGAGGGCGTGGAAGCTCTGGTGGCATTCATGAAGAAGTTCGCCGCCGAAAACCCCAAGGCATAAAACAACAGAGGTATAGGGAGACAATACTATGACAAAAATTAAGCTTCTAAATAAAATATCCGTCTGCGGCACCGACGAATTCGACCGCAGCGCCTACCAGGTAGGCGAGGACATCGCCGCCCCCGAAGCCATTATGGTAAGAAGCGCCGCTATGCACGATATGCAGTTCGGCGCAGAGCTTCAGGCTATCGCAAGAGCGGGAGCGGGCGTCAACAACATTCCCTGCGACCGCTGCGCGGAAGAAGGCATTGTTGTATTCAACACCCCCGGCGCCAACGCCAACGGCGTAAAGGAGCTGGCTATTGCCGCTCTGCTTCTGTCCTCCCGTGATATCGTGGACGGCATCAACTGGGCGGGCACCCTTACGGAGGATGTTGCAAAATCCGTTGAAAAGGGCAAATCCAAATTTGCCGGCTGCGAAATAAAGGGCAAGACCCTGGGCGTTATCGGTCTGGGAGCCATCGGCGGTCTTGTAGCCAACGCCGCAAGAGAGCTTGGCATGAATGTTATCGGCTGTGACCCCTATATGACGGTCAACGCCGCATGGAAGCTGAGCCGCGGCGTCAGAAGCGCCGCAAGCTACGAGGAGATATACAGAAACGCTGACTATATCACCCTCCATGTTCCCGCAACCCCCGAAACAAAGAATATGATCTGCGCCGACACCCTTGCAATGATGAAGGACGGCGTCAGAATAATCAACCTTGCCCGCGCCGACCTTGTATGCGCCGCTGACCTTAAGGCGGCTGTCGCCTCCGGCAAGGTAGCAAAGTATGTTACAGACTTCCCCACCGAGGAAACGGTAAATCAACCCGGGATCATCACTATCCCCCATCTGGGCGCCTCTACCGAGGAATCCGAGGACAACTGCGCCGTTATGGCGGCTCATGAGCTTATCGACTATCTGGAAAACGGCAACATCACCAACAGCGTGAACTTCCCCGCCGTTTCCATGCCCCGCAGCGGCGCCTGCCGCCTTGTGGTGCTGCACAAGAATCAGCCCGATATGCTTTCCCGCATTACCGCGGTACTTTCCGGCGACGGCATTAACATAGACAATATGGCAAGCCGTTCCAAAGGCAGCTACGCCTGCGCACTGCTTGACTGCACCACCGATGTGTGCGACGGTCATATCGCAGACATCGCCGCTATCGACGGAGTTGTCAGAGTACTTAAAAAATAAGGCGCCGCTTTATGCGACGTTTGCCGTCGGAATGCATCGCCGTATTCCGGCGGCTCTGTTTTTCCATATAATTTCCGCAGCGGCTCAAGCTGCGAATAACGCTTTTGTCACAAGTTATAAGAGAAAGGAACAAATAATGAAACGGATTAAAAATCTGCTGTTCGGAGGCGGAAAGCCCGCACTGCGCAGCGCTCTTTCCTCCCTGCTGTTTTTCGCTTCTCTTGCTTTTCTTGACCTGTCCTTCAGATATATTTACAGAGCAGACAACACACTCGGCACCGCATGGTATATCCCTGCCATGTTCACCCTTTGCTGGTGCGTCATTCTTGCAGGCGCGGCATATGTTCTGCCACGGCTCATAAGGCGGATATTTATGATACTGGCAACAGCAGTAAGCTGCTTTTTCGTGCTGTGTCACGCGGTGTTCCACAGCTTTTTCGGCAAATATATGTCCCTGTCCTCAGTTATGTTCGCAGGTGACGGCGCCGGCTTTTTCGACTGGTCGTATTTTGACATACCGAAAAAGCTGATTCTTGCGGTGCTCATCAGCCTATGCGCAACGGTTCTTGCCGTGCTGATACTGCCCAAGCGGCGTTTCAAGGTATGGCGAATAATTGCAGCAGTCGCCGCAATCGCCTTAGGTATCACCGGAGTAAATCTTGCGAAAAATCATTTCTATGCAGAGCA
>JBJDYY010000110.1:0-3694 GCA_051867715.1 Candidatus Avispirillum sp.
AGGGATTGTCACACTACTGTCTCCAAAACAATCCCTCAGTCAGCTTCGCTGACAGTTCCCCTTACACAGGGGAGCCTCCGCTGCGGCGGGGCTAACCATCGGCAAAAGCCTCTTTTGAACCACCGTTTAGCAGGCGGGTCTCGAAAGACCGAAAATCGGCTTTTTCACAGAGAAAAGTGCGTATCATTTTCAAATTGTTAATAATATGCGCTATAAAAAGAAATACATTTCAAGTAAAATACATTTGACCTAAATATAAACGCCGTACCGGAGGTATATTATGCGTTTCAGAGACAGGCTTCGCTCGTTTTTCTACGGGCGCTACGGCATAGACGGGCTGTACTACGGTCTGATGTGTGTTTTTCTCGTTTTGTGGATAGCAAGGCTGTTCACGGCAAACACTGTTGTTTCCGTAATACTCCTTGTTTTGCAGCTTGCAACGGTTTTCTGGATGTTTTTCCGCTGTTTTTCCAAAAACATCTATGCAAGACGGCGCGAAAACGAGTTTTTCAAAAAGATATTCAGAAGTATAAAAAACTTTTTCGTACTGCAGAAAAACCGTATAAGAGACCGCAAGGATTACAGATACAGAAAATGCCCCCATTGCAAGGCAATGCTACGCCTGCCCAAAAGAGAGGGGACTCACACCGTGAAATGTCCCCGATGTTCAAAAAGATTTGAGGTTAAAATATGATAGGTACAAACACAGAAAACGAAACGCAAAACCGCGATATATTCCTTGAGTCCCTGGCAGAGCTTATGCGGCTGAAAACCAACGCGGAACGCGCCATTTATCCCGTGACTCAGAAATACGGTCTCACCCCGGTGCAGGCCATAATCCTGCATCTCATCGACGAAAGCGAAACCCCTACGGTCAGCACGGTTTTCCGAACCCTTGACCTTAATCAGGGTAATGTGTCCTCCACCTGCAAAAAGCTGGAGAGCGCAGGCTATATAAGCCGCAGGCGAAGCGAGAACGACGAGCGGCGCGTGGTGCTGACGCTTACCGAGAAGGGGCGCGGCGCCGTCGCCGGAATAGGCAATGAGGTGGCAATGCGGTACCCGTTTTTCAAAACAGTATATAAGGAAGACGCGCTTCTTGCAAAAGAATGTGTGGCTACCCTCAGAAATCTTGCAGCAAAGCTTAATCAAATGATTTTGGACTGTGAAGGAAGTGATTCAAATGCTTGAACTTAAAAACATCAAGAAATCATACACCGCGGGTGACACGGTCACAGCCGCCCTTGACGGCGTAAGCCTTACCTTCGGGGAATGTGAATTTGTGGCGATTCTCGGCACCAGCGGCAGCGGCAAAACCACCCTGCTTAACGTTATCGGCGGACTTGACTGTTATGACAGCGGCGACCTTATCATCAACGGCACCTCCACAAAGCTGTACCGCAGCAGGGACTGGGATACATACAGAAACCATTCCATAGGCTTCGTTTTCCAGAGCTATAACCTGATACCTCACCAGAGCGTTCTGTCAAATGTGGAACTTGCCCTTACCCTGTCGGGAGTGCCCAAGGCTCAGCGCAGACAAAGAGCAAAGGAGGCACTTGAACAGGTCGGACTCGGCGATCAGCTTAAGAAAAAGCCCTCCCAGATGTCAGGCGGTCAGATGCAGCGCGTAGCAATCGCCCGCGCCCTTGTGAACGACCCCGATATTCTTCTTGCGGACGAGCCCACAGGCGCCCTTGACACCGCCACCAGCGTGCAGATAATGGAGCTTCTGCGGGAAATCGCAAAGACCCGCCTGATAATTATGGTAACTCACAATCCGGAGCTTGCCAAAACCTATGCTACCAGAATAGTCCGTCTCAGCGACGGAAAGGTTATCTCCGACGAAAAGAACATTCCCACCTGCCCCGCTCATGTCGGCGAAAATGCCGAAAAAGCAAATGCAGAAAAAGCAGAACCCGCGCCGGAAAAAAGAGACGCCAATAAGGACGGAAAAAAGAGAAAGGGGCGTCAGCGCACCTCCATGTCGTTTTTCACGGCGCTTTCCCTTTCCCTCAATAACCTGATGACCAAAAAAGCCCGCACCATTCTCACATCTTTTGCGGGCTCCATAGGCATTATCGGCATAGCGCTCATACTTGCCATTTCCAGCGGCATACAGGCGTATATTGACAAGGTGCAGGAGGACACTCTTTCCGGCTACCCCGTTTCCATAACGGAAGAGGTGGTGGATATGGACGAAATGCTTTCCTCGATTGCGGGAAGGCATGAGCCCGGAGATCACGGCACCGATAAAGTATACGAGTCCGCTCAGCTTACGGAAATGTTCGATTCTCTCAGCAATGTGGAGACAGGCACCAACAATCTGAAGGATTTCAAAGTTTTCCTTGACAGCTGCGAGGAGCTTGACGAATACGCCACCGCCGTTCAGTATTCGTACGATACGGAGCTGCTGATATACGGCTACGGCGAGGACGGCGAAATCCTGAAAATAAACCCCTCCACCGTCATTGATGCCATGTATGAGGCTATGGGCGTATCCGTTTCTTACGAGGACAACTCCATTTCCTCCATGGCTATGGACAGCATGACCGGAAATATGTCCGTATGGTCGGAAATAATGCCCGATAAAGACGGAAACGGTATTAACGACCTTGTAAAAGATCAGTACGATGTGGTGTCCGGAAGCTGGCCCGAAAGCTATGACCAGGTCGTACTGGTAATAGACCAAAACAACGAGATAAGCGATGTTTACCTGTACTCTCTGGGACTTAAAGACCAGAGCGAGATTTCGGGACTTCTCAGCGGAGAAGATGACAGCGCAGAAAAAGCGGAAAAAGAAACAGCAAGCTTTGAATATGACGATCTTATAGGCAAAAAGTTTTACGCCGTGCTGAATGCCGACAAATACGCAGACACGGACGGAGACGGCGTGTGGACTGATATGTCCGACAATGAGGATTATATGAAAATAGCCGCCGAGTCGGGCATAAAGCTTACGGTCAGCGGCATAGTAAAACCCAATCCCGACGCTACCGGTACTTCCATAAGAGGCGCCATAGGCTACACGGCGGCTCTGACAAAGCAGCTTATAATTCAAACCGACGAAACGGAAATAGTCCGTCAGCAGAAAGCGGACGAAACCGTGGATGTATTCACCGGACTTCCTTTCAAGGACGGCTCGGAGGAGCCCTCCGCCGATGAAAAAGCCGGTAATTTCAAGGAATATGTCGCCTCTCTTGACACAGCGGCAGCCGCAGAGCTGTATACCAAAATTGCGGGAGAGATTCCGGAGGATACGCTGAATGCTTATGTAAACGAGGCAATGCAGAAGTATCCCGACAGAGCCGCAATGGAGGATGCTGTCGTGGGCGCCTACGCTCAGTCCTCAGGAGCATCCGAGGATATGATACGGGGATATATAAGCGATATGTCAGACGAGGAGCTTGAAGAAGCTATACGCAAAGCAGTGTCCGAGCAGGTGTCCCAAAGCTATGCCGAAAATGTAAAGGCTCAGCTTGCAGCCACTCCCTCCGAAGCGCTTGCAACACTTTTGAAAAATACCGCCGATACGGCGGATACTGACACTCTCGCGGCATACTGCGATAAATACATGCCATCCGCATACTCCGACTCCACATACAAAGACAATATGAAAAAGCTGGGGAGTGTGGATATTGACAGTCCCTCAGCCATAAACATATACGCTGTAAGCTTTGAAGCAAAGGACAAT
>JBJDYY010000111.1:0-17446 GCA_051867715.1 Candidatus Avispirillum sp.
AATGCGGATATATAATTACAGCGGCAAAATCTCACGATTTCAGCGGCGCATGGCACAATGACGAAAACGGACACTGGCACGTTTGTCAGAATGACGGCTGTACCGTCGCCGAAACCGAAGCTCCTCACTCCGGCACGGATGACGGAGACTGCACAACTGCGGTCAAATGCGAATGCGGCTATACAATTACAGCGGCAAATGCAGAGCACACCTGCGAATGGCAGAGCGGAAACGGAAAGTACTGGCAGAAGTGCAAATACTGCGACTTCGAAACCGCTAAAAAAGATATTCCGACCATTACAATAAACGGTGCGGACGCGGTTTGCATAACGCAGGATTACAAGTTCGGCATTATTTTGCCCGAGGGCGCAACCGATGCCCTCTACGGTTATGATTTTGAATTCATAGGCACCTCAGGTCTTGAACCGATAACCGAAGACGGCAAGCTGTACGGTGCTGTGTCTGCGGGGGATTATGACTTGGGCGCAAAGAGCTTCAAAGTAACAGTAACCGCAAAGACAGCCGACGGGTTTGATATTTCCGCAAGCAAGACCGTTGAGCTCAGGAGCGAGCATACCGACGCAGAGCCCAAAGACCATATTTGCGACATCTGCGGTGTGAAATTCTCCGATCATACAGGCGGCGAGGCTACCTGCACAGAAAAAGCGGTCTGCGATTACTGCGGGAAAGAATACGGAGAGCCTGACGGTACAAATCATGATCTTGAAAAGATTCCTGCAAAGGACGCAACTGCTGCCGAAACCGGAAACAAGGAGCATTGGCATTGCGTGGATTGCGACAAATTATTTGCCGACGAGGACGGAGAACGGGAAATCGAACTTAAGGACACGGAAATTGCAAAGCTCCCGCCTGAAATCATTGAAGGAACGGAGCAGAGCATAGATGCGGAAGAAAAGCAGGAACTGTCCTTCGAATCCGATGCGGCGCCCGACGATCTAATTCGGGTAGAGCTTGACGGTAAGATACTTGATGAAAAGAATTACACCATCGGGGAAGACGGTACGGTTGTGACCTTAAAGGCCGATTTTGTAGCCACTCTTTCAGCCGGCGAGCATACAATCGGTATTGTATCGGAGAGCGGTACTGCTACTGCAACATTCACCGTAAAGGCGAAATCGGCAGCAGATAACGGTACAAACACTCCGCAGACCGGAGATAACAGCCACACGGTACTGTGGATCACACTTCTCTTTGTAAGCTGCAGCGCACTGGCCGTAACTGCGGTTGCAATCAAAAAGAGAAAGCGCGAAAACTAAAAATCAATAACTTTCCGGCAAAACAAAAAGCGTCGTAGCAATACGGCGCTTTTTTGTCGGCCTTTAAAAATTTCCTGCTAACGAGACGGGTCAAACGAGGCGTTTGCCGATGAACTATCACTCCTTGCTTCCAAAGCCCCAAAGGCAAGTTTAGTGAAGAGTGAATAGTGAAAAAGTAAAAAGTAAGCCCCAAAGGCATTTGCCTTTGGGGCTTTGGCTGGGATAGTTGGACTCGAACCAGCAAAACGGGAGTCAAAGTCCCGTGTGTTACCGTTACACCATATCCCATTGTTTCATTTTATTATATTATTGCCGCTCGGCTTTTGACAGTATAGCATAATCGGGCGCTTTTGTCAAGGAAAAGCGCCTGTTGCGGGCGGTAAAGTGCGGAAAGCGGGGAGAATGAGCTCATAAAAAGTCAGAATACTCATAAACAGCGCAAAAGCTGTCGGGGGAATTCCCCGACGCTGTTTGCCGCTGTGTCATCACTGTGTCGCGCTGTATTATCGGGAAAATTTTTGCATTTTAACAACTCTGTCGCGCCCGCCTGCGTCACACAGCACTTTTGCAGAAAGCCCGTGCCGTTTTGCATAATCGCACACAATGTCGCCCTGCTGCCAGCCTATCTCCACGGCAAGTATGCCGTCCTTATTCAGGTGAGACGGATAAATGTCAATAATGCTTTTTATAATCGAAAGTCCGTCTCCGCCGTCGGTAAGCGCTCTCCGCGGCTCCGCCTGCACCTCGCGGGGGAGAGAGGACATTTCGCTTTCGGCTATATACGGCGGGTTTGCCGCTATAATACCAAATTCGCCCTGTAGGCAGTCTGTGCAGACATCGGCGCAGATAAGCTCAAGGCGGCCGTCTACGCCGTTCATTTCGGCATTTTCCCGCGCTGTTTCAAGGGTGTCGGCGTACAGCTCTACCGCCGCTGCGGTCGCGTCCGGTCTCAGACGCAAAACGGACACCGCAATACATCCGCTGCCCGTGCAAAGATCGGCAAAGCGCCCGCCCTTCGGCAGGGACTCTGCGACGAGAGCGGCAAGCACCTCCGTGTCCGCCCTCGGTATAAGGCAGGCGGGGCTGACTTTAATCGGCACGCCCATAAACTCCCACTCGCCGAGAATATACTGAAGTGGCTCGCCCTCCTCGCGGCGGCGTGCCGCCGCTTCAAGAGCGGGGTCGGTAAAATTCCGTTCTCTCTCCGCCAAAAGCGCGGCATGACTTATATTTTCAGTGCGGCAAATAAGCTGTGCCGCGTCAAAGGCGGCGTCCTCGACGCCTGCGGCTTCAAGCCTCTTTGTCAGTTGTCTGAGCGTCATTTTCCCTCTCGTTATTTTCTGCTGTGCCGTCGGTTATATGGGAGTTTTCCTCGTTATTTACGGGTTCTGCGGCGACAGATGTGTCGGGGTGTGCGTCGGAAGCAGCCGTGTCCTCGGTTGCAACCGCTGAAGCCTCGTTTTCGGCGTCACTGTCATTTGCGCTGCCCTCGCCGTTCTCGGGCTCCTCGGCTTCCTCTTTTTCCACATATTTTGCCCTCTCGTCGGGGAATTCGCCGGGCATTGCGCATTTCAGCGCTGCAAGCGCCACTTCAAGCTGGCTTTCGTCAGGCTCCTTCGTGGTAATGCGCTGCATCCAGAGTCCGGGAGCGGACAGCGCCTTTGTCACGGGATTGGGGTGCTTGCCCGCAATCATAAGAAACTCAAAGCCGATTCCCACGATTACCGGCACCATAGCAAGCTTTGTAAGAATAATTGCGATTCTCGGCCATGTGTTCCAGTTGATAAACGCCGTCACAAGTATGGAGATTATCAGCATTACGAAAATAAAGCTGGTGCCGCAGCGGGGGTGGAAACGGCTGCACTTTTTGGCGTTTTCCGGAGTCAGTTCAAGTCCCGCCTCATAGCAGGCAACGGATTTGTGCTCCGCGCCGTGATACTCGTATGTGCGGCGTATATCCTTCATCAGAGAGGTAAGCAGCAGGTATGCCACGAATATGATTATGCGTATAACTCCCGCAATCAGATTCTGCACAAAGCTGGGTATCTGGGTGTCGCCGAAATGCTTTGCCAGCGCGCCGATTCCCATGGTGGCAACATTGGGCAGTACCATGAACAGCGCCACGCTGAGAATAACGCCCAGCACCATACCCACGGTCATGACCGCGTTCATCAGCTTGTCGCCGAAACGGCGCACCAGCCATTTTTCAAAACGGGTCTCCGGCTCGTCCGTATCAATACCGTTCATGGCGGCGCTATCCTCCAGATTGCCGAAGGAAAGCTTCATCATTTCCACCATATTCACACATCCGCGGATAATGGGGAAATTCCAGAACTTGTTCTTCTTTCTCATGGAGGTAAACTTTGAGTTTTTAACATCTATCTTGCCGTCGGGGCGGCGCACCGCCAGAGACACATCGTCTCCGCTTTTCATCATAACGCCCTCAAGCACTGCCTGTCCGCCTACTTTTCCCAGACGTTCGTTTTTTTCTTTTTTCATTGTTTTATATTATCCTTTCGGTTGTTCTCAATGCTGTTACTGTGGGCGCATATGTCGTTCAGAGGACATTTTTCGCACTTCGGGGCTCTTGCAGAGCAGGTGTCTCTGCCGAATATGACCATACGGTGGCAAAAGCCGCTTTGCTTTTCTCTCGGCACTAAAGTCTCCATAATGCGCTCAGTTTTCAGCGGGTCTTTCCATTCTTCGGGGTAAAAACCCAGACGGCCGCATATGCGTATGCAGTGGGTGTCCGCCACGATGCCGCCTTTGCAGAAAACATCGCCCAGTACAAGATTTGCTATTTTTCTCCCCACTCCCGGCAGGGACAAAAGCTCGTCCATACTGTCGGGGACCTTTCCGTCGAATTGCGTGCAGATAATCTCCGACGCTTCTTTAATGCTGCGCGCTTTGCCGCGGTACAGACCGCAGGAGCGTATCAGCTCCTCGATTTTTTCCACGGGAGCCGCTGCCATATCATTTGCCGTAGGGTAGGCGGCAAACAGATCTCGGCTTACGATATTTACCCTTTCATCGGTGCATTGAGCGCTGAGCCGCGCCATTACAAGGAGACGCCATGGGTCGCTGTCGGCTTCAAGAGAGCACTGCGCGTCGGGATAAAGCTCCCGCAGCCGCCGCTCTGCCTCTGCCGCCCTCTCCCCGGGCGTATATTTTTTAACTGACATTATATCATCCTTTCCGTGCGCAGTTATCCGTTGTCCGCGCCGTCGCTGTCGCCGTCTGCCTCCGTACTGCCCGAACCGATGCCGAAATATGCGTTGAAAATATCGCGTATTGCAAAGCCTGCGTCCGTACCGTTAGCGCCGTTTTCAATAATGCAGGTGGCAACTATTTCGGGGTCGTCAAAGGGAGCAAAGGCGGTGAAAAGCGCGTTGTCCGACTTGGTTGAGGAAACCTGCGCCGTACCTGTCTTACCGCCTATGGATATGGGATATGAGGCAAAGATTCTTGCTGCAGAGCCGTCTTCAACCACATCCTTCATGGCGTATTTTACCGTGGAAACATTACCCGGGTCAAGCGCAACGGAGTCAAGTATCTCGGGCTCCGCCGTGTAAGTAATGTTTCCGTTGTAGTCCCGCACCTCTTTGAGGATATGAGCGCCTATACGGTCTCCGCCGTTGAGCAGAGTGGAAATATACATACTTATCTGAAGCGGCGTAAACAGATTGTCCGACTGACCGATAGCTGCCTGAAGCGTGTCGCCGTCATACCAGGTGTTGCCGCTGGCTTCTCTTTCCGCGGGACCTGCCAGCACTCCGGTTTTTTCGTCAAGCTCTATTCCCGTATGCTCGCCCAGACCGTATTTCTTGCAGTACTCGTTCATCTTGGTAATCGTCAGCCGTCTGCCCACATCGTAGAAAAAGTAGTTGCAGGATACCTGAATTGCCTTTGACACATTAACCATACCGTGAGTCTGCATACCGTATTTTGCCGAATATATCCAGCAGCGCGGCGTAAAACTGGGAGCGTAGTAATCGTACTGACCCTTGTCCTGAATTTCCGAGTACGGTGTGATGATTCCTTCCTGCAAGGCCGCCACTGCCACTCCGGGCTTAAAAGTTGAGCCCGGCTCGTAAATACCGTCCAGGGCGCGGAACAAAAGGGGCGTGTTTTCGGTGTCCTCCGCCAGCTCTTTGTAGTCCTCGGTAAAGGTGGTAAGGTCGTAGGTGGGATAAGAGGCAAGCGCCAGCACCTCGCCCGTTTTGCGGTTCACCGCCGTAAGGGCGCCCGCTTTGGCGTCCTCTCCCGACAGCTCCACGCCGCTTGCCTCAGCGTTTGCGGCAATAAGCTCTATGTTTGATTTCAGTGCGGTTTCCGCCGCAGCCTGAAAGTCTATGTCAAGTGTAAGATAAACATCCTGTCCTGCAACGGGCTTCTTTGAAACATACTGATCCACCGTGTTTCCGTATTCGTCCTCCACGATAGTCAGCACGCCGTCCTCGCCGTGCAGATATTCTTCAAAGGCCTTTTCCGCTCCCGATGTTCCTACGACAGCGTCAAGATTGTAGCCTTTTTCCGTGTAATAATCGGCGTTTTCAGCCGTGATTTTTCCCGTTCTGCCCAGTATATGTGAGGCGATGCCGGGGTAGTTGTAGACCCGCTCAGCTTCACAGCTTACACCCAGACCCCTGACATTTCCCTCGGTAGCGGCGGAAATAAGCCTTACGGACACATCTTTCAGAATAGTGTACGGCTCCGCCGTGGAAAAATTGTGCATTTCCATGTCAAGCCGAACGGTGAACAGCAGCTCCGCTTCCTCTTTTCCGTACAGCTCCTTGCCCTCTTTGTCACAGAGCCCGTAGCGCAGACGCAGAGCGTCGCGCATATCGGCTACGGAAGCGGTGCTCCAGGTGACATTGCCGTCGTCGTCGGTAGCTTCGGGGACAAAATTCATTCCCTGCAATAGCTTTGAAAGCCGCTTGCCGTAAACGGTCTTCATATAATCTTCGTCAAGGCTCCATTTGCCGTTCTCCGAAACAAACGGATGCTCCGGCAGGGTAAAGCTGTCGTACTCGTCAGCATTTCGGGCGGTTTCCAGCAAGTAAAGAACAGTTTCGTTCTTTTCGCTTTCTGTGTTGCCCAGACTGCCCGCGTCAAGATAAATATCATAGGTGTATTGGTTGGAAACGAGAGCTTTGCCGTTTCTGTCGTATATACAGCCGCGCTGTGCGCGTATTTTCACGGTTCTTGTGAGGTTTCCCGTACGAAGTGTTTCGGTGTAGTAATCCTGACCTGCAATCTGAATGTTAATAAGTCGGGCAATGAAGATAAGGCAGACCGCGGCGAAAAAAACGCCCAGGGCGATATACCGCTCCAGATGGTCTCTTTTTTTGCTCATCTTCATCACTCCTTTCCCGAAACCGGGTTTTCAGCCGCGCTTTGCACTTTGGTACAAGACTTTCGGCGGCTTACAGTATGTCCCCGTCTCCCGTTCGCTGTTCTCTCGATTTGTGGAAACGGTGCAGGCACAGCCACACGGTCAGATACACCGCCGGGGCAATAAGCGCCGTTGAGAAAAACTCCGGCAGTACGATATGGAGAAATATCTGTCCCGCCGACGCTCCCAGAGTCACGGAGGCGGTGACGGCGCTGATTACTGCGCGTCCCGCGCAGCAGCAAGCGATATACACCGCTTTGACGGGCAGTCCGTTGCGCAGATAGCGGGAGGACAGTATGCCCACGGCACAGCCCACCGGCACATACAGCAGAGCCAGAAGTTGCGGGGCATTTCCCGTAGCTCCCAGTGACTGTATTACAAAGGCGGCGCAAAGTCCGCATACTGAGCCCCAGCGTTCACCCTCCCACAGGGCAATGGCGGCGGTCAGGGACAGCATCATGTCGGGTACCGCGCCGAAAGGGGCGAATTTGTTGAAAAATGTGGTTTGCAAAAGGGCAGTTACTATAATCAGCGCGGCGCATATGACTCCGCGCAGTACATCGTCCGAGTTCAGAGAAATACCCATTCTCAGCATATGCAGTCTGTCGCGCAACTCACCGCGCACCGCCTCTGCAAGGGTCAGCTTTTCCCGCTTTGCTCCGCTTTTGCCGCGCTCTCTTTGCGATGTGCGCTGATAAGTTCCGCTTTTTCCGTCGGAGCCGGGAACGCTTTGGCTGCCGCCCGCACCGTCTGTATTCCCTGCTGCGGGACGGCCTTCGCGCCGCTTCCTTACGGGGGGAGCGCCGCTTTTCAGAGAGCGGTAGCGCCCGGCGCCCTCTCTAAGGCTTTTTTCGGCTTCGGGAGTAATGAATTTCTGCGTTCTGCCCGGCTCAGGCTCCTGCCAACGGAAACGCTTTTCATTACCCTTGCCGTCTTTGTTATTCTGTGTAGGATTCATAATCTGTAATTATCATCAGCCGTTTGATTTCGCCGCTTATGTCGGCGGCGGGACGCACCGTTACATCCAGCGCGCGGTTTTCGGCGTTCTTTTCCACGCTTTCCACATAGCCTATGACAAGTCCGCGGGGATAAACGCTTCCGTAGCCGCTGGACACAATGCGGTCTCCTACCTTTACATCCGCCTCGGCGGACATATATGACAGCTTGCACAGACCGTCACGGGAAAGGGTGTAATCGCCTTCCACCACGCCCTGTTCTCCGCTGCGCTCCACATAAGCGCCGACGGAGGAGCCTGAATACAGCAGGGTCACCGCCTTTGACCAGTCGGTGCCTACCTCCGTAATGTGCCCTACGATACCCTCCGAGGTAATTACGGGCATATCCTTTTCAATGCCCTGCGCCGTACCTTTGTCAAGAATATATACGGTTATATAGTTGTCACTTTCGTGACCGGTGACAACCGCGTCCTGAAGCTTGTAGTCCTGATGCTCCCGCTTCAGCTCCAGAAAATCGAACAGCCACTGATTCATCTGCTCCGTTTCCTCAGCGGCGCTTATCTGATTCTGAAGCTCGTTTATGCGGCTGCGCAGCTCGGCGTTTTCCTCCGATATGCGGTCAAACTCGGTAAAATAGGACACAAAGCCCTCAAAGGCGTCGGAAACGTAGCTGAACAGCTTCTGTACCGGTGTAAGCACGGTGTTGAGACCGTTTTTCAGCGTGCCGCCCAGCCCCATGGCTCCGAAAACCGAGGGGACTATAACGGCTATCAGCATCAGGATAACGATGACCGTGAAAAATCTTGACCTGAAAAAGTCCTTCACCCTGTTTCACTCCTTTTTTCGTGGAATACGCGGCATACCGCGCCGAAAAATGCGGATCTGTGCTATACTGTCAGCGCGAGCCGCGGTTTCTGTACCGTACCGCGTCGGAATCGCCGCTGCCCTCGATAACATGACCGATACCTACCGCCACCGCGTCAAGAGGCGATTTTGCAATAGTTGCCCTGATGCCGGTAACATGGGTTACCAGGGCGTCGAGACCGCCCAGCAGTGCGCCGCCGCCCGACAGCATGATTCCGTTGTCGTATATGTCGCTGGAAAGCTCGGGGGGAGTATTTTCCAGTGTGGTTCTTATAGCCTCGATAATATGGACAACCTGCTCATGCATAGCCTCCCGTATTTCGGCGGAGCTTACGGTAATAATGGCGGGCAGTCCGTTCAGAAGGTTTCTGCCGCGTATTTCCATAACGCCGCGGTCTACTCCGGGATGTACGCTGCCTATTTTCTTTTTCAGCATTTCGGCGGTGACTTCGCCGATGAGTATGTTGTATTTTTTCTTGATGTAGCTGACTATGGCGTCGTCAAGCTCGTCTCCCGCAATACGCAAAGAGGTAGACAGAACGATACCGCCCAAAGAGGTGACAGCCACCTCCGTGGTGCCGCCGCCGATGTCAACTATCATGCTGCCTCGGGCGTCCTCAACTCTAAGCCCGCTGCCGATAGCCGCCGCAATAGGCTCCTCAATAAGCGCCACCGACTGCGCTCCCGCCTCAAGAGTAACATCCTCAACGGCACGTTTTTCCACTTCGGTAACGCCGTAGGGGACGCATACAATCACCTTGGGACGGCTGAAGATAGTGCTGCCTGAGGCTTTTTTGAAAAAGTCGCGCAGCATAGCGGAGGTAAAGTCAAATTCGGCAATAACTCCGTCCTGGAGAGGGCGCATGGCTACAATGGAGCCGGGGGTCTTGCCAAGCATAAGCTTTGCGTCGTTGCCCACCGCCATAACCTTTTTGCTTCGCTGTTCCACCGCCACTACGGAGGGCTCGCGCAGCACTATTCCCTTGCCGCGGACATAAACTATGGTATTTGCCGTTCCCAGATCTATTCCTATATATTTGCTCATAAACAGATGTCCTTCCTGTATTTTGCTATTTACTCAGCGGTGCTGTGCCTGAAAGGGAGAATGCCGAACTCCTCTCTCAGCGCCTTTGACACGCTGCACAGAGGCAGTCCCATGACGGTGTAGTAATCGCCGCTTATGGACTCCACGAACATTCCTCCTGCGTCCTGTATGCCGTAGGCGCCCGCCTTGTCAAGGGGGGAGCCGGTGTCAAGGTATCCCGAAAGCTCTTCTTCGGTAATACGGCGCATACTAACCTCGCACTTTTCACAGCCGCGCACCGTTTTTTCTCCGTCGCAAAGTATCCAGCCGGTGATGACAAGATGTGTTTTCCCGGAAAGCTTTTCAAGCATTTTTCTTGCCGCCTCCCGCTCACCCGGCTTTCCCAGTATTTCGCCCTCAAGGCACACCACCGTGTCGGCGCACAGTATAACGCCGTCCTCGGTTTCCAGCGCCGCCAGGGCTTTGCGGCGGGCGTTTTCCGCCACAAGCTCCTCTGGAGAAAGTCCCTTTGACACTTCTTCTGCCTTCGGGGAAATCCAGCGGAAATCGTACCCGGCGCCCGCCAGTATCTCCCGCCTGCGGGGAGAGCCGGAGGCAAGTATTAGCTTTTTATCGGTCATATTATGCCGTTCCTTTCGCCGTTTTCATCCTGCGGATTTGCCGAAATTCCGCTTCCCGCGCTTATTTCGTTCCCGTAGAGCCTATGCCGCCGCGGTCGGGGTTTCCCAAAGTCTCGCACTCCTGAAATTCAAGGGGCGGCTGATGCTTTGCAATGCGAAACTGGCATATTCTCTCGCCCTTTGCAATATGGGTATCCCGCAGGGCGTATGCGGGCATATACCACTGATCGCCGTCGCCGCAGTAGCTTTCGTCGACCACGCCCATGTGATTTGTCTGTATTATACCGAAATTTTTGTATGTGGAGGAGCGGGGTACTATATGTGCTTCATACCCCTCGGGCAGCGCTACGGCAATACCCAGAGGAATGAGCCTGAATTCTCCTGCCTTCATATCCGTATCCTGTGCGCATCTGAGATCTATCCAGTCGCTTTTGCCGTCAATGTAGCAAAGACGGGGCATATCGGGCACAAGATATTTGATTTTCAGTTTTTTCTTTTCCATGTATATGATCCTGCCTTTCGCAGTTTTTCTCCCGTTTTAATAGCCGTATCAGAGCATACGGCGGATATTTCCGCTCTCCGGCGGCGCCCCGTTTTTGTAGGCTTCGATTATCTCACGGCACCTGTCGCGGCTTTCGTCCGTAAATATAAAATGCATAACGGAAACTCCCGCGCTTTGCACCTCGCGCATTTTGTCAGCCATATATACGGGCACGCTGTTGTATAAAACATTGGTGCAGTCGGGCATACCGTACAGGGGAAACACCGTGCCCCGACGGTCCGTAAGGCTTCCCGTGCAGAGAGCGCCGTTTTTCTTCGTCATACCGGGCACCGACAGTCCGCAGCCGCCGCACTTGCAGCTTTCCCCGCCGTCCGACAATACGCAGCGCACGCACAGCATGAGAGGGAGTCTGCCGTATACTACCGCTCCCAAGGGGCGGGAACATGACATATCCCTGATTTTTGCAAGCCTGACCTCAGGGGAGAGTGTAACATATTCTGCGAGGGACGCGCAGTACTCCGCCGCCTCGGAATTGAAAATATTCATTCTCATGGAAGCTGCCGCTAAGTATCCGCGCCGCACAGCCTCCTCAAGCTGACCCGCCGTGTGACACAGCAGGGTTTTGCCGTAAAGCGCCTTGTCGCAGAAAACATCTTCCGCACATCTGTCGGGCATATATGGCGGAAGAGAAATGTCAAAGTTGTCGCCCCCTGCCGTGCCGTAGGGCAGGTATATTTTGTCAAAAAAGTCCCTTGCGCTCTCCGGTATTTGCTCCGGACGGAGAAACTCAGCCGTAAATACGGTTTTTGCCGCCGCTTTTTTCCCACCTTTGAAAAGCTTCGGAATTTGCGGAGCTTTTCTTTTGGACTCAAGCAAAGCATCAACGGCGCGCCGCCTCAGCCTGTTTAGCTCCGACAGGGTGAGAGGGGAGGTGCCGTCTGTTTCGTAGTGAAAATCCGCAAGGTAAAACGGAGTGTTTCCAAGTCTCCCCGCGTTTTTCTCCGCGCCCTCACGGCTCAGGGGCGCAACTGATGAAGCGTCAAGAATGCCGTCGCCCCTCGCTTCTGCCCTCTTTGTGGGCGACTCTGCTTCAAACACCGCCGTCTCGCCGTCTCTTACGGTAAGGCGTACTTTAAGCGGCACCTTTCGGGAAAGACCGGGAAATTTTGTTTTGTCCATTTCCAGAAAATCCTCGTAGGTGCGCACCCCGCGCATATTCGCGCCGCTTTTTTCAAAATATCCCGCCGTAAATCCGCCGCGGCTGAAAATTTTCCGCAAAGCCTCCGTTTCCTCGGGCAGGGCGTCGCGCCCCTCGTCTATAAGACGGCGGTAAATCTTTGTCACCCCGTAAACATATTCTGCGGGCTTCTGCCGCCCCTCGATTTTCAGGGAGGCAACCCCGCTTTCCAGAATGTCCGTAATATGTCCCGCAAGGCACATATCCCGAAGACTTACGGGATAGGTTTTATCGGTTTTACCGCTGCTCTTTCTGCCGCCGCCGAGAGAGTACGGCTGACGGCAGGGCTGTGCGCATTCGCCGCGGTTTCCGCTTCGGGCACCCATAACCGCGCTGAAAAGGCACTGGCCGGAAAAAGATACGCAATGCGCCCCATGGATAAACATTTCCGTTTCAATGGGGGAGCGGCTGCAAAGCTGCTTCAGAGCCGCAGCATCAATTTCCCTGTGGCACACCATGCGGGAAAAACCGGCTCTTTTAAGCGCCTCGGCGTCATATACGCTGTGGCCGGAAAGCTGAGTGCTTGCGTGGATTTCAAAATCGGGAATATACTTTTTTATAAGCGCGGCAAGCCCCATATCAGCAATTATCAAAGCGTCCGCGCCGTCTTTGTACAGAGTCGCGGCAAGGCGGAGAGCTTCTTCCAGTTCCCCGTCGAAAAGACGGGTGTTCAGGGTGATATAGGTCTTTACCCCGTAGGCGCGGGAAATCTTAATAGCCTCTCCGATTTCATCTATACCGAAATTCTCCGCTCTCATGCGGGCGTTAAAGGCATCGGCGCCGAAATAAACGGCGTCCGCTCCCGCCTCTATTGCCGCCTCCAGCGCGGCTCTGCTCCCCGCCGGGGCAAGCAGCTCAGGTTTTTTCGTTTTCACTTTTGCCCCGACTCCGTTTCATCAGAATAATTCGGCTTTTGTGCCGTCCTGTATGCCGTTTCAGAAATTATTTTTGCGAAGCAGGCTTTCTATCTGGCGAAGCTTGTCCTCTTTTTCGCCGCCGCCTTCGCTGTCTGCGGTTTTTTCTTCCTCTGACGCTTCTGCCTTTTCGGAGACCGCGTTTGCCGCCGCTTCTTCTTTCTTTCTGCCCAGAAGCTCCGCTATCTGCTTCAGGCTTTCCCTTCGTCCCGTATCTCCTGTGCTCACAGCATCCGCTGCTTCGTCGGCACTGTCATCCGCGCTGTCGTCAATTGAAAGCTGAGTGAGACCTGCGTCCTCGTCCCTCTCGGTTTCCTGAGCATCTTCCTCTGCTTCAAGTGCCGCCTTTGCGGCGTCCTTTCCGCCCAGCATAGCACTTTTCAGCTTTATGTTTTCCTCTCTCATTCGGCGCAGATTGGCGTCGTAAAGAGCGATCTGCGCTTCAAGATTGCGCACGCGCTTTTCTGCCTTTGCCTTTTCGCTGCTCAGATCCAAAGCTACGAGTATGGCGGCGTCAAGCTTTGAACAGCGCTTGTTCTGAATGGTGATATCGGTGATTTGCGTGTCCAGACGGGATACCAGCTTCTGAACGAAATCCTCCCTTTCGTCGGAAAGAATAGACATCTCCACTCCTGCGATAGTCACATCGTACTTTTTCTTGTCCATGGCCCTCTCCTTATAAAAATCAGTATTGAAAATCGGGAATAATATGTTATAATACAAGAAATACTTTCCCTATTATATAACTATTCATTTTATTATAATATATCGCGAGCGGAAATTGAATAGTTTTTGCGAATTTTTATTAAATTTAAGGTAAAAATGTGCGCTTTTTTACCCTGTCGGCAAAGAAACGCGCAAACACAATAAAAAGAAAGGCAGAAGAGTATGGTGCCGAGAAACGAATATCCGCGCCCGGAGCTCAGACGGGGCGAGGAGAGCCGTCTGTGTCTTAACGGCGAGTGGTTTTTTGAAATTGACAATGAGGATACGGGAGTCGCCCGCCGCCTGTTTGACGCAGAGCGCTACGACTGCCGCATAACGGTGCCCTTTGTGCCGGAATCCCGTCTTTCGGGCATTTGCCACACGGATTATATGAAAAGGGTGTGGTACGCACGCACATTTGTACTGCCGCAAAGCTTTGACACCGACTGCGGCTGCGTGCTTTTCCATATAGGCGCCGCGGACTTTGACTGCCGTGTGTATATAAACGGAAAGGCGGCGGGGGAACACCGCGGGGGCTATACTCCCATGTGCTTTGATATTACCGACCTTGTGACAAAGGGCGAAAACAGAGTGAATATAACGGTGTATGACGACACGCAGAACCCGCTTCAGCCCTCCGGCAAGCAGGTGTCGGCTCCCGAGCCGCACGGCTGCTTTTATACCCGCTGCACAGGTATATGGCAAAGCGTTTGGCTTGAATATGTGCCGAAAAATTATATAAAGCATGTAAAAATTCTGCCCGATGTAAAAAACTGCCGCGCCGAGGCTGAAATTCAGCTTTGCGGCGACGGCGAGGTGCGCGCAGAGGTGCTGTTTGAAGGGGAGACGGTGTCGGTGAGTTCCGCTGTGTCCCGGGAAGGAAAAGCGAGCCTTACTCTGCCCGTACCCGACCCGAAGCTGTGGGATATAGGGCAGGGAAACCTGTACGATGTGCGCCTTACTTTCGGCAGCGACACAGCCACGGCATATTTCGGCATGAGAAGTATAGAGGTCAGCGGCAATAAAGTCCTTCTCAACGGACGTGAGATATTTATGCGCCTTGTCCTTGATCAGGGCTACTATCCCGACGGCATTTACACTGCCGGAAGCGCAGAGGATTTTCGCCGCGATATTGAGCTGTCAATGGCGGCGGGCTTCAACGGCGCAAGAATGCATATGAAAATATTTGAGCCGCAGTTTATATACGAGGCCGACCGCGCAGGCTATCTGCTGTGGGGCGAGTATCCCAACTGGGGACTTGACATTTCCCGCCCGCAGGCGCAGAGCGCCATGCTGCCGGAGTGGGAGGAGGAGCTGCGCCGGGATGTAAACCACCCCTCCGTAATCGGCTGGTGTCCCTTTAACGAGGCTTTCCCCGGGGAAAATACCGCTATCGTAAAAGAGGCGGTGCGCATTGCGAAAGAGTACGATCCCACAAGGCTTGTGATAGATTGCTCCGGCTGGGTACACAGCGCGAAAGCCGATATTTACGATGTACATGACTACGAGCAAAACCCCGCCGTTTTCGCTTCCCACTACGCCCCCCTTGTCAGCGGCGGCAATGTGTTTACAAACGGTTTTGAGGGCGATACGGGCTATGACGGCACCTCTCCCTATTTCGTGTCGGAATTCGGCGGCGCCTTTTTCGACATAGACTCCGTGTATGAAAATTCCGCTCAGGAGTCGGGCACTCCCTGGGGTTACGGCGAGGCTCCCGCCGACGCCGAGGCCTTTCTCAGCCGCCTTTCGGCGCTGTGCACCGTCCTGCGTGAAAATCCCGCAGTGTGCGGCTTCTGCTACACCCAGTTTACGGACGTTATGCAGGAAATGAACGGATTGTACTCCTTTGAACGCCGCACCAAATTCCCCGCGGAAAGACTTCGCCGTGCCATAGCCGGAGAGCAGGCGGACAAAGGCTAACATAGGCGTAAAAGAAAAAACCGCGGAATTTCCGCGAAAACAGCGGGAAGATTCCCCGCTGTTTTTCTCAAATTTTTCATAAAAAGAAAAGCCCGCGGAGAAAACCTCCGAGGGCATTTCGCTTTTTGATAAAGTGACGAAGCAGTCTCTTTTTTGCTCTCTTATCTCTTTGAGAACTGGCTTGCACGGCGTGCAGCTTTGAGACCGTACTTCTTTCTTTCCTTCATTCTGGGGTCACGGGTCAGAAGTCCTGCCTTCTTCAGAGGAGCGCGGAAAGTCTCGTCTGCCAGAAGGAGTGCGCGGGATGCGCCGTGACGGATAGCTCCTGCCTGTCCGGAGAAACCGCCGCCGCGAACACTTGCGACGATATCGAACTTGCCCATGGTGCCGGTTACCTCAAAAGGCTGATTGATGATGAGCTTCATAGTCTCAAGACCGAAATACTCGTCAATGGTGCGGCCGTTGATGGTAATGCTGCCGGTGCCGGGATAAAGACGAACGCGGGCAACAGAGCTCTTTCTTCTGCCCGTACCGTAAAAGTAAGGTTTAGCACTTGTATACATATTCCGTTATCCCCCTATTAAATCTCGTAAGGCACGGGCTTCTGTGCCTGCTGCTTGTGAGCCTCGCCTGCGTATACCTTAAGGCGGGTGATGGACTTGTCGCCGATGGAGTTGTGCGGGAGCATACCCTTAACTGCAAGCTCCATAGCCATTTCGGGCTTGGTAGCCATCAGAGTCTTGTAGGAAACTTCCTTCAGACCGCCGATGTAGCCGGAATGACGGCGATAGTACTTCTGCTCCAGCTTTTTGCCGGTGAGTACTGCTTTTGCGGCATTTACGATAATAACGAACTCGCCGCAGTCCACATTGGGAGTGAACTCGGGGCGGTGCTTGCCGCGAAGTATGGTAGCCGCTGCCGCAGCAGTCTTACCGAGGGGCTTGCCTGCCGCGTCGATAATATACCACTTGCGCTCAACGGTTTCTTTCTTTGCCATATAAGTTGACATAAGACTTTCCTCCGAAAATGCATAGTTAGATTTATTCAGCAAGGTGCATTATACCAAAGCAGGCGCCGTGTGTCAATAGTTTTGTGAAAAAAATTTCCGAAATTTTGATTTATCATTTGAACATCTCGTTTTTTCTCCCGTTTTCTCGCGAATTCTCGTTTTTTCTAAACCGCCGTGCACGAAAAATTTTGCCCGCGCCGACCCGATTCTTTCCGCGCGGCGACTATATTTTGCGAAATACGCTTTGAAGAGCCGCAAATCTCCCGCGGCAGACGGAGTTTTGGCGCTTTTTTTACATATTTTCAATAATTGCTTATTTACAAAAGGAGAAAAAGGTTGTATAATTGATTTCGGTATGACAATACCCAATGATACTGTGTGTCAAAAACAAAAACATATATATCAGGAGGAAAAACCATTCATGGCAAGAAGAAAAGTATCCATGGACGGCAACACCGCTGCCGCGCACGTTTCGTACGCGTTCACCGAGGTTGCCGCAATCTACCCCATTACCCCTTCCTCTCCCATGGCAGAGGTGACCGATACCTGGTCAGCTACGAATAAGAACATATTCGGAGAGCCTGCCGTAAACATTTTCGGCGAGAGAGTTAAGGTCATGGAAATGCAGTCCGAGGCGGGCGCCGCAGGCGCAGTTCACGGCTCCCTTGCGGCAGGTGCGCTTACCACCACCTATACCGCTTCCCAGGGTCTGCTGCTCATGATCCCCAATATGTACAAGATCGCAGGCGAGCTGCTTCCCTGCGTTATCCATGTATCCGCACGCTGCGTAGCGTCCCACGCCCTGAACATTTTCGGCGATCATTCCGACGTTTACGCCTGCCGTCAGACCGGCTTTGCCATGATGGCTGAGTCCAACCCCCAGGAGGTTATGGATCTCGGTGCCGTGGCACATCTTGCCGCTATCGAGGGCAGAGTTCCCGTACTCAACTTCTTCGACGGCTTCCGCACCTCTCACGAGATTCAGAAGATCGAAGCATGGGA
>JBJDYY010000112.1:0-3669 GCA_051867715.1 Candidatus Avispirillum sp.
CGCCTACGCGGCACCCCTGCGGGGGATTTCTTTGACCTAATTAAAAGTTTTTTGGAGTTCTCAGAACCTTTTTCTCAAAAAAGGTTCTGAGCGGTGCGCGAGGCAGCGCCTCGCATATATCCCGCGAGGTGATGGGCAGCGCCACGTTTACCGTTGGGGCTCGGTCGTTTGCCTGTTTATATAAGCAGCATTCTGTCGGAGTCAAGGTCTTTGCCGGATAGCTCTCTGAAGCGGCGCAGGAGGTCGGGGACGGTGAGCATTGATCTTTCCTCGCCGGATACATCAAGGATTATATGTCCGTGATCCATCATTACCGTGCGGTTGCCCAGCTTCAGGGCGCTTTCCATATTATGCGTAATCATAAGGCAGGTAAGGGCGTTTTCACTGACGATGCTTTCCGTGATGGACAGCACCTTTTCGGCGGTGCCCGGGTCAAGTGCCGCCGTGTGCTCGTCAAGCAGCAGGAGCTTCGGCGGATTAAATGTTGCCATCATCAGCGTCAGCGCCTGCCGCTGTCCGCCGGACAGAAGCCCTACGGGCTGATCCATTCTGTCCTCAAGTCCCATACCCAGCATGGAGACACGCTCGCGGAATTTTTTCTTCAGGGATTTTTTCGGCACGGCAAGCCAGCCGCCTTCTCCTGCCGCAAGGGACAGGTTTTCCTCGATAGTCATACCGGGGGCGCTTCCGCGCATGGGGTCCTGAAAAAGTCTGCCGATTTTGCGGGCGCGCTTATGCTCCGGTTGAAAGGTGATGTTTTCGCCGTCAAGCCTTACGGTGCCGCTGTCGATGAGAAAATTGCCGGCTATGGCGTTGAACAGCGTGGATTTGCCCGCGCCGTTTGCGCCGATTATCGTTATGAAATCGCCTTTTTCGGCGTGCAGGGAAAGGCTGTCAAGGGCAAGCTTTGCGTCCGGCGTGCCGGGAAAAAAGGTTTTTGAAACATTTATAAGATCAAGCATTCTGTCATCCCCTTTCCCTTTGTCCGCGCAGTCTGCGTATTATGAGCGGGAACTGCTTTTTCAGATACGGTCCGGAAATCGCCGCAATGACGATGACGGAGGACACCAGCTTCAGCATAAAGGCGGGCATATCGAAGCGCAGCGCCACGGTATAGACGAACCGGAACAGAAATGCGCCCAGCACCATACCGAAAATGCGCAGGGGCATTTTTTTCTTTCCGAAAAAGGCGTTGCCTATAAGCAGAGACGCAAGGGCTATGGTGACCATGCCGCTGCCGATGTCTATGTTTACGGATTTCTGCGACTGTGCCAGAAGGCAGCCGGACAGCGCCGTAAAGGAGTTTGCTATGCACAGACCGATAATGGTGGTAAATACTGTATTTATGGAGGAGGAGCGCACCATATCGGGATTGTTGCCCGTGGCTCTTATGGCAAGACCCAGGCGTGTGCGAAGAAACAGTCCAAGAAACAGCGCCACAAGCAGTACGGCGACTCCCGCCACAATCAGTTTATACGTGCCTTCAAGGGGCGTGCCGGAAAGCAGCCCCTTGACTTTTGTAAACACCGTTTCGGTGGTGTTCATATTGAGAATGGAGGATTTGCCCATTACGGCAATGTTTACGGAATAAAGTCCCGTATTTACGATTATTCCCGCAAGCAGGCTGTCGATGCCCATTTTTGTTTGCAGAAACGCCGTTACGAAGCCGGACAGTATGCCTGCCCCCATGGCAGCCGGTATTGCAAGATACGGGTGACCGGATATTGCCACGGTGGCGCCCACGGCGGCGCCTAATGTAAAGCAGCCGTCTGTGGAAAGGTCGCATACGTTAAGCATGGAGTAGCTCAGAAACAGTGCCAGCACCGTCAGCGAGCTTATGAGTCCAAGCTCCAGCGCCGTTTGCAACAGGGTGAGGATCGAACTTATATCCATTACAATTCTCCGTTATGTTTTCTGTTTACTTTTATTTTATGTCGTCGAAGCTTTCGGCGGTTACTATGGTTTCGATCTTGGTGCAGAAGGGAGCGTAGTCCTCTTTAAGCTTTTCGAAGTCAAACTTCAGCTCCGTGCAGATGTCGGTATTGATTGTTGCCGTGCCGTTATCAAAAGTGCGTACGGGCACCTCTGCGGGGTCTTTCTTATCAAGGAGTATTTCGGCTATCTGATCCGCGGTCTCAACGCCCAGGTTTGCGTAGTCAACGCCGTAGCCCAGGAAAGCGCCGTTAAGTGCGAAGGAATCCGCGCCCGTGAAGTGGGGAATGCCTGCCTTTGCAAAGGTCTCGTAAATTGTAAGCTCGGACTTCATTACCGTATTGTCGGTGGGAGTGAACACAGCCTCGACTCCGTCGGATACAAGCGCCTGTGCGGCGAGAGCAATCTCGTCAACGGTGGTTCCGGTGCGCTCTATGTACTCGATTTTGTGCTCGTCCAGGAATTTCTTTGCACTTGCTATGGGAGTTGCGGAGGAATCCTGTCCCACATCGTACAGCAGACCTACCTTTTTGATGTCGGGGTTGGTGGTAATGATAAGGTTCATGATAGCGTCGGTGTTGAGATAGTCGGAGGTACCGGTCACGTTGCTGCCGGGAGCCTCGAGGGATTCAACAAGTCCTGCGGATACAGGGTCGGAGACTGCTGCGAACACAACGGGGGTCTTATTGTCCTCGGTAGCCGCCTGCATTGCCATGGCAACTGGGGTTGCCACGCCTACCAGCAGATCGGTTTTGTCTGCAAGGAAGTTGGAAATTATCTGAGACATAAGGTTTGCGTCTGCGTTGCAGTTGTCGACGGAAACCTTGATGGTAACATCGCGTTCCTCGGAAATCTCGGCGAGGCGGTTTTCGATGTTTTCCACTATCTGATTGAGGGAGGCGTCGTCCACGTAGTTGCAGATTCCTACGGTGTAGGTGTCTTTGCCCTCGGCCTCTTTGTCATCGGCTTTTGCGGTGCAGGAAGCAAGGGATGCCGCTGCAAGAACGGCGGCGAGAAGTGCGGCTGCAAGTTTTTTGATTTTCATTTTTTCTTTTCCTTTCTTTTTTCCGCTTTTGCGGCAGTGGTTTTTTGCGTTGCGGAAAATAAAAAATCCCGCCCCGCAATTCTTGAGATTGCTGGGACAGGAATCATCCTGCGGTACCACCCGGCTTGACGCTTGAAGCGCCCACCTCTGCGCATACTGACATATGCTGACCTTTGTTTACGGAGAGCCTTACTCCGTCGCACATACTCAGAACCGAAGTCCCTTTCCGCTTGCCCTCGGAAGCCCATTCGGCTTTTGCCCTTCTGCCGCCATCCCACCGCCGGCGACTCTCTGAAAGAAGTTGCTGAAAGCTTACTCACTCTTCCTCAACGGTTTACTTGATTTTAGCACGGTAAAGCTGCTTTGTCAATACCGAAATTAAAATTTTTTGTTTTTTTCAGCTGCATATTTGCATTGCCTGCCGGATTGGCACGGCTGCATACGGGGCTCCGCCCCGTGCCGCGATGATCACATACGGGACTCTGCCGGGGCCCTGCCCCGAACCCAGATCACGATATATACGGGGCGCTGCCCCGTGCCCCGCTTAGTACCTTTTTTGAGAAAAAGGTACTAAGAACCCCAAAAAACTTTCAATTAGGGCATAGAAATATAGATTCGTCCCCGCAGGGGTGCCGCAAAGGCGGCAAGCGAGAAAAAGCACAGAAGAAAGTAAACTCTCTTCTGTGCTTTTT
>JBJDYY010000113.1:0-3627 GCA_051867715.1 Candidatus Avispirillum sp.
GGGAGAGGAGACCGCCGAAGCGGTGCGGCGCTCCGTAATAGCGCCGTGAGCTCCCTGAAAGAATTAAAGGACGCTCTGCGGGCAAAGTATAAACTTGAAAGGGCGCAGACGGATAGGGCGCTGAGGGGAAAGCGCGATACGGAAATATGCCGCAGAGCCTGCGAGCTTGTCAGCTTCAGGCACGCGGAATATGTGCTGCTGTACGCGTCTCTTGAAGACGAAATATGTATTGACGCCCTGGCAAGAATTGCACTTGAAAAGGGCAAAAAGGCGGCGTTTCCCCTGTGCGACCCCCAAAGCCATACCATGAGCTACCGTTTCGTGAATTCCGTTGAGGAGCTTATATCGGGAAGCTACGGCATACGGGAGCCGTCTCCGGACGCCCCCGCCTACGACGGGGAATTGCACCGCGGCAGCGCGGTCTGCTTTGTTCCGGGCGTGGTATTTGACAAAGCCGGCTACCGGGTAGGCTACGGCAAAGGCTACTACGACAGATTTCTGTCCTCCTTTTCCGGCAGCCGCATAGGCGTGGTGTACTCCGACTTTATCCTACCCAGTCTTCCCCGCGGACGGTTTGACGAAAAGGTAGATATGCTTCTCAGCGAAAAAGGTGTGAAAATAACAAGTGAAAGTTAAAGGAATACACGCCGCTCCGGCGCTGCTTATAGTAATATCGGCGCTGACTGCGGCGGCGGGACGGCTTGATATTTCAAAGCTCGGCGAGAACACAAATCCGTATCTTACGGTAATGATAATCGAGCTTTGCTGCGTAGGACTGCCCGCGGTGTTTTTCTGCCTCCTTCGGGGGGGAGAATATAAGGGCAGACTGCCCCTGAGAGCGCTGAAACTTTCTCACATAGGCATATCCGCCTACGCCCTGCTTGTCATAGTGTGCGGCAGTATCGCGCTGAGTATTCTTATGTATAACCTGTTTCCGGAAGCATTCGCGGCGTCGGCCGCCTCCGCATCCTCATCGGCTGTGGCAAACTACGGACAGACGGACAGCATATATGCCGCCCTTGCTTTCGGAATACTTCCCGCACTTTTGGAGGAATTTCTGTTTCGCGGCATAGTTTTTGCGGAATACTCTCCATGGGGGGGAGCCGCGGCGGTAATAATGTCCTCCCTCACCTTTTCCATGCTGCACTTCAACCCGGTGAGACTGCCCATATATCTGTACTGCGGAATAATCCTTGCCCTGCTGACAGCGGCCACAGGCTCCTTCATTCCGGCAATGGTTGTACATACGGCGAATAATATATTCGTGCTGTATTTCGAGTCCTATATCTATAAGGTAGCGGGCAAGCACAGCGGAGGACTTATAATGCTTGCATTTCTCGTAATAACCGCGCTGCTCATTTTTGCGGCTCTGTTCTTTTCCGCCTCGGAAAAGCTGTACCGCACAAAGAGCGAAAAAAACGCGCCGTCTCCCATGGTCAGACAGCGCGGCGCGGGAGAAGCGCCCCTTTTGGTGCAGGCATTCGTATCCCCCACATTTATAATTCTCGTCGTATTCTATCTTGTCGCTTCTTTTCTGATATGATATGCGCAAAAGAAAGGCACGGTCACTGACATGAACGAAAATAACAGACCTGACTTGGAAAACGAAAATATCCCCTCCGACGAGCCCCTTTTTGAGGGTAAACTGCGCCGCGAGGCGGCACAGCGCCGCTCTGCGCAGACGCCCGCGCAGGGAATGGAGAGCGCCGCAGAAACGGCCGGTACTCATGAAAATCCGAGACCTCGTCAGATGCGCCGCCCCCCTCAGGGGACGCCGTCTGCCGACCCGGCTCATAATATGCGCCGTCCCTCTGCCGCTCCCGGTTCTACACCCGGACAGACGTCTGCAAGCAGACCGGCATACGGAGCAGCGGCACAGCAAGGACGCCCTGCACCTCAAAGCAGACCGGCTTCCGGAGCGGCATCTCATGCTCAACAGGCTCAAAAACCGACCACCCCGTGGATTCATCCGGTAACCGGAGAGCCCGGTCAGGCAAGCCCCTCGGCACCCCGTCCCCGCCCTGCCGCGAGTCCCGACGCTGCAGCATCGCGCCCCCGTCCGGCGGCAAACTCCGCCTCAGACTCCGTCTCAGGCTCTGCCGAGCGCTCTCCCCGCCCCCGTCCCGTGCGCCCCGCCGCACAGAGAGGCGCCGTAGTACCCTCAAAAGGCGCGCAGGTTACTCCCAAAAAGGCCCCCGGCGCTCCGGTGCCCGCCCCCGAAGCCGAAAAACCGGCAGCGGCGGCAGGAGCAGCCGTGCCCGCATATGCAGCCCGACGCAGCCGCGCAGCATCCGACACGGGCTCCGGCGGCAATTCAAAGCCGGGCGAAAAAGCGAAAAAATCACCCACCCGCCACGAAAATACAAAAGAGGGCGCAAATATGATGACCAGCGTGGTCAAGGGCATAATATATATCGTCCTTGTGCTGGTGGTTTCCGTGTTTATCTCCGTTTTCGCAATCCGCGTGGGCAACGATGTCTTTGCCTTCGTCAAAAGCGACGAGGCGGTGGATATTACTATCCCCGAGGACGCCACCACTTCGGAAGTGGCAAGAATTCTTGCAGATAACGGCATAATTAAGTACCCCTCTGTTTTCAAAATGTACGCCTCTCTCAAACACGAAAAGGGAGACTATTTGGCGGGCGATTACACCGTTTCCCCCTCCATGAGCTACGATAAGCTTCGCGGCACCTTCAAAAAGCAGGTGGAAACAGGTACCTGCTGGATAACTATTCCCGAGGGTTATACCACGGACGAGATCATCGACCTTATGGTGGAAAACGGCATAGGCACCCGAGAAGGATATATAGATGTCATAAACAACTACGACTTTGACTACTGGTTCATAGACGAGCTGGAGGAAAAGGGTACGAGCCCCGACCGCTTCTACCGTCTTGACGGATACCTTTTCCCCGACTCCTACGAGTTTTACAAGGCGTCAAGCGAAGCCACCGTCATAAATAAGCTGCTGGCGCGCTTTGACGAGGTGTTCGTGGAGGACTACCGCACCAGAGCTTCCCAGCTCGGTTATACCGTTGACCAGGTACTGACCATAGCCTCTCTTGTTGAAAAAGAGGCGGGCAGCACAGCGGACTTTATGTATGTTTCCTCCGTGTTCAATAACAGACTGAAGGATCCCTACAACTTCCCGCGGCTTGAAAGCGACGCTACGGTGGTATATGCCATACAGATAAACACGGGAGTGCGTCCGAAGGAAATTACACCCGAGGATCTGAAATACGACAGTCCTTATAACACCTACACCCACGAAGGCCTGACTCCGGGACCCATAACGAATCCCAGCGCCAGCGCCATAAGATACGCCCTGTATCCGGCCAATACAAATTATAAGTATTTCGTCAGCGCCGATAACGGAACTACACTGTTTGCCGCCACAAAATATGAGCACGATGCTAATATTCAGACGGTAAAGCAGATGAATGAACAAAAGTAAGAGTAATACAGGGGCGCCGAAAGGCGCCCCTGTATCGGTAAGTTGCTATATTTGATAATGCTTTTGAGCGATTTTGCCGGAATTCAGATTTGAATATTAGCTTACAGCAATATAGAAAGGATTTTTCGAAGGGACTGCTGTCCCGTCAGCAGCCCCTCCGAGCCTTCCCGCAC
>JBJDYY010000114.1:0-3601 GCA_051867715.1 Candidatus Avispirillum sp.
CCCGTATTCGGCACCTGCGCGGGACTTATCCTGCTTGCTAAAGAAATCAAAAATGACAGCCGCGTGCACCTTGCCACAATGGACATTACTGCGGTGCGGAATGCGTACGGGCGTCAGCTCGGCAGCTTTTTTGCCGAGGCTGATTTCAAGGGAGTAGGGAAGATACCCATGACCTTTATACGCGCTCCCTTTATCGAAAGCGTGCGCGGTGACGCCGAAGTGCTTGCAACCTGCGGCGGAAATATCGTAGCGGCGCGCCAGAAAAATCAGCTTGTTACATCCTTTCATTCGGAGCTTAACGACGATTTGTCCGTTCACAAATATTTTTTGGATATGATAGGGCGTCGGTAATCGAGATTAAAACGAAGCAGGAGAAAACTATGAAACCGTCGGAGTTTTTGAAGGTGGTACACCTTGCCGAAAAACTGAAATGCAATACAAGACACTCCTATACCTCAAGCGGCAGACGGGAGAGCGTGGCGGAGCATAGCTGGCGGTTGTCACTTATGGCAATGCTTGTCTCTTCCGAGTTCCCCGAGGCGGATACGGATAAAGTGATCCGCATGTGCCTTATACATGATTTGGGCGAGGCGTTTTGCGGAGACATCCCCTCCTTTGAAAAGACCGCAGAGGACGAATTGAGGGAAATAGGGGAGTTTGACGCATGGGTCGCTTCTTTTCCCGAGCCTGAAAAAACTCAGTGGCAGGAGCTTCTTTGCGAAATGAACGCAATGGAAAGCCTTGAAGCGAAGATATACAAGGCCCTTGACAAGCTTGAAGCGGTCATTCAGCATGACGAGTCCGACATTTCCACATGGATACCCCTTGAATATGAGCTTAATCTTGTTTACGGAAACGAAAATGTGCAGTTTTCAGACTATCTCAAAGAGCTGAAAGCGGAGATAGACAAAATGACAAGGGAAAAGCTTGATAATGCCGAAAAGGACGCGGCAAAGCAGTAGTACATATGACCGCGCAACGGTCGCGGCGAAAAATACAGCACCCCGCGTATGCCGTATTCCGGCGTTCGCGGGGTGTTGTGCTGTTTATTATTGTTTGAAAAAAGGTAATAACGGAATATTCAGATACCATTACTGAAAACAATTAAGGGTATCAGCATCTCATCCTCGGTCAGACTGCCGTGCGAGGAAACCCATCTGTCATCAGTAAAACAAATAGAAAGATCATCTGTTGCTATTGCCAGATAGTTACCGAGCATTGATCTGAAAAGCTCATGCTCTTTTCCTGTCCCCATCAATTTCTTTTCGACAGCTTCCACCGTTGTCATAAGCATAAACTTATCTCCGAATTCCTTTTTGAATTCTTTGACAAATATATCTTTTTTGTCTTCTTTAACAAAAAGATTAAGTACACGCGGCTCCAAAGACGGCAATCTTTCAAGGCAATCCATAATTACGGGATAATCCTGAATGGCAACACATTCCTGATTTATATGACCGTGATCTGCCGTTATAAAAAGTATTGTATCATCAAGTTCCTTAACCGTATCGGAAACATATGCTTCAATCCGCTTCAGCTCATTTGTAACCTCGGGAGATTTTCTTCCGTATTCGTGAAGCAGGCTGTCAGGCTGGTTCCAATATGCGTATATATATTTCTTTCCCGGTTCTTTACACAATTCCTTCACACGGTCGCATACCGCTTCAAAGCTGTCGGGATGGGGAGGAATGAACGGGATACTGTAATAAGCCTTTCCGCCGGCTGCATTTATTTTTTGAATTATATCCACATAGGGAGTATATGTCCTGGCGACATTATAGCCAGCGGCAGGAGTATCTGTTCCTTGCACCGTATTCCTGAAAACCGTTACATTTTTATCTATCTGCGTATAGTAGCAGTCCCCACCCAGCCAGCAGTGCTCACAGGGCTGCTGCCCGGTAAGCATGGAAGTAGTTGCCGCTACCGTGGTTGAAAGAAATACTGAGTTGTAAATGCCTGCAAGATGGCTGCGGAATGCACCTTTTTCATCAAGAGATTCTTCAAGAATAAACTTTCCCATTCCGTCAAGGAGAAGAACTACGATATTTTTATAATCCTTTTCCAGATATTTGTCGGCAAGAGGCAAAGTTTCTCCGGCGGTGGGAACTCCCCATTTTTTCAAAACGGAATTGGGAAGATTGGCAATGCAATTTTTATAATCCGGACTGACAATTCTTATTTGTTTGTTCATTCTGCTTCCTTTCTGATCAAAATAAAACCAATCACAGTATTTTCATGATATCCGACAAATCGGAAACAATATAGTCCGCCGGTTTATAATCGGAATCGTATTCTTTTCCTTTCGTATAAAGACAAGTTTTCATCCCGTAATTTCTCCCGCCTGCTATATCCGAAGTAAGGGAGTCGCCTATAATAATTGTTTCTTCGGGCAGGAGACTGTCGCATACGCTCTCGCGAAGCTTTGAAAAGCAATATTCAAAGAATTCTTTATCAGGCTTTTTTGCTCCTATGGCGGAAGATATGAAAATATGTGAAAAATATGTATCGATACCGCCGACTTTTAATCTGTTATATTGCTGTTCATACGGACCGTTGCTGGCGGCGCACAGTATATATCTGTCTTTAAGATAGCTAAGAAGCTCCAACGCATGGAGCTCAAATACGGCACTTTGGTGAAGTTCTTCACAAAAATAGTTTTCAAATTCAGCACCGTCAAATAATATACCTATTCTTTCGAATATCATATTCCAGCGAATTTTACATAATTGCTGAATCGTCAGCTCATTTCGCTCGACACGTCTCCACAATTCGTTGTTTATTTTCTCAAAGACCGGATACATTTCATTCGTGTAAGGCTTCAGCCCGAATTTTTCGAAACCGTCGCGCATGGCTTTCTTAACAAATCCCGAAAAGCTGAAAACAGTATCATCTATATCAATAAAAACTGCTTTTATCACTCTTTTTCTCCTGAAACTCGGTATAATGCTTACTAATGAAATTTGGACAAAAGGCATTGGAACAGAGTTCCGTTTATTCTATTTGTGATTTATAAAGCAACTTGTCGATCCGGGCGGACAATTTTGCAATCAAATCATTGATTCGAACGATGCGGAACAATTGTATTCTGATAAATCCTATAATCGAACATAGTGAAAAAACAGCGACAGCACAGGCAATACATACAGCCGGGATACAGTACCATGCTAATCCTTTTATCCAAGCAAAAGCACCGGCTAACACCAAGTCGTATATAAGCACATGACTGTGAATGATATATACATCAAATGTAGTGGATGATAACACTTCTATTACTTTTCCGCTTCTTTTTCCGCTTAAATTCTGTTTAATGCCGGACAGTGTAATCAAGACGGAAAGTCCCATTAAAAGCACTAAGGGGGAAGTATAGTCTACCATATAGTTGGGATTAAATCCAAGAATTTTGGTGGCAAATATATTTCCGAACAAGAGGATAAATGAAATGATAAAGAATACAGCAATACCGAATTTTTTAATATACCTGAAATAAGCGTTTTCTCTGTCTCTGCCAAGATATGCACCGATTGAGTACAGTGTAAGAAGCCATACAAATGAGTAGCCATCCGCAAATTCGAAAAAATCAACATGTACTAAGGAGGGTATA
>JBJDYY010000115.1:0-3568 GCA_051867715.1 Candidatus Avispirillum sp.
TATTGGAGTTCTATTTTCTTTTTTTATTTGTCACCTATCAATTGTATCATAACAATAAACAGTTTTAGAATATAATTTTTATTGAGAATAATGGTAAATCCACAAATCCGTTAACTTATATTGACATAAAAATGACAATTTGTTAAAATAAAGATGTTAGAATTTCTCAAAAACCGCGGGACGGAAACAGATTGCAAAAGTCTTGATGTCCCGTTACATAAACGGAGCAAAAGTTATATGAAGCTAAAAAGTCCGAAGCTCAGAAAAATAATTGCAGCTCTTGCCGCGGCGGCAGCGCTGACCGCTCTTTTGGGCGCGTCGGGGACTTCCTTTGCCGCTTCCGACGATATAGTTCTGGCAATAGACCCGGGACACGGAGGAACGGAGATCGGCACCGCCATGAACGGAGTGGGCGAAAAGGAATATACCCTGCGGCTTGCGCAGCTTTTGAAGAAAAAGCTTGAGGCAAAGGGAGGCTTCAGAGTCTGCCTGACCCGAACCGGGGACAGCACCATGGAAATCTACGAAAGGGGAGTATACGCAAATAGTGTCAACGCCGACGCCCTTATAAGCCTGCACTTTGACGGAAGCACCAACACCTCCGAGCACGGCGTCACCGTCTACACCTCCGTTATCAGCAGCTGTGCCATGACAACTCTCGGCGCATCTGTTTCCTCTGCATTATCAAACGCCACGGGACTTGCAAACAACGGAGTCCGCCAGCGCAGCGACACAGCGGGCTACTACTGGAATTTTGAGCGTCAGTGGGATATAAAGGACCCCTCTCTGGGGGTTTTGTCGGATTACTACGGAATTCCCACATGGGCGGCAAAATTCGGAATTCCCTCCATGATAATAGAGCACGGCTTTATGTCCAACGCCGGAGACAGAGCAATTCTTTCAAAAAGCGATACGCTGGAAATAATGGCGCAGGCGGAGGCGGACGTGCTGGCGTCGTACTATCTCGGTCATACTCATACATACTCCGCAGCCCGCGTTGATTACCCCTCAAACTGTATGTACCGGGGCAAGCAGTCGGAGCATTGCAAAATATGCGGACACAGAAGAAACGTGACAAATATTGCACCTGCTCCCGACAATCACTATTGGGTGCAGACCTCCTATGTCCCCGCAAAATGCGGTCAGGACGGCAGTATTACATATACCTGCCGCATAACGGACAACCTTATTGAAAAGGGCTGCAAAATGGAGACCCATAAGAAAGTGACCACCCTCCCCGCACCGTCTCAGCATAACTACCGGGAAACAGGACGGGTGGAAGCCACTCATACGGTTGACGGCTATGTCTCCTACGAATGCTCCTACTGCGGCAACCGGTTTAAGGATATTCTGAAAGCCGAGGGGCATACATGGGAATATGTGTCCTATACTGCGCCTACCTGCACCGAAACAGGCGGCAGCCTGTACCGCTGCAAGGTGTGCGGAGGAGAATATACGGAAACAGAAGCGGCGACGGGGCATAAATGGGGCGACAGCGAAAAAACCGTTCCCGCAACCTGTACCGAGAGCGGAAGCAGACAGGCAAAATGCACCGTCTGCGGCTTTGAGCTATATGAGGAGCTTGCCCCTTTAGGTCACGACGAGTCGGCATGCAAAAAGACGGAGCCCACCTGTACGGAAAACGGCAGTGTAAAGGGAAACTGCGCCCGCTGCAAAGCGGAAATTGACAGAGAGCTGCCCGCAAAAGGACACAGCTTTGAAGAGACCGTTGTAAAAGAAGCCACATGCACCGAAGCGGGAGAAGTGCGCCGCGTGTGCAAAAACTGCAAAGCGGAAGAGACCGAGGACACCCCACCCACAGGTCACAGTTTTCTTCCCACAAGCTACCGCGCCCCTACCTGCACCGAAGAAGGAAAATCGGAACTTGTCTGCTCCGGCTGCGGTGCGGTTTTCTCAGCACCTATACCTCCCACAGGGCATGATTTTCGGGACAGTGAAAGCATAAAGCGCGCCGGCTTGTTTACGGCGGGAAAAAGCAGGCTCACCTGTGCAGAATGCGGCGTGACGGAGGAAGTAAAAATCGCCTCCGTTTTGCCGGCGGCCGTACTGCCCTTTGCGGTTTTAGCCCTGCTGTCGTCAGCGGCGGCAGTTCTTGTGCTGCTTCTCCTCCGCAAGAAGGGCAGCGGACGCTCCCCCGTTCCGCAAGCGGAAATATACGAAGTTACCCTTACCGAAGCCGACGGCAGCGCTGCTGCCGAAACTGCGGAGACCGGCGGAGCCGATGATGCAGACCAAAGCGATACTGTCGAAACTACCGATAATACCGAAGATACCGATAATACCGAGGTTGCCGAAATTGTCGAAAGCGCCGAAAGCGCCGAAGATCTGTCAGCATCGCCGGCGGCAGAGCACAGCGGGACAACTGAAGTGCCGGATATTGCGGCGGCACCTGCACCCGATACCGAAACCGCCTCGGAACCTTTTCTAAAATGATATATTTGGCTATTGCAAAAAACAAAATCTTGTGTTAGAATAAAAGAAAAACGCAAAATAAAGGCATAAGCTTGTTTTTTAAGCTGTTCGGAGTTAAAAGTTTGAAAGCAGCGCGAGTGCAGATCACACGTTAACTGTTTCAAACCCCATTTATGCCTTGACGCCACATATCAACGAAAGGAATGGTCATAAATATGAAGTGTCCGTCATGCGGTTCCGACGACATCAAGGTTGTCGACTCCCGTCCCGTTGAAGAGAATAATTCCATAAGGCGCCGCAGAGAATGTCTTCAGTGCCATACGCGCTTTACCACCTATGAGGTTATTGACGCCTTTCAGCCGGTTGTTATAAAAAAAGACGGCTCCAAGGAACTGTTTGATAAAAACAAGCTGCTTTCCGGACTGCTTAAAGCGTGCCAGAAACGGCCTGTCAACGCCGAGTCGGTGGCAAACGAGATTGAAGCCGAAATTCAGAACTCCCTGAAACGGGAGATCACTTCCTCCGAGATAGGCGACCTTGCCATGGAAAAGCTTAAGGAGCACGATGCGGTTGCGTATGTGCGCTTTGCCTCCGTCCACAGAGAATTCAAGGATGTGGAGACCTTTATGAAAGAACTGCAAACGCTGAAAAGCGAGGAGAACGGCTGATTTTGCGCCGAAATCGGCAGTTTTGATACTGCGTTTGCGCGAGTTTATTTCTTATGTCATGAACATAGCCGAATAAAGCAAAATTATACGAGACAAAGCGCGCCTTTCGGCGCGCTTTGTCTCTGTTCAAAGAACCGTAATTTGACTTGCCGTGCTTTATAAACCGTGAAAAATATAATTATACCGAAAACCGTTCTTACTTTCTCCCCGTATTTTGCTTTTCCCCGCCGACCGGCGGTCCCGGAAATTCCGTCGACAAAAAAAGACACGCATTTTGAGCGATTTTTGCCCGTTTTTGCCCGATTTTCGCCCTGCAATTTTTCGGGGATTTTGTCGTTAAATTCATAATAATTCAAAATCAATGTATATGTTTGCATTTCAGATTTGATTATTAGTTGACAGAAATAAAGTAAGAAATATTCGAAGGGACTGCTGTCCCGTCAGCAGTCCCTCCGAGCCACCCTGCC
>JBJDYY010000116.1:0-3529 GCA_051867715.1 Candidatus Avispirillum sp.
TTGCTTTATTATTATATACATTTTACACAGTTTTGTCAATAGCAGTATGTAACTATGAAGTTGCATTGCGAAGTTTTTGGACATTTTTAACATAAAGTGTTACATAATTTCTGTTATTGCAACAAAAAAGGAGGAACTGTCGTTCCCCCTTAGTTATTAAAATCGTTGCTCAATGCTTGCAGCCGTTGGGACATCCGCCCTTGTTTGCGTCGTAGCGCGTGCCGCAAACGGTGCAGTATCTGTAAAGAGGCTCAGGCTCGGGAGCAGGTTCCGGCTCGGGTTCGGGTGCAGGCTCTGCTGCGGGAGCGGGCGCTTCGGTGCATTCGCAGGGAGCAGCGTTTGCAGCGGACAGCTTTTTGTTGATCTCTATGGTGTTCTTAACAAGCAGAATAAACATCATAAGTATCTCATATACGATGCGGATAACGATAGGTCCGCCGATCATAATAATGAGACCCTGATAGCCGTACCAATGAACACCGGAGTAGCCCCAGTAATCATAGCGCACGAAGGAGAACAGCATCAAAAATCCGAATATAATTGCAAATGCGGTTGCAAATACATAAATCGCCTTCAGTATCTTTTCGATGAACAGATGCTTGAAGTTCAGAATATCCGCAACGGTGCCTAAAAACTTATTGAGCTTGGGACGCTTCTTTTCGGGCAGCAGAAGAATAAATGCAACAACTGTTGCGCCGATTGCAAGTATTGCGGCGATAACCGCAAATACGGTAACCAATGTAGAACCCATTCCAAACATATGTATTCCTCCGATATATAAGATAGTTATATCTTAGCAATTTTCAAAAGATTTGTCAATAGGGGATGTCGAAATCATGGACGAAATGTGAAGTTTATAATCAGCATTGCCGATTTGACGATACAAGTTATTTTTTGTAATAATAAGTCATGAATTCAATATTTTTCAAATATTTATTCATATTTTATTGACAAGCGTCATACTCTGTGATATATTTAGTTATCATATTATTTTAGTACAGAACCAAACCGTACAGAGGCGCGTTTGACATCAGTAGCCGTATGGGTGAAAGGGGATAACGCCGAAGCGGATAATTTTTTCCGCTGGGACAATGTATAATATGCATTGTACTGTCGCATTTATGCAAATGCGGAGCGCTGTCGGAGCATATAATGCCGGTATTTCCCGGCATCTTCCGTGATGCGCCGCGTCACGGTTTTTCTGTTTTTCGGAGGTGTTTTTCTTGAAAAAGAGTACTCTGCTCGTAATTATCGCCGCAGTAGTAGTCGTGGCGGTGCTCGCCGCCGTCTTTGTATGGGGCGGAAACGAAAACGCGTCAATGGTCTGTGAAAGCTGCGAAGGCTCCGGTATGACCGATGTGGGTGAGTGTGAGGACTGTGGAGGCACCGGTGAGGTTGCCGCTGACACACCTTACTGGGCTACATGGGCTTCCCTGCTCGCTCCCGTTATCGCAATTGCCCTTGCGCTCATAACCAAAGAGGTTTATTCCTCTCTTGCCATCGGCGTTATCGTAGGCGGACTTATGGCGTCCAACTTCAATGTTGTAACCACCGCCGACAGCGTTGTGCAGAACGGCTTTATCGCTGCAATATCAGACACGGCAGGCATCTTTGCATTCCTTGTTATTCTCGGAATCATGGTAGCGCTTGTCAATAAGGCTGGCGGAAGCGCCGCTTTCGGCAGATGGGCAAAGGTACATATTAAGTCCAAGGCAGGCTCAATAATCTGCACTTTTATTCTCGGTGTACTTATATTCATCGACGATTACTTCAACTGCCTTACCGTGGGCGGTGTTATGAGACCCGTAACGGATTCTCATAAGATATCCCGCACAAAGCTTGCTTACATAATCGACGCCACCGCGGCGCCCGTATGTATGATAGCACCCATATCCTCCTGGGCAGCCGCAGTTTCCGGCTATGTTGAGGGTGAGACCAGCGGCATCGACCTGTTTGTAAAGGCGATTCCCTATAACCTTTATTCTCTCCTTACCTTTGTATTTATCATTGCCATAACGGTAATGAAGCTTGACTACGGTCCCATGAAGAAGTTTGAGGCTCTTGCCGAAAACGGTGATCTCGGCGCTCTTGAGAATACTGCCGACGAAGAAAGCGAAGCTTGCCCCCGCGGCAGAGTTATCGACCTTATCCTTCCCGTTATCGTTCTCGTAGCTTCCTGCGTCTGGGCGCTTGTATACAACGGCGGCTTCTTTGACGCCGACAGCGCAAACCATATGAACTTTATCTCCGCATTCAGCGACACCGACGCCACCGTCGGTCTGCCTCTGGGCGCGCTGGTAGCACTGATATTCACGGTTATTTATCTGGCAATACGCCGCGTGGTAAGCTTCGGCGACTCCATGAAGTGCGTTCCCAAGGGCTTCGTTGCAATGGTGCCCGCAATCCTTATCCTTACCCTTGCTACGGCTCTTAAGAATATGACCGGACTTCTGGGCGCAACGAATTTCGTAGAAGGGCTTATGGACAGCGCGGCAGCGGGACTCTCCGCTTTCCTGCCCGCAATCATATTCCTTGTTGCTATAGGACTTTCCTTTGCAACCGGTACTTCCTGGGGCACATTCGGAATTCTTATTCCCATCGTAACTCCTATTTTCGAGAACGATCCCAAGCTGCTTATTATCGGCATATCCGCCTGCCTTGCAGGCTCCGTATGCGGCGACCACTGCTCGCCCATATCCGATACCACTATCATGTCCTCCGCAGGCGCACAGTGCAAGCATGTTGATCATGTATCCACACAGCTTCCTTACGCGCTTACTGTCGCGGCAGTCTCCTTTGTGGGCTATCTGCTGCTTGCAGTTGAGCCCCTCAGACAGTGGTACATCGTACTGCCCGCTATGGCTGTGCTTATGGTAGCAGTTCTGCTGGTTATCAAAAAGCTTTCCAAAAAGTCTGCATAAAACAAATAAACATGACAAAATCCCCGCGGCACGCCGCGGGGATTTTTCTGTATGACATCATATCAGTTTTGCATTTTTATACTTTCTCCGCTGAGCAGCGGATAACGAATAAGCTCTACGCCGTCAAGATTTTCACGGTGCATATCGACGCCCGTTATCTGATGGTTTTCGTAGGTGGTATAATAGTAAATTCCCTTGTCGGCATTGCAGCAGGAGGTGTAAATGGTGATCTCGTACTTCCCCTCCCCTACATCACAGCAGCCGCGCTGCTGATCTACGCTGCCGAGTATGTGGAAAAACTGGCTGACACTTTCGCTCTCGCTGCTGCCGGAAACGGAATTCATTTTAGTAAATGCCACCCGTACAAAGCGTGACTGCGAGGACAGATCACCGGGCAGACCCAAAGCTCCCATGCCGCGGCTGTATGTGCGAAGACCGAGGCTCGGCGCAAAAGTGTTCTCCGGAGACTTCGGTGACAGGTGCATATAGTTGTTCAGATTGAACATCTGCTCATCAAAAGGCGGATTATTGGTAAGGACTCCCACGGGATTGTCGTATATCTTTATGCCCTCTTTTACGGATTCAACGGTAATTGCTCCGTTTTTATC
>JBJDYY010000117.1:0-3512 GCA_051867715.1 Candidatus Avispirillum sp.
TTCGACTAAATGAAAAGGAGCTTGTCCCGTCAGCCTAAGTTTCAAGTATCGCTATGGAAGTAAAGCAAAGCTCGGGAGCGTGTCGATAGCAGACTTGTGGCTACTCACAGAAAGCAAGATTTACGAAATTGATAGTGCTTTTGGGATTTCAGACTTGATTATTTGCTGATAGAAATTGAGAAAAAATTATTCGAAGGGACTGCTGTCCCGTCAGCAGCCCCTCCGAGCCTTCCCGCACGGCTAAAGGGAGGGGAGAAGATGTATCTTCTCCCCTCTCTTTAGAATCTCTCCCCTCTTCTCGACACGGAAGAACATCAAATCGCTGCGTTGAAAGAGCATAACACATTCGACTAAGTGGAGAGAGCTTGTCCCGTTAGCCTAAGTTTCAAGTCTTGCGGCAGAAATAAAGCAAAGCTCGGGAGCGTGTCGATAGCAGATTTACAGTTATACGATGTGTTTTTTCTGCTTTCGTTGTTTCACAATTGATTGATCAAAAGTAAAAAAATATTAAAAATCGCATAATTTTTATTGACAAACGATAAAACTGCTGTTATAATTACCGCATAAAGACAAAAGAGGTAAATAACGGCAGTTTTATTTTTGGCTGAAAAAAGAGGGAAAAACAAAAATGAAAAAAGCATCGGTAGTGCTCAGCGCGGCGGCAATGATAGTCTGCGCAATACTTCTTGCGGGGCTTTGCATAGCCGCACCGACTCTGGTGGAGCTGTATTCGCGCTTCAGAGGTCTTGACGGCGCGTCGGGCACGGCAATTCTCACGGCGTTTTACATATGCGCTTTTCCGGCGGCGGTCTCTATCTTCTGCCTTTTGAAGATAATCGACAATATTTATAAGGATCAGCCCTTTTTGCGCTCCAACAGCGTAATGATGGGCATAGTTTCCTGGTGCTGTCTCGGGGTGGCGGCGGTATGCGCCGCGGCAGGAGTGTGGTATATGCCCCTTTGGTTCATAACGCTTACAATGACCGTACTGTTTCTTATAGTCCGCGTGGTACGCAGCTGCTTTATCGCCGCCACGGGGCTTAAAGAAGAAAACAGCCTGACTATATGAGGTGCGCCATGATAGTGGTAAATCTTGATGTGATGATGGCGCGCCGCAAGGTGTCCTCCAACGAACTGGCGGCGGCAATCGGTATAACCCCCGCAAATCTGTCCATTCTCAAAACGGGCAAGGCGAAGGCAATACGCTTTTCCACACTGGAGGCTATATGTTCTTTTCTTCATTGCACTCCGGGCGATATTCTTGAATACAGGGAAGACTGACGCGGCAGAGACGCGGAAACAGATTATATGATAATGTAATAAATGGAAAGGATGAATTTTATGGATAAGGAACAAGAGTATAGGGAAAACGCTCCCATGACTGAGGGAGGCGCCCCTGCGGCTCGGCAGGAGACTCCGGATAGACCGCAGAGCACCCCCGCGCCGCAGCCGCAAAATCAGCAGGGACAGTGGCAGCAGGGACAGCCTCAATGGCAGCAGCCGGGTCAGCCGGCACAGTATCAGCCTCAGCAGGGTCAGCCGCAATACGGTCAGACGCAATACGGTCAGCCGCAGGGGTATCAGACGCTGTCTCAGCCCACCGCGGCTGCCGTTCAGAACGGCGGTAACAGCGGCACGCAAAAGGCATTTGCCGTTAAAAAGGAAAGCCGCAGACCCGCGTCCGCAAGAGACTTGGTATATGCTGTCATTGCGGCCGTATCATGCATTCTTACGGCGGATTTTATTTTCTGGAGCGGCACGGGAATCGGAGTGTCCGCAGTCTCCGTAATTATGTACGCCGCTACCGTAATATACCTGATGAAAAAGAAAAAGCACTACGGTGCGTACACCGCCCTGCTTAATCTTTCGTTTGTTCTTATGGCGGTAAGCCTTACTTTCTCCGACAACAGCTTTGCAAAGTTTCTGAGTGTATGCACCATGACGGCAGTATACGCTGCAACGGTCACGGATATGGCGGGACTTCGCCGCAGCAGAGCAGGTTCCCTTTACAGTGTGGGGGATGTGTGCTACACGGCCTTTGCGCTGACCTTCGGCAGGATAGGGCGCGGCACATGGGCGCTGTTCCACAGAAAAGGGGAAAACGGCGGGCGCACCGTGGGCAGAAAAACCGGATTTGTGCTGCTTGGAGTGGCTCTTGCCATTCCCGTGCTTTGCATCGTGGTGCCGCTGCTGGTTTCCTCCGACGCAGCTTTTGAGGGACTTCTGAAAAAAATTACCTTCCGCAGCTTCTGGGAGGTAGTAGGCGCTCTCATTCTCGGACTGTTCCTGTTCATTCTTTTGTTCTCCCAGGCGTTCTGTGCCCCTGATACAAAGGTGGAGAAAAGAGAGGAGAAAGACGGGCGCGGAGTAGACCCCGTGGTGACCGCATCTTTTTCCGTTGCCGTATCTGTGGCATATGTGCTGTATCTCATAAGCCAGCTTGCCTATTTTTTCAACGCCTTTTCCGGCATATTGCAAGAGGGCTTCACCATGGCGCAGTATGCGCGGCGGGGATTCTTTGAAATGAGCGCCATATGCGTTATAAACCTTGCCGTCGTATTTACCGTAAGCCTTATTACCCGCAAAAAAGAAGGAAAGGTAAGCGCGGCGGTACGTCTGCCCTCTTTGTTCATCTGCCTGTTTTCACTGCTTCTCATAGCCACCGCCCTTTCAAAAATGGTAATGTACATAGGTTCCTACGGCATGACGCAGCTCAGGATTTATACATCTCTGTTTATGGTGTTCCTTGCCGTGGTATTCGTGTTCGTCATTCTGCGGCTGTTTGTGAGAAACACGCCGTATATGAAAGCGGTGCTTGTATCTGCGGCGCTTATAATCGCCGCCGCAGGCTTTGCCGACACCGACCGTGTTATTGCTTCCTACAATGTGAACGCATACCTTGACGGCAGACTGCCCACGGTGGATATGACAACTCTTGAAAATCTGGACTCCGACGCCGTTGTGCCATATGTGGCACTGCTTGTTGACGACAGTGACGAGGAGGTCTCGACCCGTGCAATGGAAATCCTCACCGACCGTTTCTACGAGAATTTTGAAATAAAATCAGACAATAATGTGACGGTACACCCGGAGTACAAGGGCGATTTCCGCAGCTTCAATGTGCCGAAATATAAGGCAAAGGAGCTTCTGTCGAAGGACTGGCAGAAATACTACAACTTTGAAGTAAACAACAGAGTGCGGTACTGAAACATCATCCGAATAACTGCTCCTTAAATCACAACCACCGGCAAAGCCGGAGGTCCTGACTGCGGCTGTAAGCCGCTGCCGGAGGCGGGGGCTTACAGCCCACCGATACTTCCGACATTTGCAAATTTTCCCCACAGCCGCAAATGCGGCGGGATACTTTCGCCTCCCTTGTGCAAAGGGAGGTGGCACGGCGTATGCCGTGACGGAGGGATTGTCTCACTGTGATCTACAAAACAACCCCTCAGTCGCATTCGGCGCCAGGGCAGAAAGTCAAGCAAGTGCAACACATTCATTAAAGAAAACTT
>JBJDYY010000118.1:0-10067 GCA_051867715.1 Candidatus Avispirillum sp.
AAGATGTCCAAATCAAAGGGCAACGCTGTTGACCCCTTTACGGCGCTTGAAACTGACGGCGCGGACGCTATTCGTTGGTATTTTTATACAAACTCCGCTCCCTGGCTGCCTTCACGCTTCAGCGACAAGGCTGTTACCGAGGGTCAGCGCAAGTTTATGGGAACGCTTCAGAACACCTATGCTTTCTGGGTTCTGTATGCAAATATAGACAATTTTGATCCCACCGGCTACGATCTCAAAAAGTGCGCGCTTACTGTTATGGACAGGTTTATTCTGTCGCGGCTCAACACTACGGTAAAGGATACGGATGCGAACCTTGCGGCTTACCGTATACCCGAGGCGGCGCGCTGTCTGTCCGATTTCGTGGACGAGCTTTCCAACTGGTATGTCCGCCGCAGCCGTGAGCGTTTCTGGGTTTCGGATATGACCGACGACAAGATCGCGGCGTATATGACTCTGTATACCGCCCTTGTTACCGTAGCAAAGGCTGCCGCTCCCATGATTCCCTTTATGGCGGAGGACATATACCGCAATCTCGTCTGCACCGTTGACTCTGCGGCTCCGGAAAGCGTACATCTGTGCGCGTATCCCGAGGCTGACGAAAGCATGATAGACAAAAAGCTTGAGGATGATATGGAGTTTGTTCTGGACTGCGTTGTACTGGGCAGAGCGGCCCGCAACGGCGCAAATATCAAGAACAGACAGCCTTTGTCCGAAATATGCGTAAAAACGGACAGAACTGTTGACAGCTACTACCGCGAGATAGTTGAGGAGGAGCTTAATGTCAAGAAGGCGACTTTCTCCCCCGATATTTCTCAGATTTCTTCATACAGCTTCAAACCTCAGCTTCGCACCGTGGGCCCCAAGTACGGAAAGCTTTTGGGCGGCATAAACCGCTATCTCGCCGCTGTTGACGGAAACGAGGCAATGGCTCGCCTTGAGAAAAACGGAGCACTTGACTTTGATGTTGACGGTACTCCCGTCAGCCTTACCCGCGATGACCTGCTTATAGATGTTCAGCAGAAAGAGGGGTGGTATTCCGTAGCTCAGAACGGTCTTACGGTGGCGCTTTGCACCTTGCTGACCGACGAGCTTGTGGAGGAGGGCTTCGTGCGTGAGCTTATCTCCAAGGTGCAGACCATGCGCAAGGAAGCCGACTTCAATGTGACCGACCATATTTCCGTCACCGTTGAGGGCAGCGATAAGATTAAGGCTATCCTTGAAAAGGACAACGGAGAATTTACAAAAGCCGTCCTGTGCGACGCTCTCGCCTTTGAGAAAGCTCCCGCAGACGGCGTTGCAAAGGACTGGAACATCAACGGCGAAGCCGTGAAGATAACGGTCAAGACCGTATAGAAAGAAACCTGAGGGGCTCCGCCCCTAACCCCGCTTAGAACCTTTTTTGAGAAAAAGGTTCTAAGAACTCCAAAAAACTTTTGCCCTGATAAAGCAATAAAGCACCCCACGCAGGGGTGCCGCGTAGGCGGCAAGCGTAAAAAAGCGCAGAAGAAAGTTTACTTTCTTCTGCGCTTTTTCCATCGCTTTACGGACGGCGAAGCCGTCCGCCCCTGCGGTTAATGTTCAATTTCGCCATTCTTGCCTTCTGTGAGTAGCTTCAAATCTGCTATCGACACGCTCCCGAGCGTTGCTTTATTTCCGCCGCGATACTTGAAATTTAGGCTGACGGCACAGGCTCCTTTTCACTTAGTCGAATGTGTTGTGCCCTTTCAACGCAACGATTTGAAGTTCTACCGTGTCGAGAGGAGAGGTGGGATTCTAAAGGGAGGGGAGGAGACCCATCTTCTCCCCTTCCTTTAGCCGGTCGGGGAGAGCCCTGCGGGACTGCTGCCGGGACAGCAGTCCCTTCGAATATTTCTTACTTTATTTCCGTCAACTAATAATCTAATCTGAAATGCAAACTTATACATTGATTTTGAATTTTTATGAATTTATCGACAAAACTCCCGAAAAATTGCACCCCAAAATCAGGGCAAAAATGGGCAAAAATCGCTGAAAAATGCTCAAAATCAGCGTCGAATTATGTAGACGGAATTTTCGTTTCAGCGTTTTTTCTTCTTTTCGTATTCTTTCAGCACTTCATCGCGTGAAAACACATATTTTTTGTTGCAGAAATGACACACGGCTTCTATTGGCTTGTCCTCGCGGACAAGCTCGTCAATATCGCCTGCGGAAAGTCCCGCAATAGCTGAAAGATACCGCTCCCTTGAACATGAGCAGACATACCCGATGTCAAACTCGTCAAACATCTCATACTGCGTGCCCTCAAGCACTGCCGCAAAGATTTCGTCAGCGCTCATACCTTTCTGAATCATGGCGGAAACGGAAGAAATGGAAGCGATATTTTTCTCAATTGCGGAAATCACGCTTTCCTCGGCTCCGGGGAGAAGCTGTACCAAAAAGCCGCCCGCTGCCAGTACACGCCTCCCCTGATCTACCCGAACTCCTAAAGCGCAAACAGTGGGAATCTGCTCGCTGGCCGCAAAATAGCGCGTTACGTCATCGGCGATCTCGCCGCTTACAAGGGGGCAGGTGCCCACATAAGGCTCACCCATACCCATATCCTTTATGACCGTAAGCGCGCCGTCCTTACCGACCGCACCGCCAACGTCAAGCTTTCCGCGGCTGTTGGGCATAAGCTCCGCTGCGGGATTGTCGGCGTAGCCGCGCACATTGCCCTTGTAGTCCGAAACGCATACGATGCGTCCTGCGGGGCCGCCGCCGTTTATCTGAAGCGTCAGGCTGTTGTCTTTATCTTTCAAAAGGCTACCCATAAGGGAAGCGGCGGTAAGGGCGCGCCCCAAAGCCGCTGTCATGGTTTTTGATGTATTGTGAATATCGGCGGCTTTCTGCACAAGCTCAGTGGTTTCGGCAAGTATCATTCTTGCGCTGCCGTCAACTGTTATTGCTCTTGTAATAAGTGACATGAGCTTTCCATGCCTTTCTGTTTTATTTGCAGCCGCAAGGACTGCCGTAACGGAATGTCGGTCTTTAACAAAGCTCCGTGCATTGCACGGAGCTTTGCAAAGGTTATAGGCAAAAGTCAGTCAATTACCTCAACGGTACGGTTGTAATGAGACTTGAGAGCCGCGGTTGCAAGCTTGTGAGACAGGGCGGTTTCTTCGGGAGTGAACAGACCGAAGGGAACCTTCTCGCCTGCGTACTCAAGCATAAACGCGCCTATCTGCTGCTGTATTGCATCTACAAAGCCGAACTCGAAAATAGGTCCTGTAATGGTGGGAAGCATAGGCTTGTAACCGATTATAATACGGTTCCAGGACTGCTCCTTGCCCCAGGAGGAGGTGTAATAGAAAGCGTTTGCGTCATCGCTGGAGAAGCGTGCGCTGCAATCCATACCGTAGATTTCAAAGAACCAGCGGTTGGTGGAGCCGGGGCACATACGCTTTGTCTCAAGAGTCATGGGAATTTCGTCGCCGTCTGCGTTGAGAGTGGTGCAGAACAGGGTGCAGTTGTCAAAGGTATCGCAGGGTGCCGTGCCGCCCTTGCCGTCGGGACGCTCTTTTACGATATTGGAGAAATGAGCTCTGACGGTGGTAGGCTTGAAGCCCATACGGAAAGGCACGTGCTGAGTGTGGATGCCCAGATCTCCCAGACAGCCGTATTCGCCGTTGAACTTGACCATACGCTTCCAGTTGATAGGCTTGTTCAGGTCCATGTCGCTGCAATGGTTGAAGCCTGCGTGGATTTCAAGAATCTTGCCGAACTTGCCCTCATTGAACCAGTTAATCATGGTCTGCATTGCGGGGTAGTAGGGGAACTCGCTGCAGCAACGGACAAATGCGCCGGGGGTCTCGTAGTACGCCTTGAGAATATTGTCGTTTGCGGCCTTGTCGATACCGAAGGGCTTTTCGCCCAGCAGAGCCTTGCCGCTCTTGATTATATCAATATAGAACTGCTCGTGGAGATTGTGGGGGACGGCACAGTATATAGCTTCGATGTCATCCTTGTCAAGGAGCTCTTTATAATCGGTGACGCAATATTTGATGTCGGGGAAATTCTTTTTGAACCACTCCATTTCGGCGGGAACTACGGAGCAGATACCCACGATCTCGGGGCGGGGAATATCCTGAGTGAAGTGACACCAGCGTGCGGCGGCGGAAGCAAATTCTCTTGCCATAAGACCGCAGCCTACAAGTCCGAATTTTACGGTTTTCATATTATTAAATCCTTTCTGCTTTCTGTGCTTTGACGGCGGGGGAGCAGTGCGGGACGCCGTGATTTTGCTGTTTCGGCGGGACGGCACTGCCCGTAATTTACATTTACAAAGTACAGCCAAACGGCGGCTGCCGTTTGGCTGTAAATAGCGCATCAATAACCGAAGTGCTTTTCGGTCTCAGCTACTGCTTCCTCAATGATGTCGAGACCCTTGAGAGCGATCTCATCGTCAAGAATCATGGGAGGAGACATTCTGAGAATGTGGCCGGAGGGAACCCATGCAAGACCCTTTTCAAAGGCCTTCTTATAGATCATCTGACCTGCTTCAACGAAGGGCTCCTTGGTTTCTCTGTCCTTGACAACTTCGATAGCCTGGAGGCAGCCGATAGCGCGGACATCGCCGATAATGGGATGCTCTGCCATCATCTGCTTCATCTTTGCCAGCATGATCTCGCCCAGATGAGCGCTTCTCTCGTTGAGGTTTTCCTCTTCGATAACCTTGATGGACTCAAGAGCAGCGGCGCAAGCCATGGGGTTTCCGCCGTAGCTGGAGGACGCGGAAATCTTTTCGATTGCGGGAGCCAGCTTTTCGGAAACTGCGAGGCAGGTAACAGGGAAGCCGTTGCCGAAGCCCTTGCCCAGAGTGGTAAGGTCAGCGGTAACATCCCAGTGATCCATAGCCAGCCATGTTCCGGTTCTTGCCATACAGGTCAGCACCTCGTCCGCAAAGAGGAGGATGCCTCTCTCGTCGCAGAGCTTGCGAAGTGCGGGGATGTAGTCCGGAGGAGGAACGACTGAGCCGCCCCAGCCCTGTACGGGCTCAAGAACGATTGCCGCAACATTCTGTCCGCCGCAGGAGCACTCGTTGTCAAGAATGCCCTTGAGCATATTGATATAGGGAGTGGAATCCTTCCACGCTTCTTCGGGAGTTCTGCCGAAAACATCGCGGTAGGGATTGGGTCTGGGAGCCAGCATGAAGCCGGGCGCTCTCATGTGAGTGTCGGCGCCTACGACTGCAAGGGAGTTGGAGCCCAGGGACTTGCCGTGGAAATCTCTCCAGAAAGAGATGAACTCCTGCTTGCCGGTTGCGGCTCTTGCGCATCTCAGACCTGCCTCAACGGCAGTTGTACCGGAATCGTAGAACTGGAAGCCTGCAAAACGGCCGCCGGTCATCTCGTGCAGCTTTTCGACCAGCTCCATTTTTACTTTGGTGGTAAAGTCGTGGCAGTTCATCAGGCGCTTTGCCTGCTCTGCGACCGCCTCACTGATCTTGGGATGGCAGTGACCCAGACCGGTAACATATATACCGGATGAGAAGTCTATGTAGGTGTTTCCGTCAACATCGGTGAGAGTGTAGCCGTGGCCTGATTCAAAAGCTACGGGGAACAGCTTTACCTGACTGGAATATCCCTTCATGTACTTGGAGCATCTTTCGTGATACTCACGGGATTTGGGACCGGGTATCTGCTGTGATACCAGGTGGGGTACGGAAGCGGGATCAACGCTTGCCCAGTTCTTACTCATGTGTATAACCTCTTTTCAAAATAGTTGTCCTGTCGCGGAACAAACCGAAATTTGTCCATATATATTATAGTTAAATTTCCGAATATGTCAACAGTATTTTTACTTATTTTGGCTGCGGGGACTCACTGTCTGCACTTTTTTCGCTTTCCTTTTGCGATTTTTTTCGGGCAGAAGCTTTCAGGTCAAGGTGAGCCAGCGGGTTATGCTCCATTGCCCGCTCCATTCCGGAGTCGGACACATGGGTGTATATCTGTGTGGTATTGAGCTGTTCGTGCCCCAGAATATCTTTAAGCACTCTGATGTCAACATCTCCGGACTGATACATCAGCGTTGCCGCCGTATGCCGCAGCTTGTGGGTGGAGTAGTGCTTGTATTCAAGTCCCGCTTCTCCCAGATACTTTTTCACCATCCACTGCACCGTCTTTACGCTGATGCGTTTGCCGAGACGGGACAGGAACAGGGCGTTTTCGCGTTCCTTTACATTTGCCGTTGCCAGCCTTACGGGCAGATATGTTTCAAGGGCGCTTCTGGCGGCGCTGTTGAGGTAGATGACACGCTCCTTTGCTCCTTTGCCCAGCACTCTGAGAGAGGTCAGGGAGCGGTCGATATCGGAAAGATTTATGCCGCAGAGCTCCGACAGACGCATACCGCAGTTGAGGAACAGGGTAAGTATGCAATAGTCTCTTTCTCTCGTTTTGGACTCCGTGTCATTGAGAACGCTTGTGAGCAGATCGGTACATTCGTCAACGCTCAGGTGCTTGGGAAGCTGCCTTTTCTTTTTGGGGGAGTCGATTCCTACGGTGGGGTCGTTTTCCGTAAGGTGCATTTTTATTGTGAGGTATTTATAAAAGCTGCGCAGCGAGGACAGCTTTCTTGAGCGCGCCGCGCTGCCGTTTTCTCTTGTTCCCACGGCGTAGTTTATAAAGCCGTAGATGTTGTCGGAGGTAATGCTGTCGAAAAATTCAAGGTCAAGTCCCGATATGTCGGTCTTTGTAAATTCCTCGCCCTCAAGGGGAGCGCCGGAGCGCACGGCTACCATATACCTGCAGAAGGTGCGCAGATCCGTGAGATATTCGGTGACCGTGCGGGGAGAGCAGTTCTGCACCGTCAGCTTATATGACGCAAACCGCTGCACAGGTACGGGAAACGCTGACAAATCCGTAAGGTCTATCACGGCAAATCACCTCCTTTTTTCTTCATTTTATCACAAAAACGATACAAAACATAGATATTTTGTAAACTTTTTTTTCGACATCTTGCAAAACGCAGAATGCTATATTAAAATTATTCAGACGCAAAGGGCGTTTTGCCTGTGCGGCGCAGTATTAAGTATGAAAGGTTTGGCTCATTTGATGAACGGTGCTTTGAGGGACGGACATTCATATAAGCTTCCCATGAAAAAACTTATACTAAATCATTTCGGAGCGGCACTGCTGGGCATAATGCTGACCTCCGCCTGCGGACTCAACACATTTCTCAATGTGGCTACAAGCGTTTTGGCGGCAGTGTTTTATATGATAATAAACTATAACGCCATGTGGGACATCGGCGCAAAGGACAGAGCCCGCGCCGAGGGAGGCAGGCTTACATATGACCGCTTCTACGGTCTGAAGGCGACTCTCATGGGCAACATTCCCAATTTTGCTCTTGCGTTTCTGTGCACGGCGTTTACGGCGCTGGGCGCTTTCGCCGAAATAAAGTTTTTTGCTAATGCGGCGTATATTACAAATGCGATTGCACGCTTCTGGAACGGTATGTATACGGGCATACTGGTAAGTATCATACCACATACGGAAAGCGGCACTCTTGTTCAGCTTACGGGCGCGCAGTCCGTTATGTATATGCTTCTCTATTTTGCAATAATCATTCCTTCCCTTATAATTTGCCCTCTGGGATATTTAGCGGGGTACAAGGGCTTTCGCATTATTCCCGAGAGAAAAAAGGAGAAATGATACGGTCGGCTTTCGCTCCGGGGTAAAACAGGGCACTTTTGCCCTGCGGAAAGTTTTTTTGAGAAAATATCTTGACAACGGCGGCACGGGATGCTATAATACCCGAGGAAAATGAAGTAGAACGCTCCGTTCTCACCGTGCCGCAGTCGGCGAGCATCGGTTTAATAAAGACCGCGATCTTTCGCGGAACTTTGTGCGGAGTGTTTCCGCACTTTTTATTTTTCAAAATCTGTGACAAAAAAGGGGTGCTTTGCTATAAGCGCAAAAGAGCTTTTTATCAACGACGATATCCACGCGAAGGAAGTCCGTCTTCTTGACGAAAACGGCGATCAGCTCGGTATCAAAAGTCTCAGCGAGGCGAAGGATTATGCTTACGACCGCGGAGTAGACCTGGTCTGCATCGCTCCTCAGGCGCAGCCGCCTGTATGCCGTGCCATGGATTACGGCAAGTTCCGCTATGAGCAGGACAAGAGAGAAAAGGAGCAGAAGAAAAAGCAGCAGACCGTGGAGGTCAAGGAGGTACAGCTCTCCTGCCGTATCGACAAGCATGACTTTGACACCAAGGCTCAGCGCGCAATCAAGTTTCTCAAAGAGGGAAACAAGGTCAGGGTATGTCTGCGCTTTAAGGGCAGAGAAATGGCGCATCAGGATTTGGGACGCGAAATGATTGAGCGTTTCCGTGAGGCGTGTGCCGAGTTCTCCACCATGGATAAAAAGCCGACTCTTGAGGGCAGACAGATGACAATGTTTCTTATGCCTCTGAAGAATACCGCACCCAAAAAGGCGGCAAAACCGCAGGAAAGCGAGCCTGCCGCAGCAGCCGAGGCGTCCGCCGAGGCTTAAATCTGCTATCGTAAAGATAAAATACAGTATCGAAAGGAACTATGAAAAATGGGTAAGATCAAAACACATAAGGCCTCTGCAAAGCGTTTTTCCGTGACCGGCAGCGGCAAGGTAAAGATGTTTCACAGCTCTCACCGCCACAATCTGAGCACTAACAAGACTCAGAAGCAGAAGAGACGTCTGCGCGGCTCCGATATTCTCAGCCCCGCTATGGAAGCAAACGTCAAGAGACTGATAATGAAATAATCGAGGGAAGGGAGAAACAGAAAAATGGCAAGAGTTAAAGGCGCAATGATGACGCGCAAGAGAAGAAATAGAGTTCTCAAGGCCGCTAAGGGTTACTGGGGTTCAAAGTCCAAGCACTTCAAGATGGCTAAGCAGGCCGTTATGAAGAGCGGTAACTATGCTTATATCGGCAGAAAGCAGAAGAAGAGAGAGTTCAGACGCCTTTGGATTGCTCGTATATCCGCGCAGGCAAAGGTTTGCGGCATGAACTACTCCACCTTTATGAACGGTCTGAAGAAGGCCGGCATAAACCTCAACCGCAAGATGCTCTCCGAGATCGCAATTTCCGATAAGGAAGCTTTTGCGGCTCTGGCAGAAAAAGCTAAGGCTGCGCTTTAATTTAACGATGAAGGAACCCCGCGGGCGTGCGTCCGTGCGGGTTCTTTTAGTTGCAATATTACGCCGAAAATCCCGAAAAGGACTGAATATATGGAGTACACATATATATCCTCAAGACAAAATCCCGCAGTCAGGCGCTTTGCCGCTCTTTCCTCGCGGCGAGCGAGAGAGGAGGAGGGTCTGTTCTGCGCCGAGGGCAGAAAGCTGTGCCGCGAGGCGGCGGGGCTGTGCCGGGTAGAGTACGCCCTTCTGACGGAAAGCAGAAAGGACGACGGGGAGTATATAAAGCTATGTGAGGACAGCAGAGGAGAGATCATTGTGCTTTCCGACAGCGCTTTTGAGAAGATCAGCGCAGACAGCTCTCCGGACGGAATAATGTTTATTTGCCGCATTCCCTCAGCGGACGGTGAAATTGCGGCGACAGAGCGCGTGTTTATCCTTGACGGTGTGCGCGACCCGGGCAATGTGGGTACCATTCTGCGCAGCGCCGCCGCTTTCGGATATGACAGGGTTATTCTTGCGGACTGTGCCGATGTGTACAGCCCCAAGACTCTGCGGGCGTCCATGGGCGCTGCGTTCAAGATAAAGGTCTGCTCTTTTGACGGTGTTGCGGAGGTATTTCCCGTTCTGCACGCTCAGGGCAGAAAGGTCTATGCTTCGGCTCTGCGCGGAGATGCGCTGACCGCCGGCAAGGACAGGGTGAGGGCATGTGACTGCTTTATTGTGGGCAACGAGGGGCACGGTGTGTCGGACGACGCTCTGAAGCTGTGCGACGGTGTCATTACCATCCCCATGAGTGCCGCGACCGAAAGTCTTAACGCTGCTGCCGCTGCAGCCGTGCTTATGTGGGAGTACGGTGCGTACGGGCATGGGATTTGAAAATTGAAAATTGAAAATTGAAAATTGAAAATTGAAAATTGAAAATTGAAA
>JBJDYY010000118.1:10167-16512 GCA_051867715.1 Candidatus Avispirillum sp.
TTGAAAATTGAAAATTGAAAATTGAAAATTGAAAATTGAAAATTGAAAATTGAAAGTGGAGAGTTTTTTCGGGGCGCTGCCCGGGGCTCCTACGGAGACCCTAACCCCGGTCAAGGGACTTCCCCCAAAAAAGTCCCTTGACAATCCTCAAAAACTAAAAAAGGAAAAGTTTTTTAAATTTTTTCCTTTGAGTTCAGCAAAATCAAAATTCAGCTAAACTTTGAATAAAAGCTGACTGAATTTTCTGCATTATAAAAACATTCCCCTTATCCAAAAGTTTTTTGGAGTTCACAGAACCTTTTTCTCAAAAAAGGTTCTGTGCGGGGTACGGGGCAGCGCCCCGTGAAACTAAGAAAGGATTGGTTGCTATGGCTAAGAGCGATAACAGCGGCAAGGCGTACTGGATGTGGCTGTCGCACGCGTGCGGGCAGGGTTCGGCATGCGCGGTGGAGCTTGTCAGGCATTACGGCGACGCAGAGGCTGTATATGCGGCTGACGAGGAAAGTCTCAAATCCTGCGGCGTAAGAATAAGCAAGAGCACCATGGCAAAGCTGTGCACCAAGGAGCTTTTTGAAGAAAAGGACATACTTGACTGGTGCGAAGGTTGCGGAGTGCAGGTGCTGGTGCCGGAAGACAGCGCCTATCCCAAAAGCCTGCTGTCTTTGCAGGACGCGCCTATGGTGCTGTACTGCGTGGGAAAGCTGCCCGATTTTGACAGAGTCTTTTCCTGCGCCGTGGTAGGCACAAGAACAATGACAGACTACGGCAAGGAATGCGCTTACCGCATGGGCACGGGTCTTGCGGACGGAGGTGCCTGCCTTGTAAGCGGCCTGGCTCTGGGCATTGACGGCATGGCGATGGCGGGAGCTGTGGAAGCCGGCGGAGCCTGCGTTGCCGTGCTTGGCTGCGGCGTTGACATTGTATACCCTAAGGCTCATGAAAAGCTTTTGCAACGCGTTCTTGAAAAGGGCGCTGTCATATCGGAGTACGCGCCCGGCGTGTCTCCCAACGGTTACCATTTTCCCGTGCGCAACAGAATCATCAGCGGCATATCCCGCGCTGTGTGCGTGGTCGAGGGCAATATGTCAAGCGGCTCGCTGATAACGGCGCGTCACGCAGTGTTTCAGGGCAAGCCTGTGTACGCCTTCCCCGGCAGAGTGGGCGACGAGGGCGCACAGGCGCCGAATTTTCTCTTAAAAATGGGTGCTTCCGCCGTAACCGACGCCCGCGATATACTTAAAGATTACGAATTCCTGTATCCACACAGCCTGCATCAAAGCGGAGAAATACCCCATGTTGACGCTGACGAGGCGGCGCGACTGATGGGAGTGGAGCGAAAGGGCAAAAACAGCCGAGGCTCGGAGCCTGCGGGGAAAAAGCAGGAAATGGGTACAGGCGCGGAGAAAACCGAGACGGCGGTCGCCGCGTCCCGAAGCTCTGCTAAAAAGGCAGGGGGCACAGCGAAAAAAGCCGATAAAGGCGCGGCTGCAAAAGGCGGCGCGAAAAAGGAAAGCGTGTTTTTGCAGGAGAGCGCTCCCGTAAGAGCGCGAGCAGACATATCGTCTCTCAGCGAAAAAGATATGCTGGTGTTTGACGCAATGCTTCCCGACACTCCCGTGCTTGCGGACGAGCTGTGCGGAAAGTGCAAAATGAGCGTTTCCGAAATCCTTGTTTCCCTTACCATGCTTGAGCTTTGCGGCGCCATAGAAGCGGGCGCGGGCGGCTACTTTGTAAAGAGAGCCGCCGACAGCGTGGGCGCCGACTATATCGGGGAAGAGGATGACGGACTGTGACCTGCACGGAAATTTTCATCCTGTGTATTGAAAAATGCATTCCGTTTGTATATAATAATAAACTGCCTACCCAAATAATCATTTCAGGGAAAGGAACTGATATATGACAAGTCTCGTAATAGTGGAGTCTCCCGCAAAGGCGGGAACAATAAAAGGTTATCTCGGTCAGAACTATAAAGTAATTGCTTCAAAGGGTCATGTGCGCGATTTGCCCAAATCATCTTTGGGAATAGATATTGAAAACAACTTTGAGCCTCATTACATCAATATCCGCGGCAAGGGCGACCTTATAAAAGAGCTTAAGAAAGAAGCGGCAAAGGCCGACCGCGTCTTTCTCGCAACGGACCCCGACCGCGAGGGAGAGGCTATTTCCTGGCATCTTGCGGGTGCTTTGGGTATTCCCGTTGAAAAGGCAAAACGCATAACCTTTAACGAAATTACAAAGTCAGCCGTCAGGGAAGCCATAAAGAATCCCAGAGAGCTTGATATGGATCTGGTGAACGCACAGCAGACAAGGCGAATCCTTGACAGAATAGTCGGCTATAAGCTGTCACCGTTCCTTTGGAAAAAGGTGAAAAGCGGTCTGTCAGCAGGCCGTGTGCAGTCCGTTGCCACCAGAATAATCGTGGAGAGGGAAAACGAGATACGCACTTTTGTCCCCAGCGAATACTGGACGGTGGACGCCACTGTCGAAACCTCCAAGGGCAAGGAAATGACGGTGCGCTACTACGGCGAGACCGATGGTAAAAAGAAGGTGGAGCTGCACTGCGCCGAGGACGCTGACAGAGTATGCGACACCTGCCGCGGCGGTGAGTTTACGGCTGTAGAAATCAAGCGCGGCTCAAAAATGAAGTCCCCCGCGCCGCCCTTTACCACCTCCACTTTGCAGCAGGAGGCTTCCCGCAAGCTGAACTTCCAGTCACAGCGTACCATGCGCGTGGCGCAGGAGCTTTACGAGGGAATAAATCTGGGCAGCGACGGCGGCGTACAGGGTCTTATCACCTATATGAGAACAGACTCCCTGCGTATTGCCGCAGAGGCGCAGACGGCGGCGAGAGAGTATATTACGGAAAAGTACGGCAGCGGGTACTGCCCGAAGAATCCCCGCAGCTATAAATCCAAAGCGGGCGCGCAGGACGCTCACGAGGCTATCCGTCCTTCTTCCATGAAGCACGATCCCGCATCTGTCAAAAAGCATCTTTCCACCGACCAGTACAGGCTGTATAAGCTTATATGGGATCGCTTTGTGGCAAGCCAGATGGCGTCGGCGGAGCTTTCCACGGTGTCTGCGGACTTTGACTGCAACGGCTGTCTTTTCCGCACTACGGGATACACCGTAAAGTTCAACGGATACATGGCGGTGTACGAGGAATCAACCGACGAGGTGGACGAGGACAAGAACAAAAAGCTGCCCTCCTGCAAAGAGGGAGAAAAGCTTGCCTGCCGCGAGGTTTCCGGCACTCAGCACTTTACGGAGCCGCCCGCGAGATACACCGAGGCATCTCTCATTAAATTCCTTGAGGAAAAGGGCATAGGCAGACCTTCTACCTACACGCCCATTATATCCATAATAACCTCCCGCGGCTATGTGGCAAGAGACGGAAAGTCCCTTGTTCCCACCCCTTTAGGAGAAGTCACCAATACGCTGATGACCCAGTATTTCCCCGATATAGTGGATTACAAGTTTACGGCGCAGATGGAGACAAGTCTTGACTCAATAGAAGCGGGCAAGCAGGATATGACAAAGACACTTTCCGGCTTCTATAAAGGCTTTGAAAAAGAGCTTGACGCGGCGATGGAGTCGGTGTCAAAGGACGATATTGACATCCCCGTAGAGGAGACGGATATTATCTGCGAGGCGTGCGGCGCGAAAATGATCGTTAAAAACGGACGCTTCGGAAAATTCGCCGCCTGTCCCAATTATCCCACCTGCAAGAATACAAAGCCGCTGACAAAAGCCGCTCCCGCTGCCGACGGCAAAAAGCAGGAGATCGCTCCCTTCAAATGCGAACTGTGCGGGGGAGATATGGTACTGCGCAGCGGACGCTACGGCGCCTTTTACGCCTGCGTGAATTATCCCAAATGCAAGTTTACAAAGCAGAAAATGCGTTCTCTCGGCGTGGCTTGTCCCAAATGCGGCGCCGACATCGTTACAAAATACGGGCGCAATAAGAGCGTGTTCTACTCCTGCTCAAAATATCCCGAGTGCGATTTTTCCTCCTGGGATATGCCCACGGCTGAAAAATGTCCCGAATGCGGCGGACTTCTCTATGTGAAAAAGGGTAAGGATCTGCTTGTGTGCAAAACCGAGGGTTGCGGCTACAAGCGCGAGGGCGCTCAAAAGGAAGCCGCAGAGGATAAAACCGAAAAATAACACCACATTTTCGGAGTGTCCCGCGCAGTCTTTTGACGGGCACGGGAAAAACGGCGAAAAGCGAGCATCAGAAAGGAAACGAGCCATGACGGAACCCACCGAACATACCGTTGATATATACGGAGCGGGACTTGCGGGCTGTGAGGCGGCATGGCAGGCTGCAAAGCGCGGCTGCCGTGTGCGTCTCTGGGAGATGAAGCCTGAAAAAAAGACTCCCGCCCACTCATATAACGGCTTTGCGGAGCTGGTTTGTTCAAACTCTCTGAGAAGCGCCGACATAACAAGCGGCGTGGGACTTCTGAAAGAAGAGCTTCGTCGGCTGGGCTCTCTCATAATGGAGGCTGCCGACGCCACCGCAGTTTCTGCCGGCGGCGCTTTGGCGGTAGACAGAACAGCTTTTTCCGACTATATAACCGCAAAGATTGCGGAATGTGAAAATATCGAGGTTCTGTGCCGCGAAATGACGGAAATACCCGCTTATGGCGTGACGGTCATTGCCACAGGTCCTCTTACAAGCGGGAAAATGGCAGACGCCATAGGTGCTCTTGTAGGCGGAGAGCAGCTTTCCTTTTTCGACGCTGCGGCTCCCATTGTGGATTTTTCAAGCATTGATATGACAAAGGCGTTCTTTGCTTCAAGATACGGCAAGGGTACGCCGGACTATATAAACTGCCCCATGAACCGGGAGGAGTACGACGCTTTTTACGATGCGCTTATTTCAGCCGAGGAAGCAAAGCTGCACGACTTTGAAGCGGGAGAGAAGCTTACGGTCTTTGAAGGCTGTATGCCCGTGGAGGTAATGGCGCGCCGGGGCAGAGACACCCTGCGCTACGGTCCCATGAAGCCGGTGGGCATACACCGTCCCGACACGGAGGAAAAATACTACGCTGTGGTACAGCTTCGCCGTGAAAACGAGGAAGGCACCATGTTCAATCTGGTAGGCTTTCAGACCCACCTGACCTTTCCCGAACAAAGGCGGGTATTCCGTATGATACCGGGACTTGAAGATGCCCAGTTTCTGCGCTACGGCGTAATGCACAGAAATACCTTTCTCAACTCCCCGAAGCTTTTGTCCCGCGATTACAGCATGAGAAACAGGGAAACTTTGTTTTTCGCAGGTCAGATGACGGGTGTGGAGGGATACATCGAGTCGGCGGCTTCAGGCTTTACGGCGGGAGTCTCCGCCGCGTCAAAGGCGATGGGAGGCGGCGCCGTCACATTCCCCGACACCACCATGATAGGCGCCATGGCGAAATATGTAAGCTGCGGCGGCGCGGGGGATTTTCAGCCAATGAACGCCAATTTCGGCATACTTTCACATACCGCCGACAGAATAAATGGCGGCAAGAAAGAGCGTTACAGGGTATACGCTCAAAACGCGCTTGAGGAAATCGGGCGTGCGGCGCGCTCTCTTAATTACGAAATCAACTGATAAGAAAAGGATGACAGAACAATGAATACGGCGGGACTTCCGCTTGACCAGAGCCTTTTGGAAAAGCGGCTTGGCTATGAATTCAAAAATAAGGCGCTTCTGCGCGACGCGCTTACCCACTCATCATATATAAACGAGCATAAAAACGAAAAGGGCAGGGTGTGCAACGAGAGACTGGAGTTTCTGGGAGACTCCGTTTTGTCCATCGTTGTTTCCGGCTATCTTTTCTCCCATTATTCTTCACGCAAGGAGGGCGACCTTACGAAGATACGCGCCTCCGTGGTGTGCGAAAAGGCTCTTGCCAAATATGCAAAGGAAATAAATCTGGGAGACTATCTCTATATGGGGCGCGGCGAGGAAAAAGGCGGCGGCAGAAGCCGTCCTTCGGTCACCTCCGACGCTTTTGAAGCGGTGCTGGGCGCATTCTATATCGACTCCGACGAGGATATTGACAAAATTGCGGAGTTTGTTCTCCCCTTTGTCAACGAGGAAATAGAATACATCAGCCGTGAGGAATCCTTCCTTGACTACAAAACGGCGCTTCAGCAGATAGTTCAGCAGGCAAACGGCGAAAAACTGGAATATGCGGTCATTGAGGAAAAGGGACCCGACCATGACAAATCCTATACGGTTGCGGCTATGCTCAATTCCAATGTGATCGGCAAGGGAACAGGTTCCTCCAAGCGGGAGGCGGAGCTTGCGGCGGCAAAAAACGCCCTGAAGCTTTTCGGAGGCGTGCCTGAAAA
>JBJDYY010000119.1:0-16301 GCA_051867715.1 Candidatus Avispirillum sp.
TCGCAAAATTCCCCAAAAAACGCGGGGCAAAAATGAGCAAAAAACGGGCAAAAATGGGTAAAAATCGCTCAAAATCAGCGTCGAATTTTGTCGGCGGAATTTTCGGGGGTGTGCGGCGGTGGGGAAAAGCGCAGAACGGGGAGAAAAATTTATTTTCTTTGATACAGAGCGCGAGGAGTGATGAGTGATAGGTGAGGAGTGATAGGTGAGATGGGAGACGGGAGACGGGAGAGACGAAATTTTGTCACAGACCCAAGGAGCGAAAATCCCCCTGCCGCGGCAGGGGGATCCGATAATCAAATAAATTCAAATAGTTGAGTGTTCACATATGATGCTCTCGAAGCTTTACTCCGAAGCCCGCAGACAGTTTTCCTCGGCGCTTTCACGAAGACAGGCTTTCTCGCCGCTTTCGATATGGCGGCGGATACGCTCCACTATCATATCAAGCGCAACGGAATTTTTACCGCCCTCGGGAACGATAACATCGGCGCGGCGCTTTGTGGGCTCCACATACTTTTCGTGCATAGGCTTTACAGTATTGAGATACTGATTTATAACAGAATCAAGGCTTCTGCCGCGTTTGGCAACATCTCTGCGTATACGGCGCAGAATACGCACATCGGCATCCGTATCCACGAAAATCCTGATGTCAAACAGTCGGCACACCTCCTCGTCGGCAAATATCAGTATGCCCTCCACTATAATGACCCGTTTCGGTACGATATGCTGAACGCTGTCGCTTCGGTTATGTACCGTGTAGTCGTACACGGGGCAATCTATGCTCTCGCCCCGCTTCAGCGCCGCAAGGTGCTCTCTCATAAGCTCCGTATCGAAGGCGTCGGGCTCGTCGTAATTAAGCTTTGTGCGCTCCTCGTAGGTAAGCTCGTCACGGCGCTTATAGTAGCTGTCGTGGCGGATGAGACACACGCTGTCTCCGAAAATATCGCACAGCCGCTCTGCAAGGGTGGTCTTTCCGCTGCCGCTGCCGCCTGCTATTCCGATTATCATTACATCAGACATTTGTCTCATCGCCTTTCAATGCTGCAATTTTTACCTGTACTGTTTTGCCCTGAGTTCAGCACCCTTTGATTTTTTCGTAAATAAGAGGCTCTGGCTCGGGGGGAGTGTCAGTTACCGTTCTGCTTTCGCAGTAGCGGCGGCGCGCCTCTTCAAGGGTCTCCCGGCGGCTTGTAAGCAAAACCGCTTCCGTCTCGCCCTGTTTTACAAAGTCGCCGCGCTTTTTCTTAATAAGAATACCTGCGGTGGGGTCGATTACATCGTCTTTTGCGGCTCTGCCCGCGCCAAGAGTCATGGCGCAGAGTCCTATGCCCTCCGTATTGCAGGAGGAAATATAGCCGTCGCGCTCGGATTTTACTTCCATAGAGTATTCGGCGCGGCAGAAGCTGTCGTCGTCGAAAACCGATATGTCTCCGCCCTGTGCGCTTATCCACTCCAAAAATTTTTCGTACGCTTTTCCGCTGTCAAGGGCGTCCTCAACCGCTCTTTCGGCGCTGCCTTCGTCAATACCCCGGCTCATGGAGACAAGCTCTGCGGCAAGGGTAAGGCAGACCTTTCTGAGGTCGGGAAACTCGCGGCTTCCGCGAAGCACCTCTACTGCCTCGCGCACTTCTACCCAGTTGCCTACGGCGCTTCCCAACGGCACATCCATATTTGTTATGACCGCCGAAACATTTTTGCCGCAGGTCTTGCCGATAGTTACCATTTTTTCGGCAAGCAAGCGGGCGTCGGCCGCCGTTTTCATAAAGGAGCCGCTGCCGCATTTTACATCAAGGACTATGTTATGGGCGCCGCCTGCCAGCTTTTTGCTCATAATACTGGAGACTATGAGGGGGACGCAGCCCACGGTGGCTGTCACGTCTCTGAGCGCGTACAGCTTTTTATCCGCCGGGTCAAGGCTTTTATCCGCGCCGATAACGCATATTCCGTGTTTTTGTGCCGTGTTTATAAACTCATCGGGAGAAAGGCTCGTTCTGTATCCGGGGATAGTTTCAAGCTTGTCAACGGTGCCCCCCGTATGTCCCAGACCTCTGCCGCTCATTTTGGCGATCTTTGCTCCAAGGCACGCCGCTATGGGCGCTACCACAAGAGTGGTCTTATCTCCCACGCCGCCCGTACTGTGCTTATCTGCGGACAAGTTTGCGAAGCGGGACAAATCAAGGGTATTGCCGGAATGTGCCATGGCGCCTGTCAGCGCGGCGGTCTCGGCGTCGCTCATGCCCCTCAGGTATATTGCCATAAGCAGCGCCGTTATCTGATAATCGGGCAGGCTGCCGTCGGACACGCCGCTGACAAACCATTTTATCTCACTTTCGGAAAGCTCGCCGCCGTCGCGCTTTTTTTCTATTATATCGTACATTCGCATATGATGACCTCCCGGAAAGGAAAAGCAAAATGTCGGCTATCTTGCGCCCTTATCGTAGGGGATACCCTCCGCTTTGGGTGCGCGGGATTTCTTGGAGGTGAACGCAAGCACCACAAGCACCGCCACATAGGGAATGATATTGTAGAAGTACATGGGCATATTAAGCTCTTTAAGGGCGCATATGCCGTCTCCGTTTATATCAAGGAAGGAATAGGTGGGTCCGATACATTTGAGAAGTCCGAACAGCAGGGAGCCCAGGGCAATACCAAGCGGTTTCCAGTTGCCGAATATCATTATTGCCAGCGCCAGAAATCCCATGCCCGCAACGGTGCCTTCGCAGGTGCCGCCCGCAACGGTTGCTATGTAGATATATCCGCCCATACCGGCAAGGGCGCCGGATATAGTGGTGCCCAGATAGCGCATTTTGTATACGTTTATACCTACGCTGTCCGCCGCCTGGGGATGCTCGCCGCAGGCGCGGAGTCTGAGTCCGTATTTGGTTTTGTACATAAATATTGAGAGGACGACAAAGAGTCCCGCAGCAATATATGTGGACACATAGGCTTTATCAAAGAACACTCTGCCCACGCTGTTCATATCGCCGTTAAGGATTACGAAGCCGATGTCCTTTGGCATTACCAGTTTATCCTGCATAAAGAACACCTTTATGAAGAACAGGGCAAGGGCGGGCGCCAGAAGGTTCAGCGCCGTGCCGCCTATGGTCTGGTCCGCTTTCAGGTTTATGGCGGAGAAGGACAGCAGCAGGGAGAAAAGGGCGCCTGCCGCCGCCGCCACAAGCATGGCGGTTATGAACACTATCTGCGGATGACCCGTCAGCAGGTCGTTTTTTTGTATCAGGTACACATACACGGCGCCTATAAAGGAGCCGAAAATCATTATACCGTCAAGAGCTATGTTTATAATTCCGCTGCGCTCTGCGAACATACCCGCAAGAGCCACTATAAGCAACGGGATAGCGTATATCAATGTTTTTTGCAGAAGAAATACCATATTAAGTCCATACCTTTCTTCGGATTTGTGTCGCTTTCGCCGCAGGCGAAATTCGCCTAAGTTTTGGGCGAAAGGCACAAACTGTGTCTGAAATCAGACAGCATGCGCTCTCTGCGAATTTAATTTTCAGACTTACTTCCCCAATTCGCTTTTGTTCTTCTTTTTCTTCTTCATTACAAGAAGATCTCTGAAGAGCTTTGAGAAGCCGGCAAAGTACACTATGACCGCCACTATGAGGTCTGACACATACTCGTTAAAGGCAGTATATCCCGCCAGATTGAAGCCGCCCTTGTCGATATATCTCAGGAAGGTGGCGCTGAAGATTACTCCGATAGGGTTATTGCCCGCAAGCAGTGCCGTGGGTATTCCGTTGAAGCCCTCGGAGGGGAGAGAGCTGTATGTGTTCCACAGAAAGTCGTTTTTGCCGTTCAGATACCAGAGCGCCGCGCCGCCTGCCGCAAGTCCGCCCGCTATTGCCATGGACAGGATAATGTTGCGCTTTTCGTTCATGCCGGCGTATTTTGCCGCGTTTTTGTTATAGCCGCAGGCTTTCAGCTCGTAGCCGAAGGTGGTCTTATTTATCATAAGATACATAACTATTGCTATGACTATTACGATAAATATGCTGATGTCTATATTGGAGCCGGGGAACAGCTTGTCCAGTCCCAGCTTGGGAGTAGCCACGCCGTTGGAGGCGGTGGTTCTTATGAACTTTGTTTTTGTCTCGGCTATGTTTATGTATCTGTCGCCTGTAATACTGAATATCCAGCTTACTACATTTGCCGCTATCCAGTTGGTCATAATGCAGACTATGACCTCGTTTACATTAAAGACCGCTTTGAACAGTCCGGGTATTGCTCCCCACAGCATACCGCTGAGCACGCCTGCCACAAGCGCCAGCAGCCACACGAAAAACGCGTTCTGCTCCGTGGTGGGTATGGACAGCGCTACCAGCAGGGAGGTCATGGCGCCCATGAGGTACTGACCGGGTGCGCCGATATTGAACAGTCCCGTTTTGAAGGCTATTGCCACGGAAAGACCTGTCATCATAAGGGGTGCCGCTTCAAGCAGCATATCTCCCAGATTGAACAGTATATCCGCCGTATTGCCGCTGGCAAAGGGGCCGCCGAGAATTATGAGCAGTCCCGAAAAGGCGTCGGATATGGGTATGTCCTCGGAAAAGGCGGCAAGCAGGATAAGGATTATTGCTCCTACCAGTATGCCTCCTATAATGCAAAGCACGGAGGACAGTATGCTTCTCACCGCCTCGCTGCGCAAAACACGCAATGCAAGGCAGGGAGAGGTGCGCTCTACGCTCGTTTTATTTTTCATCTTCGGTATCCCCCGTATTCTGCCGTTTTGCTCCCGCCATATAGAGACCAAGTTCTTCCACCGTGGTCTCTTTGGGGTCAAGCTCAGCCACTATTTCGCCGCTGTGCATGACAAGTATTCTGTCGGACATACTCATGACCTCATCAAGCTCCAGCGATACAAGCAGGACGGCGCTGCCCTCGTCTCTTGATTTGACTATGCGGGAATGGATATATTCTATTGCTCCCACATCAAGTCCGCGGGTAGGCTGCACCGCTATAAGCAAATCGTGCCGTCTGTCAAGCTCGCGGGCGACGATGGCTTTCTGCTGGTTGCCGCCCGACATACTGCGTGCGGGGGTAGCTGCGCCCTGACCGCTTCTGACATCGTACTGCTCTATAAGAGCGTCGGAATAGCGGCGTACTGCGTCGAATTTTATAAAGCCTGCGCGCTGAAAATCCTTTTCAAAATAGCGCTGGAGCACCATGTTTTCTCCAAGAGAGTAGTCAAGGATAAGTCCGTGCTTATGTCTGTCCTCCGGTATATGGCTGATACCGTGGGTGTTTTTATAGCGTATGCTTTTGCGGGTTACATCCTCGCCGGAAAGCTCTATACTGCCCTCCGAGGGCTTGTCAAGTCCCGCCAGCGCCTGCACAAGCTCTGTCTGACCGTTGCCGTCGATACCTGCAATACACACTATTTCGCCGCGGCGCACATCGAAGGAGACCTTATGTACGGCGTCGCGCTTATGAAGCTTGCTTTTTACGCTGAGATTTTTTACGGACAGCACCGTCTCGCCCGGTACGGCAGGGTCCTTGTCCACCACAAGGCTTACATCTCTGCCTACCATCATCCGGGACAGCTCCTGCACGTTTGTATCCTTTATATCAACCGTGCCTATGTATTTGCCCTTGCGCAGTACGGTGCAGCGGTCTGCTACCTCCATTATTTCGTTCAGCTTATGGGTTATGAACAGTATGGATTTGCCCTCTCTGGCAAGTCCTTTCATTATTTCCATAAGCTCGCTGATTTCCTGGGGGGTCAGCACCGCAGTAGGCTCGTCGAAAATAAGCACCTCGTTGTCGCGGTACAGCATTTTCAGTATTTCAGTTCTCTGCTGCATACCTACCGTTATATCCTCGATAAGGGCGTCGGGGTCTACGTTAAGTCCGTAGGTCTTTGACAGCTCGAGAACCTTTTGCCTTGCTTTTTTCTTACTGAGAAAGCCCATTTTGCCGGGCTCCACGCCCAGAATGATATTATCAAGGACGGTGAACACATCCACAAGCTTGAAGTGCTGATGCACCATGCCGATGCCCAAGTCGTTTGCGTCGTTGGGGTCGTTTATGCGCACCTTTTCGCCGTTTTTGCGAATTTCGCCCTTTTCAGCCTGATAAAGTCCGAAAAGCACGGACATGAGCGTGGATTTTCCCGCGCCGTTTTCGCCCAGAAGGGCGTGTATCTCACCCCGTCTCAGCTGCAGGGTGATGTCGTCGTTGGCTTTGATGCCGGGAAACTCCTTGGTTATATTGAGCATTTCAATAATGTACGGATACTTTTGTGCGTTTGCCGTTTGCTCCATTTGGCACCTCTTTCTTTTTCGCCTTTCCCCCGCAGGTCTCATGCGCGGGAAAAACGGAAATTTAAGTGAAAGGGATGGCCTCCGTTAAGAGACCATCCCGCTTTTCATACTTTGAGATTATTTCTCGAATACGATGGTTACCTTTTCAAGATTTGCGGTAAGCCAATCAGCATTCTCGTTTGCGTTGTCGGGAGTCTCGCTGTCGGGAACTATTGTGCCGTCCTGAATCTTTGCGAACAGCTCGTTGTACTGCTCAACGGTAAAGTTCTCAAGTCTCCAGGTCTCGGTGGGAAGTCCGGTAGCGTCCTCAGCAGCGCCCAGATTCTGAGCCTTGTCTGCAAGCTCTGCGTCCCACTTGCCGTCATAGAACTGGCCGAGAACGCGCTCAACAGACGCTGCAAGACCCTTGACCGCGCTGGTTATAACCTGCTCGGACTCAAAGGACTGGTCAACGTCAACGCCGATGATCTTTGCTTCGGGATACTCTGCAGCAGCGGACTTGACGGAGTCAAACATGGAGCCGCCGCAGGAGAATACAACCTCAGTGCCGTTTGCATACCAGCCGGCGATCTGGGTCTGGAGCTCGGTGGAAGCGGAGAACGCATCGCCGAACTTGTAGCTGTAATTGATGGTAACATCAACATTCTTTTCCTGAGCAGCAGCCTCTGCGCCCTGAACAAAGCCGTAGCCGAAACGGTTGCACGCGGGGTTGGTTCCGCCGCCGCCGCCGGTGTAGCCCAGCTTAGTGTAGCCTTCCATAACTGCAGCATAACCTGCAAGGTAGCCGGATTCCTGCTCCTTGTAGACGATGGCGGTTACATTGTCAAGTCCCATTGCCCAGCCGTCAACAAAGACGAACTTAACATCGGGATTATCCTTTGCAACGGTCTCCATTGCGGTTGCCTGAAGGAAGCCGGGAGCAACGATTACTTTCGCACCGTTGTTTACTGCCTGCTTCATAGCTGCAATACGGTCGTTGTCGGATGCGTCGGAGCCGTTTGCAGGCTGATAATACTTATAGGTAAGGTCATGAGCCTCGGCATACGCTTTTGCGCCCTCGTATGTACCCTGGTTGAAGCCCTTGTCCATAAGCTGACCGACATCGGTCACGATTGCGATCTCGTAGGTACCGCTTTCGTTCTTGCCGTCATCAGTCTTGTCGCCGTCCGTCTTGCCGGTGCAGCTGCACAGTGCAAGGGAAGCAAGAAGCATGATTGCAAGAACAAGTGAGAGAATCTTTTTCATACTAATTCCTCCTGAAATTTTTTCGGTTTACACCTAATTCATACTAACATATATCAACATAAAAATCAAGCATATTGTTAAAGAATTGTGCATAGATTACAAATATTTGTTAATAAAATATGTCTGATTTATCATTGGAATAAAGGGCGCAAAAAATCGGCGTCTTCCGTTTCAAAAAGACGCCGATATGTAAAGTTACAGGGGCAGCAGTACCTCTATCTGAAAGGAATGTCCGTCGCGCGTCGATGCATATATTTTTCCGTTATGGGCGCTTACGGCGTTTTTTGCAATTGACAGCCCTATGCCGTGACCTCCCGTTTCGGAATTTCTGGAGCCGTCGGCACGCCAGAAACGGTCAAATACATGGGCGATATCTCCGTTTTTTATTTCGTCTTCAGTTTCGTTGAAAACGGTAAGGCGGGCAGTTCTGTTTTGCTTTTCAAGGCTTATTCTTACGGTACTGCCCTCGGGAGAGTATTTCAGCGCGTTGTCCGTAAGCACGGAAACCAGCCGGCGAATGACTTTATCGTTGCCTTTAAGCGTTATCATGGGGCATATGTCGCAAGTAAGCTCTTTGTTTTGCTGCCGGGCAATGGCGCCAAAGGGGCGCACCGTCTCCGAAACCACTTCCGACAGGGGAAATTCGATTTTTGGGAGTCCCTCTCCCGCCTCCTCCATACGGGCAAGGGTCACAAGGTCTTCCGTAAGCCCGCGAAGTCTCTCGGTTTGCTGCTTTATGTCCGCAATGCACTCGTTTTCTCCCTGCTCCATTTCAAGTATGTCGGCGTTGGCGGCGATAACGGTCAGGGGGGTTTTTATCTCATGCCCCGCGTCGGTTATAAACCGTTTTTGCTTTTCATAGCTTTCGGCTATGGGTCTGATTATTCTGCCCGACAGGACGAAAATCACTGCAAACACCGCCGCAAGTCCCGCCGCCGCCATAATCACGCTTGCGCACAGGAAGCTGTGAAAGGAATCAAGTCTGCGCCCGCAGTCCAGAAAGGTTACGCGGACGCCTCCCTGCTCCTCTGTTATATCGAAGCGGTAGTTTTGCAGAAAGCCGCGGGTTTTATCTGTTTCAAGTGCCTCACGGGCATACTCCTCTGCCGCTTCACGGTTTACGGAGGCTATCTTGCCGGTATCAATATTTACTGTTTCTCCCGAGGAGTCAAGAACCACGGAAAAGTATCTTGATTCGTACGGAGTCTCGGGGGACATTCCGCGGGGCAGGCGGCTTCCTCTGCCGGTATTTGACGCCGGGGTGCCGGCGCTGTCTTCCGGGTAAAAGCCGTCGAAGTCTTCAAGATTTTCGTCGGCGTCGGCGTCCGGTCTGATGTCGTAAACGGGGAAGCTGCCCTTGTTTTTGGAAATTACGGACAGGATATCGTCGGACTCCCCTACCACGGAAGCATAGTTTATAATGTTCATGCCCGCAACTACCACGGTAAGCAGGACAAATACTGCCGCCATGGCAAGGACGACGAATTTTACTTTAAGTTTTTTTATCATTTGATTTCCTCCAGGCAGTAACCCGCGTTTCGGGAGGATTTTACGGTCACATCAGCCTTCAGAGCGCTGAGCTTTTTGCGCAGGTATGATACATACACCCACACCACATTTATTTCCGCCTCGTTGTCATAGCCCCATATTTTTTCCATGAGCCGCTGCGCCGAAATTATCTGCCCGGGGTTTGACATAAACATCTCCATCATCTGATATTCTTTGTTTGCAAGCCGGAAGTTTCCGTAGGGCGAGGCAAGCTCGAAGGTGGAGCGGTCAAGGGTCACATTCCCCACGGTAAGTTTTGTGTCAACCTCCGCCGCCGTTCTGGTTATGGCGCGTACCGCTGCAAGAAGTTCCTTTGCGTCAAAGGGCTTTGTAAGGTAGTAGTCGGCTCCGCTGTCAAGTCCCAGAACTTTGTCGTCAGTTTCGGATTTTGCGCTGAGCATCAGCACCGGTATACGGTCTCCCCGACGGCGCAGTCTCCGCAGCACCGTTATGCCGTCAAGCTTCGGCATCATTATATCAAGCACCGCTGCGTCATAGTTGCCGGATTCAAGATAGGCAAGGGCGTCCTCGCCGTTGTACACCGCGTCCGCGGAATAATTGTTCTTTTCGAATATCTTTACTATGGCTCTCGCAAGAGGTCTTTCGTCCTCGGCAAGGAGTATCCTCATTTTTCCGCTGTCCTTTCTTTTCTTTTTTCCGTCTTTTGTATGCCCGTTTTGCCGCGATTGAAAATACACGGTCGCGATTTTGCTTTTCTTCACAGTATATATTATCACAGAAACATTAACCGAGGCTTAAAAACTGCAAAAATTTTCTTTTTCAAAAATTTTTCCGTTTTTTCAGTACATTTAAGTTTCGGGAAATATACTGTCCGTACAAAGAGGGGGGATAAGATATGTATCGGAGCGTTTTCAAAAGATATGAGCTGAAATATCTGCCGGACAAAGCGCAGGCTGAGGCGGTGCTTTCGGCTGTAAAAGAGCATATGATGCCCGACTGCTACGGGCGCAGTACGGTGAAAAGCATTTATTATGATACGGAAAACTTCCGCCTTATACGCCGCTCCCTGGAAAAGCCGCAGTACAAGGAAAAGCTGCGTCTGCGATGCTACGGGCAGGCGGGCAGGGACAGCAATGTTTTTGCGGAACTGAAGAAAAAATACAAAGGGGTCGTATACAAGCGCCGCGTTTGTCTGCCTCTTGCGGAGGCTGAAGCCTGGATCTGCGGCGGAGTGCGTCCCCGCCTACCTACTCAGATAACCGAGGAAATTGATTATTTTCTGAATTATTACGGGCATCTTTACCCCGCCGCCTTTATTTCCTGCAGTAGGGAGGCATATGTTGCCCGCGACAAAAGTGATCTGCGCATAACCTTTGACGATTCTCTTATGTGCGATACGGAAAATTTTTCTCTTTCCGGCGCCGTACACGGAGTACCTCTGCTGCCGGAGGGGAAAATACTTATGGAAATCAAATGCTCCGGCGGAATGCCGCTGTGGCTTACGGATGTACTCACAAAAGAGCGTATATTCAAAACCTCGTTTTCAAAATACGGAACCGCTTACAGGACTCTGATCCTGCCGAAGCGTACTAAGGAGGACTTATTACATGCCGGAAAAGTTATTTAAGGGACTGTTTGACTCGGATACTGTGGCAGTCATAAGCGTTACGGACTTTATGCTGTGTCTCGGCGCCGCACTGGTGCTTGGATTTGCCATGGCCGCCGCGTACACATACCGCACCCGTTATACAAAAAGCTTTGTTGTGTCTCTGGCTTTGCTGCCCGCCGTTGTCTGCACCGTCATAATGCTGGTAAACGGAAATGTTGGCACGGGAGTGGCGGTGGCGGGCGCTTTCAGTCTGGTGCGTTTTCGTTCCGCTCCCGGAACGGCAAAGGAAATAAGCGCTCTGTTCCTTGCCATGGGCGCGGGAATATGCACGGGAATGGGGTATATCGGCTTTGCCGTGCTGTTCTGTGCCGTGATGTGCGCCGCATTCCTGCTTTACAACCGCTTCGGCTTCGGCTCAAAGAAGGGTCGGGAAGCATACAGGACGCTGAATGTTACCATACCGGAGGATCTGAACTACACGCAGGTATTCGACGATATTTTTGAGCAGTACACATCCTCCTGCGAGCTTGTTAAGGTCAAAACCGCCGATATGGGAAGCATATTCCGTCTTACCTATGAGATTACCGTAAAAGACGCCGCAAAAGAAAAGGAAATGATTGACAAAATGCGGTGCAGAAACGGAAATCTTGAAATTTCTCTGTCAAGGCAGGAAACTCCCGTAGCGGAGCTGTAATATTGGGGGACAAGTTTGAAAGTAAAGCGAGCGTGGAACGCACGTGAGCTGTTTCAAACCCATTTGTGCCTTGCCGCCAAAAAGGCAGACGGCATTTTACAAAGCCCTCGGGCTTTGCAAAACCGTCACAAATCAAAGAAAGGAATGGACATAATTATGAAGAAAATAATTGCTTTGCTGCTGACACAAGTTTTGATTTGCGCTCTTTTGTGCGCCTGTATGAGAGGCGGCGCCGACAGTGAGGGCGGCGCGCAGCCGGGAGAGGTCGACGACGGCGATACTTCTGCGCAGGCTGCAGAGGTGCCCTCCGACAGCGCAGGGGAAATGTTTACCGACAGGGATCTCAGCGGCGACTACGACGAGCAGGGCAGCATACGGATAGATTTTGACAGTGACCGTGTCACAGCAAGCTCCGACAGCGTGCAGATTTCGGGCACTTCGGTGACGCTGACAAAGGAAGCGGTATACCTTATTTCCGGAGACTGCGGCGACGGTATGATAACGGTAAACATGTCCGACACGGCAAAGCCGCAGCTTGTGCTGTGCGGGCTGAGCCTTAACTGCGAGGAAAACGCTCCCCTGCTCATTCTGAGTGCAGACAAGGTATTTGTCACTCTTGCAAAGGGTACGGAAAACAGCCTTTCCAACGGGGGCTCATTCATGTCGGTCGACGGAGCCAATGTGGACGGCACGGTGTTTTCAAAAGACGATGTTACCTTTAACGGCTCCGGCTCTCTTTCCGTCACTTCTCCCGCAGGGCACGGCATTGTGGCAAAGGACGATCTCGTTATTTGCGGCGGCACTTACAGTATACAGTCCGCTTCCCACGGGCTTGACGCCAACGACAGCGTCAGGATAACCGCGTCCTCCCTCTCCGTCGCCGCGGGAAAGGACGGTATCCACGCACAGAACAGCGATGATTCTTCTTTGGGATTTGTATATATTCAAAACGGCTCCTTTGACATTGAAGCAGAGGGGGACGGCGTCAGTGCAGGGTCATATATGAATATTGAGGGCGGCAGCTTTACGGTGCTGGCGGGAGGAGGCAGCGTAAACGGCACAAAGTCCTCCTCCGACTCATGGGGTCAGATGGGCACAGGCCGCGATCCTTTTTCCGGCTTCTCCGGTACGGAAAGCAGTACGGAGGACACGGACAGCGTAAGCATGAAAGGCTTTAAGTCGGACGGAGATATGCTTATATCCGGGGGCACCTTTAATTTTGACTGTGCCGACGATACTTTTCACAGCGGCGGAAGTATCAGCGTTTTAGGAGGTACTTTTGAAGCGGCTTCCGGGGATGACGGCTTTCATGCCGACGATACGCTCACGGTCACGGGAGGAAATATAAGCATTTCGGAGTGCTACGAGGGTCTGGAGGCCTTGCATCTTGACATAAGCGGCGGCAACATTACTCTTTCCGCGTCCGATGACGGTCTCAACGCCGCGGGAGGCACCGATTCCAGCGGTACTCAGGGCGGCAGGGACGGAATGTTCGGCGGCGGCTTCGGAGGACGCGGGGGCGGAGGAGGCGGTATGTCTTCTTCTTCCGACGGCACCATAGTAATATCCGGCGGCACTCTTTATATAAAGGCATCCGGCGACGGAATCGACGCCAACGGCTCACTGACAATTTCCGGCGGCTTTGTTACGGTAGTGGGCCCCACGCAGGGCGACACCGCCACCCTTGATTATGACACGGAGGGAATTATCACCGGCGGCACCTTTATAGGCACGGGCGCCTCGGGAATGGCGCAAAGCTTCAGCGACGCAAGTCAGGGAGTTGTGGCCGTTAGCGTTGGAAATCAGTCCGCCGGCACCGCCGTGACTCTCGCGGATAAAGACGGGAATGTGATTATTTCGGTCACCCCCGAGCTGTCCTTTGCGGTGGTTATACTATCAAGTCCCGACATAGCTTCCGGTGAGAGCTATACTCTGACGGTAGGCTCCGCCTCTGCCGAGGTGACTGCAGGCTGACAGCATAAACTTTGCCGACAAAAAAGTCCGGGGAAACCGGACTTTTTTGAAGCGGCGGATATTCAGGTGCCCGGGAGCGGATCGTTTACAAACGGATAAAATTCCATGGTTACGGAATATTCTCCTTTGGGCCACAGATAATACCAGCCGCCAGCACATTCTTCTACAACTTCTCCCAGTATCGGTCTGCAGGTAGCATTATTTACTTCGTACTTTTCACCGGTAAAAACGTTTGTTAATACAAATCTGTGGACAATACCGGTACATAAACCGGTTTCCGGAGGATCCGAAGTGTAATTTGTTGCATCCACCGAGAAGTAGATAATAAATTCTCTTTCCCGATACACCACACGGAAGTTATTAATAATATACTGAACTTCATAGGTATAGTCATTTAATACTCCATTATATACTCCGCTTTCACTGCGCTTTATTTCCTCGGGTAAAGAGGAGATTAATATATCGGGAATATTCTGTCCGCAACGCGGGCAATAGCCGCCGTATTGCATATGTCTAAGCTTTGTTCCTTCCGTTGCTCCGCAGCGCGTGCAGGTAGCGGGGGCTGTACAGGTCGCAGGGCTGAAGCTGTGCCCGAGAGCCGAAGCATTTTCCGTATAACTGTCTCCGCAGCTGTCGCAGACATAGGTTTTCGTGCCGTCGGAAGTACAGGTTACCGTGGAGACGGTATTTCTGTATGAATGTCCCGTGGCACTGATTTCCTCTGTTTTCGTTTTTTGGCACAGAGAGCAGGTAAGAACCTTTTCGCCCTTTTCGGTACAGGTTGCGGCCTTTGTTATCTTTTCCGAGGAGTAGTCGTGATTTGACGGATCAACTTCCGTTTCCTCGGTATATTCTTTTGAGCAGACCGAGCAGCGGTATAAAGTCTTTCCTTTTGATACGCAGGTCGCCGCAGTCACCGATTTTTCCTCATACTTATGCTCTGCCGTAGCTGTCGCTCCCCTATATACATCGCCGCAGTTTTTGCAGGTGTATTCCGCTGTGCCGCGCTCCGTGCAGGTGCTTTCTTTTATGACGCTGTCCGTATAATCGTGAACGGCGCCGTCCTTACATACAGGCTTGCCGTGGTCGTAATTGGCAATATTTGTTATGTACCGCGCGGGAAGGGCTTCCTCGCATTTGAGGGGAAGGTCCGATATAAAATCGCATTTGGATTTATAGCAAATTCCGTCTATCTCCAGGTATTTTCCGGGAACACAGCGTATTTTATGCTCAGCGGAGTCTGACGTGCGCAGATACAGCGTAAGGATCTCTTCCTCCGGAAATTCCGGATTTTTTACATATTTGCCGCTGCTTTCGTTAATGAGCTTTACAATTTCGGGCATGGTTTCCTCAGACAGCGGCGCGTATGTATCCTTTCCGTCTGCCGACAGGGTGAGTTCGGCGTACCGGACATCGGAAGCTTCCAGTTCCTGCGCCCATTTCAGATTTTCCGGGTGCTTATCGGTGCGAACCGTAAGAAAACACACCGCTGTGGCGGTAAGCAACACGATTGACGCTACTATTACCCAGAACGGAGCTTTTTTATAGTTCAGCACCGATTTGATTCTTTCCTTGACGCCCACCTCGCCGAATGCAAGGGGGCAGGCGGAAATGGTTCTCTGTCTGACACTGCAGTTTATAAGCGCGTGGGAGTATGTTTTCTTTATGTCCGCGCCCATATCGGAAATTACTTTTTCGTCGCAGGCATACTCTATGTCACGGCAAAGTAGTATATATGACAGCCACAGCACCGGGTTGAACCAATATACCGTAAGCAGTATAAATCCCAGAGGCTTCCACCAATGGTCAAGCCTTTTTATGTGCGCCTTTTCGTGGGCAATTACCAGCGGGCGGTCATCATCTCCGACGGTTGACGGCAGATATATGCGGGGGCGGATGATACCCAGAAGAAACGGTGCGGGTACTCTGTCGCAGATATAAACATTTTTGTCCTCGACAAGAACGGCTTCCTTGACGCTGCGCTTTACACGGATATAGCTGAAAATCATATATCCCGTCATACCGGCGACACCGGCAATCCATATTGCGGTAAACAGCAATCCCAAATCCGGCGACTGTTTTTGGACGGGCGCTTCTTCCGTGACAGCCTCCGGTTGAGCCGTTTCGGCTGAAGGGGTATGTGGTACGGTGATTTCATCGGAATTTTGCGGTATTTCCTCCGTGATTTCAATGCCCGTCTGCACTGTTTCAGTCCTCGGCACAAGGCTTATTGCGCTTTCAACGGAAAACGGCAGGAGAAGCCGCAGGGCAACAAGTCCCCAAAGGGCACAGGTTATCCATTTCGGTGCTTTTTTCAGAACAAAGCGCAGGAGCAGCACTGCTATTGCTACCCATGTGGCCTTTATGCTCAGATCCGCTAATGTATAAATCAAACCGTTCATTTTACTTTACCCCGTATTCGTCAATAATTCGCCGAATGTCTGCTATTTCCTGCGGTGTAAAGCTTTTTTTTGAAGTAAATGCGGCAAGAAAAGCAGGAAGTGAACCGTTGAACACTTCATCGACGAACTTTTCGCTTTGATGTGAATAATAGCTTTGTCTGGAAACGGCTGAAGTTACGGTGCCGTTTGTGTTACGGAACAGTCCTTTTTCGCACAGGCGTTTCAGGACGGTATAGGTGGTGCTCTTCTTCCAGTTGAATTCCTTCTGGCACAGCTTTACAAGCTCTGATGATGATATAGGCTCGTTTTCCCATATTATATCGGCGAATTTCGCCTCAATAACCCCAAGACTGCATTCTGACATAACCGTGTTCCTTTTCAGATAGATTTGGTTTACAATTTGTAGACTAATATGAGTCTACACCATGTAAACCGATTTGTCAACACTATTTTTCAATTTTTGACATTATTTTTGAAAGAATGGAATTCAGACTTGATTATTAGCTGACAGAAATGGAGTGAGATTTTTTCGAAGGGACTGCTGTCCCGGCAGCAGTCCCTCCGAGCCACCCTGCCCGGCT
>JBJDYY010000120.1:0-3440 GCA_051867715.1 Candidatus Avispirillum sp.
ATTAAAAGTTTTTTGGGGTTCTTAGTACCTTTTTCTCAAAAAAGGTACTAAGCGGAGCGCGAGGTGGAGCCTCGCATATACTCATCGGGATTCGGGGCAGCGCCCCGGTGGAGCTCCAGCGGATCCCCATATTACTGTCAAAGCGCGGGGCTTCGCCCCGCGCTTTGTGAAAGCTTATTTGTCACGGATGGCGGCAAGAGCTTCCTCTATGCCGGCCTTTTGTCTTTTATACTTTTCCAGCTTTTCTTTTTCGGCGTCGACAACGGCGGCGGGAGCTTTTGCCACAAAGCCCTGATTGGACAGCTTGCCCTCACAGCGCTTGATTTCGCCCTCTGCCGTGCGCAGTTCATTTTCCAAACGCTTTCTCTCCGCATCGAAATCAACCATATCCGCAAGGGGAATATACACAGCCGCGCTGTCGGTGATTATACGGACTGCGCCGTCGTCCCCGTAAGAGCCAACGAGACTTACCTCGGAGGCTCCCGCCAGCTTCATGAAGAAGGGATGGCAGTACTCACCGAAGGCCTTTTTGTCATCGGTAACGATAAATACCTTTGCCTTGCGGGAGGGGGGAACATTCATTTCCGCACGGCGTGCGCGTATAGCTTTTACGGCGTCAATTACCTTTTCCATATCGGCTGCCTCAGCGTAGTTGTGCGCGGGATCGGATACAGGGTAGCGCTCTGTCATAATAGTGCCGTCCGTGCCGGGCAGGGAGGAGTATATTTCCTCCGTAATAAAGGGCATGAACGGATGGAGCAGCTTCAGCGTTTCAGCCAGCACCCATGCCAGAACATTCTGCGCCGTACGGCTTCTTTCTTTGTCCTCTCCGGAGACGGAGCTCTTCGCAAGCTCGATATACCAGTCGCAGTATTCGTCCCATATGAAATCGTAAAGGGTGGAAAGGGCTATACCGATTTCATACTTTTCAAGGTTGGAGTTGACATTTTCAGCGCAGGCGTTGAAACGGGTCAGTATCCACTTGTCCTCCGTTGCCAAAGCATCGTCGGAGGGCAGCTCGATTTTGTCAATATCAAGATTCATCAGAACGAAACGCGCGGCATTCCACAGCTTGTTTGCAAAGTTGCGGGCAGCCTCGATCTTTTCGTCGGAGAATCTCATGTCGTTTCCGGGGCTGTTGCCGGTGGCAAGGGCAAAGCGCAGAGCGTCCGCTCCGTATTTGTCGATAATCTCAAGCGGATCTATGCCGTTGCCCAGAGATTTGGACATTTTCCGTCCCTGAGCGTCGCGCACAAGTCCGTGAATAAGCACCGTGTCAAAGGGCGCCTTTCCTGTATACTCCAGACCGGAGAATATCATACGGGAAACCCAGAAGGTGATGATGTCATAGCCTGTAACCAGAGTGCTGGTAGGATAGAAATAGTCCAGATCCTCTGTCTTTTCGGGCCAGCCCAAGGTGGAGAAAGGCCACAGCGCAGAGGAGAACCAAGTGTCCAGCGTGTCGGGATCCTGTGTCATATGAGCGCCGCAGAGGGGGCATTTTTCGGGAGCGTCGAGAGTTACCACCGTATTGCCGCACTGCTCGTTGTCACAGTAGTACGCGGGTATGCGGTGACCCCACCAAAGCTGACGGGAAATGCACCAGTCGCGGATATTTTCCATCCAGCGGAAATAGTTTTTCTCAAAACGCTCGGGAACGAACTTGATTTCGCCGTCCCGTACCGCCTTGATGGCAGGCTCCGCCAGAGGCTTCATCTTAACGAACCATTGCAGGCTTACGCGGGGCTCAACGGTTGTCTTGCAGCGGTAGCAGGTACCTACGCTGTGAGTGTAATCTTCAACCTTGATAAGGTATCCGCCTGCCTCAAGATCGCGCACAATGGCTTTTCTCGCTTCAAAGCGATCCATTCCGGCGTATGCGGGGTACTCGTCGGTAATGCGGGCGTCGTCGGTCATAACATTCAGCACCGGCAGATCGTGCCGTCTGCCCACCTCAAAGTCGTTGGGGTCGTGGGCGGGGGTAATCTTTACGCAGCCCGTACCGAAATCCTTTTCAACATAATCGTCCGCAATGACGGGTATTTTTCTGCCTACCAGAGGAAGTACAAGCGTTTTGCCTACAATATCCTTGTAGCGCTCGTCACCGGGGTTGACCGCAACGGCAGTATCGCCTAAAAGCGTTTCGGGGCGGGTGGTGGCAATCTCCACATGGCCGCTGCCGTCCTCAAAGGGATAGCGGATATGCCAGAAGTGACCTGCCTGATCCTCGTATTCAACCTCGGCGTCGGAAATTGAGGTGAGACACTTGGGGCACCAGTTGATAATGCGCTCTCCGCGGTAAATAAGTCCCTTGTCGTACAGCTTCATAAAGACGGTCTGTACCGCCTGGGAGCATCCCTCGTCAAGAGTAAAACGCTCGCGGCTCCAGTCGCAGGAGGAGCCCATTTTTTTAAGCTGCTCAACAATTCTGCCGCCGTACTTTTCTTTCCAGTCCCATGCGCGTTCAAGGAAACCGTCCCGTCCCAGCTCTTCCTTTGTAACGCCCTCGCGGCGCATCTGCTCCACGATTTTGGCTTCCGTTGCAATAGAGGCGTGGTCGGTGCCGGGCACCCACAGAGTGCAGTAGCCGCTCATTCGCTTGTAGCGGATGAGGATGTCCTGAAGTGTATTATCCAGAGCGTGTCCCATGTGAAGCTGACCTGTGATATTCGGCGGGGGGATCACAATAGTATAGTGGGGCTTGGATTTGTCTATCTTCGGCGTAAAGTATCCGCCGCGGCACCAGGCGGAATAGATCCGTTCTTCAAAATCCGACGGATCGTAGGTCTTCGGAAGTTCTTTTTTCATCCTTACTTATAATCCTTTCCATAAATTCTAAAACAAAAAAGCGCCCTGACACAGTCAGGGCGCAAAAGCTGCGCGGTACCACCTGAATTCGCTCTATTCAGAGCGCACTCCGTACCCTGTAACGGGGGCAACCGTCGTCACCTACTGGCAAAGACCGCAGTACTTTGCGTTGAGAAACGAAGCTCCGGGGCTACCTTCCTTCACGGGCGCCGCGGCGCTTCCACCCTCTCGCCGCTCTCTAAAGGCACCGTGTGTGAAGTACTCCTCCCCATCACAGCTTTTTGCTTAAAGGTAATTGTAGCACACAAGGAGTTTTTTGTCAAGGGATTTTTCACAGCTCTTTCAGCTTGTGAAAAATCCGCAAGCGAAAGGCGGTTGTATATTGAATTCAGACTTGAAAATCAGCTGATAGAAATTGAGAGAGGATTATTCGAAGGGAAAGCTGTCCCATAGCATAAATTACAGAAAATTTCTCCCCGTTTTGACGAAAAAGACCGCAAAGACCGTTTACGGAAATTCCGACGACAAAATTCGACGCTGATTTTGAGCGATTTTTGCCCGTTTTTGCCTGTTTTTTGCCCTGCAATTTTTCGGGAGTTTTGTCGATAAATTCATAAAAATTCAAAATCAAT
>JBJDYY010000121.1:0-3438 GCA_051867715.1 Candidatus Avispirillum sp.
GGCAGGGTGGCTCGGAGGGACTGCTGACGGGACAGCAGTCCCTTCGAAAAATCCTTTCTCCATTTCTATCAGCAAATAATCGAATTTGTATACTTATACACTGATTTTGAATTTTTATGAATTTATCGACAAAATTCCCGAAAAATTGCAGGGCGAAAAACGGGCAAAAACGGGCAAAAATCGCTCAAAATGCGTGTCTTATTTTGTCGACGGAATTTTCGAAACGCTTCAGCGAGGGCATTTTCGGCAAAATGGGGAGAAAAAATAAATTTTTTTGATAACGAGGCAATACCGCGGTAAGACAGTAACAAGTACGCGGCAATATAGCGACAATCAGCGACAGTAAGGTGACCGCGGTGATTTCGCACAATTTCGCACAATCAAAAACAAAGCGCACCGGGAGGTGCGCTTCGCTTTTGATAGCTGTTCAGTTCGCTGTTTTCTAAAACCTTTTACTCGGCTGCGGGCGCGGTTTCAGCTTCTACGGGAGCGGCGGTGGAAGCGGCAGGCGCGCCTACTGATTTATCGCTTTTGTCATCGATCTTCTTGCCGAGAATTTCGGGGAGCTGCATACCCGCCATAGCGAATACTTCCTCAAGCGGAGGTACGGACTTCATCATACCCGACAGAAAGTTTGCAGTGGCATTCTTGCCGTCGGCACCCTGACCGTTGTCCCATACGGTGACCTTGTCGATCTTGATGTTCTTGATAGCGTCTACCTGGATCTTCATAAGGTCTTCAAGCTTATCCGCAATAAGCAGCTTCAGAGCCGCTTCGGCGTCGCCGCCGGCACTCTTTACGATTTCTGCAAAGCCGGCAGCCTGCTTTTTCAGTATTTCTTCAACACCGCGTGCTTCTGCTACCATCTTTGCGTAGATAGCGTCTGCTTCACCCTGTGCCTTACGGCGGGTCTGCTCGGCTTCAGCCTCAGCCTCAAGCTCCATCTGGCGCTTCTTGGCCTCGGTGCGCACGATAAGGTCCGCTTCCAGAGTTGCCTGCTCCTTGGAGCGGCGGTCTTCCTCTGCTTCGCGCTCTGCGGCGTAGGATTCCTCCAAAGCCTTTGCGGCCTGAATCTTTTCGGCAGCAGTTGAAATGCGCATAGCTTCCGCTTCTTTTTCTTTCAGGGCGGCGTCGGACATGGCGATCTTCATCTTCGCCTCGTTCTCACCCTGAATAGCTACGGAGTCTGCTTCAGACACCTTGATACGCTGATCCATGCGGGCGTTTGCCTCACCGATAGAACCGTCTCTTTCCTTTTCGGCAACGCTGCGCTTTGCATCGTTGATTGCCTTTGCGGCTGCTTCCTTACCGAGAGCGGAAATATATCCGGACTCGTCGCTGATGTCGGTAACGTTTACGTTAATGAGGCGGAGACCGATTTTCTTAAGCTCGGATTCAACATTACTGCTGACGGCGGCAAGGAACTTGTCGCGGTCGGTGTTGATCTCCTCGATGTCCATGGTAGCAATGATCAGACGGAGCTGACCGAATATAATATCCTTGGAAAGCTCCTGAATTTCGGAGAGCTTCAGTCCGAGAAGTCTTTCTGCGGCGTTCTGCATTACTCCGGGCTCCGTGGAAATACCTACCGTGAAGCGGGAGGGTACATCTATTCGGATGTTCTGTCTTGACAGAGCGCTTTTCAGGTCAACCTGAATGGAAATGGGCGTCAGGTCAAGAAACTCATATGACTGAAAAACGGGGATTACGAAGGACGCGCCGCCGTGGATACATTTTGCGCTGCGGGCAGAGCCGTCCTTGTTTTTTCCGACAGAACCGTAGATTACCATGATTTTGTCGGAAGGGCACTTTTTGTAGCGTGAGCAGATCCAGATGATGAACGAGAACGCTACCAGCGCCAGTACGCAGATTAGAATGATTGCCTGAGATGACATATGTTTATCCTCCTTGATTGATTATCAATTGATTATCGCAGTTAAATGGGGCGGGGATTGCGCCGCGAGACTGCGGGGCAGGGCAAAGCGATAAGTGATGCTTTGCCGCGGTCGGGGGAGTGCGCTTTGCTGAGGTGGGGTAAGGCGATGCGCGGATGAGAGCGCGGGGTAAACTGCGGGGGATGGTGCGGGGGTATCACTTTCGCCTGACCACCAGGGTGCTTTTGCCGCTTATGCCGATTACCAGCGCCTCACTGCCTGTGGGCAGTGCTGTTTCTTCATCGGTTACGGCAGTAAATTCGCTGTACTGTCCCTGAACGGTGACATTGACTTTTCCGGCGCCGCTTCTTTTTGGCGGCACTGTCAGATATACGGTGCCGCTCTGACCCAGCGCGCTTCTGATGTCGATGGTGCCGTCGCTTTGCAGCTTCATGGCGGCGCGCATGAGAAATGCTATGAGCAGCATTACCGCAAGTCCTGCGGCGAAGGCGATGAACAGGCTCAGAACTCTGTCCATACCGGCGGAGTCAAGCACTACGCCTACCCAGCCGAACACTGCGAAAAAGGATACAAGCGTTCTGAAAGATATGATGCGAAGTCCGCCCATACCTGAGGGGTCGCGGTCGCCCTGTACGGAATTGTCGCCGTAGACGCCCGAGCCGTCTGTGTAAATATCTCCGTCCGGTGCGTCGGTGTCAAGCTCTGCGCTGTCGTTTGCGAAGTCTCCGTGGCCGTCAAAGCCGTCATGAGAAAAATCTCCGTGATCGCCGAAGCCGTCGTGGACGAAATCTCCGTGAGTGTCGAAGCCGTCATGCGTGTCGAAACCGTCATGCGTGTCGAAACCGTCGTGCGTGTCGAAACCGTCGTGTCCGTCCACGCCTGCATCGCCGTCAGTGTCGGTGTCGCCGTGACTGCCTATGCCGATAAGCATAAGAACGGTCTGCACCAACAGAATCAGCGTTGCGGGAGCCGCGATACAGCACAGCACCTGTGAGAAGAGACTGAGAGAGTCCCACCAACCGGTAAACATTATAATACCCTCCGTAATAATTTATTATAAATCTTTCGTAATAACAGTTTTCCTGTTTGCATGATTTCAGTCGAGAGAGGCAAGCAGTTCAAGGGAACGCTGACTTGCAACGGACGCAATGTGGGCGTACGCCATTATTTTCAGCACGGAGCAGAGCTTTTGCCGCGCTCCCGGCTGCGGTTCGGCGTAGTTTGCGGCGGCATTTTCGCAGGCGGCTGAAACTGCTGAGTCGGAAAACTCGCCTGCCTCCAGAACAGAGGCAACCTCCACATACATATGATACAGCTCGTCATCGGCTATCATATCGTCGCTTTCGTCGCTGAGGACACCGTTGATGTGCGACAGCAGTCCCGTTATCTGCTCTATCTGCATAGTCTGTCTCAGCATATTGATTATTATGATACGGGCGAACTGCTTCGGGGAATAGGTACGCTTTACGGGAGATGTAACGAAGCCCCTTTTGACCCAGTTCTGAATAACATGAGGCTCCAGACCTGTCATGGACGACACCTG
>JBJDYY010000122.1:0-3428 GCA_051867715.1 Candidatus Avispirillum sp.
ACTGAGTTACACCGTACCCTACATAAAAACTTCCTTATCTGGCGTTGCCAAACGGCAGCCCTGTTGTTTTTATGTAATATGTTGTTATATGGGGCTCCGCCCCCTGACCCCGCTCAGGGTGCTTTTTAGAGAAAAGCACCCCGAGACCCCGAAAAACTCAAATAGGATAAGGGGAAAGAAATATTTGCAAAGCGCGTTAAAAGGTGACTTTGTTTTTAGTATTATCGGGATAGAATTCAGTCTTGATTATTTGCCGGCAAAAATGAAGAAAGGATTATTCGAAGGGACTGCTGTCCCGTCAGCAGCCCCTCCGAGCCTTCCTGCCCGGCTAAAGAGAGGAAAGGAGATGGGTCTCCTCTCCTCTCTTTAGAATCTCTCCTCTCCTCTCGACACGCCGGTAACTGCAAGGCGTTGCGTTGCAAGGGCATAACACATTCGACTAAGTAAAAAGGAGACTGCACTGTCAGCCTAAACTTTAAGTCTCGCGGCGGAAATAAAGCAACGCTAATGAGCGTGTCGATAGCAGATTTATAGCTACCCACAGAAAGTGAGAATTGCAGACAGAACATTTACCCGCAGGGGCGGACGGTGAAACCGTCCGTAAAGCTATAGGAAAAGCGAAGAAGAAAGCCTGATTTCTTCTTCGCTTTTTCTCGCTTGCCGCTTACGCGGCACCCCTGCGGGAACAATTCTATTTTTCTATGCCCTAATTAAAAGTTTTTTGGAGTTCCAAGAACCTTTTTCTCAAAAAAGGTTCTTGGCGGGGTCAGGGGCAGCGCCCCATATTTATCGGGATACGGGGCAGCTCCCCGTAGAAGACTTATCATATATTGCTTCTGTCGTCCATGACCACATAGAAGATTTCGACCATTTCCTCGGGGGTTTCCTTGAAACCCCGTTTTACCCATTCGTCAAGAAGTCCGTAGAGTCCGTAGGAATAAAAGCGAGCCTGGTAGCATTCCGCGGCGCTTGCCTGATAGCGCGGCATCATAACCTGATAAAAGGCGTCGTAGACGGCGGACTGCATCCCTGCCGAGTAGATAACTTCGATAACGTTCTTCATTTTATAATTAAACAGAAAAAAGTCAGCGGAGTTTTTCAGAGTGTATCGGTTGCAGTTGGTAATATCCCGCTCAAGCGCCCAGCGGTTCCATTCGCTTACAAGCTTGAAAGTAAGAGCTTCGCTTTTGCCCGAAAAATTGCGAAACCAAGTAGCGCGCCCCACCCCTGCGGTGTCGGCTATTTCGCTAACCGATATTTTTTCAAACGGCTTCGTTTGCATAAGCTTTATAAGCGCGTCGGCAAGACACTCTTTCAGAAATTCCGTAGTTTTCGTTCCCCGTCCCATTTTTACCTCTGCTTTTATAAAATGATACTTTATCCGCCTCAAAGTCTCAAATAAGCCCTCATCTATTGATTATTTCGCCGCTGTGGGTATAATGAAAGAATGATACGGATGTATCAAATTAAAATAATAGTATCAAACTGTTACTATTATATCAATACCCACCGCGTTTGTCAACGGGCGGCGACGGGTCTGTGAGGGGCGTGATTTCAGCACACCTCAAACGGACAGGGATTTGCTACGAAAGGCAGGATGAAAATGAACAAATACGCTTTGCGCGAGAAAATTGAATTTACCAATATGCGTCACCTTGTGGAATGGGCGGGTGAAGAGTACGGTCACAAAGTGGCCTATTCGTTCCGCGCCGATCCTCACGATAAGGAAATAAAAAGGGTCACTTTTTCAGAGCTTTGCGACGATGTGCGCGCCCTGGCGGCTTCCCTTACGGATATGGGCTGCAGAGGACGGCACTGCGTGCTTGTGGGCAAGCTGTCATACGAATGGGTAGTTATGTACTACGCCTCTCTTTCAATCGGCGCGGTGCTTGTTCCCCTTGACCGGGACTGGTCGGCGGAGGAACTTGCCGAAACGGTGAAACGGGCTGACGCCGAGTTTTTGTTCGGAGACGAGGATATTAAAGAAAAAATCAGCTATGTGGCTGAAAATACCGTACTTGCCTGCGCTCCCGTTTATCTTTGCGCAAATAACGAGGAAAGGACGGTCCTGCGGCTCATTGAAGACGGGCGGGATGTTTTCAAGGCTTCTCCCGAAAAGTATTTCGACGCGCCTATCGACCCAGTCAAAATGTCACTTCTGGTGTTTACCTCCGGTACCACGGGCAAGGGCAAGGGCGTAATGCTGAGTCAGAACGCAATTCTTTCCGATATGTATAATGCTGTGCCATATATTGATGTGGGCGAGCGCACAGTGGGAGTGCTGCCGCCCCATCACACCTACGGCTCCACTATTATGTTTATCGGTCATATGATGCTTGGGTGCGAGATTTATATTTCCTCGGGACTCAGATACATATTAAAGGAGCTGAAGGAGCAGAAGCCCGGGCATTTGGTGCTTGTGCCCCTTTATCTGGAGACTTTTTACCGCAGAATTCTTTCCACTCTCAAGGAGCAGAACAAGTACGACCTTGTTTTCAGAATGATAAAGGTCAGCAACGGTATGCGCCGCGTGGGTATAGATATGCGCTCTGCAATGTTTGCTCCTATCAGAGACGCTTTCGGAGGAGAGCTTAAAATGGTCATAACCGGAGGCGCGCCAATCAGTCCCGATATTGCTTATTTCTTTGATGCGATCGGTATTTCCGTGCTTAACGGCTACGGCATTACGGAATGTTCGCCTCTTATTGCCGTGAACAAAAGCCGACACGTGGTGCTGGGCAGTGTGGGCGACCCCATTGACAATGTCAGCGTTAAGATCGACGAGCCCGACAGTGAGGGCGAAGGCGAGATACTTGTGCGCGGTCCTATGGTGATGCTTGGTTATTACAAAGATGAAAACGCTACCGCCGATGCCTTCAAGGAAGGATATTTCAAGACCGGAGACTACGGCAGGCTGGGAAAAGACGGCGTTTTGTATATTACGGGGCGCAAGAAAAATCTCATTATTCTTTCCAACGGTAAAAATGTTTATCCCGAGGAGATAGAACACGCTCTTTCTTCCGTGCCCGGTGTTAATGATATTATTGTTTACGAGGGCCGTAGCAAGCGGGGAGTGGAGCACAACGCCATTGTGGCGGAGATTTATCCCGATACGGAGTATTTTGAAAAGAACGGTATTGAGGATATAAAGCTTTATTTCCAGAGCCGCGTGGAGGAATACAACAAAAAGGCGACGCCTTACAAGAAAGTGGGCATGGTAAAGGTGCGCAATACGGAATTCCCCAAGAATACGCTAAGGAAAATTCAGAGATTTAAGCTTAATACGACGATTGACTGAGGCGGCGGGTATTTTGCCGGGCTGTTTGTCGATATGGAATTCAGACTTGATTATTTGCTGATAGAAGTGAAGTTAGAAAATTCGAAGGGACTGCTGTCCCGGCAGCAGTCCCTCCGAGCCACCCTGCCCG
>JBJDYY010000123.1:0-1715 GCA_051867715.1 Candidatus Avispirillum sp.
CTCGTCGGGAGCGTGCTCTGGGAATTTACCGCTTTCCATAAGGCTTATCCAGTCAGCCTGCTCGCTGTCGTCGGAGGTGAAATCAAGGTGTGGAGCGATGCGCGCCATGCCCTCTCTGTCGCGGCGCGTATTTTCAAGAGACGCCCAGCCGCTGCCGCGAAACAGCAGCTCTCCGTCTGCGGGAGAAACCGCCATTTTTTTCGTTGCGGCAAGCAGCCTGTCCATTTCATCGTCTGTAATAAGCCTGTCAAGACACTGTGCCACCTCGGCTTTTGCACCCTGCCAGTCGCCGTGCACCGCGTCGCCGTCGGCATTCATGGCACCGTAAGCCTCCAGCCACTCCCATGTGGTGTGGGGCGGCATGGGAACATATTCGTACTGCGTGTGGGCAATGCCCGCCTGCAATTCTATGTATCTGTCGGGACTGCCGTCAGCGGTCAGGTATTCCTGCCAGCGGTCGCCGCCGGGGTTCTGACCCCAGCAGAACAGCTTTCTGCCGATCAGATTGTAGGTTGAGGTCTGCACCAGTCCGTAGCCGTCTGCGTCAAGAGCCGCCTCGAATTTCCTCGCCTTAGGCGGTATTTTGTAGAAATAGTCGCCTGCGGCAGGCACATTTATGGGGTAGGTCACATCGTCGCCGTTGTAAACGGGAATAGGCGCAAGGCTTGTATTGTTATCCGCCACATAAGCGCCGTCGGCGTTTACCACGACGCGGGTGTCGGGAGTCTCGGGAACGGCAATATTACTCCACCAGTACATGGGAATAACATCCGGCAGAGGATTGATGATTCGGGGGCGCACAAAAAGAAGTTTTGAGCCCTCAGGCAGGAAAAAGTCCACCTGCTGAACCACGCCGCGTATGCGCTCGTACTCGTAAATGCGGAGCACGGGAGTGCCGTCTTCCAGATGAGTGGTAGTGGTAAACATAGTGTCACAGGTGTGGACATGATGACCGAAAATGCCGCAGTTCCATTCAACGCCGCCGCTGGTCCATGCGTTTCTTATGGCAAGATTGCAGGGGCGCATAACGGGGTTTGCGAAAAGCAGATCCTTTCCCGTCACCTTGTCAATAAGGGACATAAGCTTTCCTCCCCAGCGGGGAAGAAAGGTGGCTTTGAGAAATTCGTTTTCCAGCACCACGCCGTCCATATCTTTTTCGTGCAGTTCGCGTGTATACATATCCTGCATTTTGTAAGGGAATGCAGAGGGAACATGACCGTATCCGATGAAAAGACCCTCATCCTCGGAAAGACCCGAGTCGCCGTTCCTGTGCCAGAAATTCAGCTTTGCAAGAGCAGGCAGAGAAGAAGTGCCGTTCATATCCTGACACGGCATTTTGAAAGTGATTTGTTTCAGTGTAGAAGCCATAACAGTACCTTTTCCTTATTTGAGAAGAGCGGTGACTTTGTTAATATCTCCCGCGCCCATAACCAGTATCATATCTCCCGCAGACGCGGTTTTATTAAGGTATGCGGAAATTTCTTCAAAAGTATCGCAGTAGCGGCAGTCTTGCCCGCGTGCCTTTACAGCCTCGGCAAGCATGGGAGAGGAGACGCTGCCATCGTTTTTTTCTCTTGCGGAGTAAATAGGGGACAGCACAATCTCACCCGCTTTGCCCGACAGAGCGTCGGCAAAATCGTAAAACAGCTTTCCCGTACGAGAGTAGGTGTGAGGCTGAAAAACGCAGAACACCTTGCCGTAACCCATTTCGGCGG
>JBJDYY010000123.1:1815-3420 GCA_051867715.1 Candidatus Avispirillum sp.
GAGTAGGTGTGAGGCTGAAAAACGCAGAACACCTTGCCGTAACCCATTTCGGCGGCGGCGGAAAGCGTTGCCGCGATTTCCGTGGGATGATGGGCATAGTCGGAAAAGATACGGGCGCCGCAGGCGGCATTTCCGCAGTCGTCCATACGCCTGCCCGCCCCCTGAAACAGGGAAAGTCCGCGGCTTATATCCTCGGGCGCCGCGCCGCATATATGAGCGGCGGCAGCGGCGGCAAGCGCGTCGCAGACGCAGTGCGCACCGGGAACAGACAGCTCGGCGTGGCAAAGCAGCTCGCCTTTGAAAAATATGTCAAATCTGCCGCAGCCTGCGTCAAAGGTAATATTATCCGCGCAGTAGTCAGCGCCGCGCTCACCCACACCGAAGGTAACGAGAGAGCCCTCAAAGCCCTCCGCCGCCTTCATTACATCGTCGTCACAGCAGTTTACCAGAGCCGTGCCGCCGTCGGTACGGTCCAGAAATGCCCTGAAGGAAGCGCGAATTTGCTCCATGGAGTGAAAATAGTCCACATGATCCATCTCAATATTGAGAATGACTGCCACAGTGGGGTAAAAGTCAAGAAACGAGTCCATATACTCGCAGGCTTCAAATATAAAATAGTCCTCTTTTCCGATACGGTGCGCGCTGCCCACATCCTTCATAAGGGCACCGCAGCTTACGGTGGGGTCAAGTCCCGCCGCCGTAAACACAGTCTCCGTCATGGAGGTGGTGGTGGACTTTCCGTGCATACCGGAAATGCCTATGCGGCAGCCGTACCCGGACATAAGATAGCCGAGGTAATCTGCCCTTGATATGCAGGGAATGCCGGAAGCGAGAGCGGTGCTGTATTCGGGATTGTCTGCCGGAATGGCTACTGTGTATATAAGGGCGTCACAGCCGTCGAGATGCGCTGCGCTTCCCTCGTAAAATACGGTAATACCTTCTTTTTCCAAATCCTCGGTGACTTTTGTTTTTGCCCGGTCATAGCCGGACACCTCATAGCCGCGCAGTTTTGAAATTCGTGCAAGAGAGCACATACTGACTCCGCCGATGCCATCGAAAAACAGCTTCTTTTTGCCGCGGAGCATTTCACCTATACGGACAGCGCCGAAATGCGTGTTGTCAAGAGACATAAGACCTCCGTAAATTTTCTGTGCGCAAAAAGTCGGCAAAAGTGCGTCGGCGCTTTTGCATACAGAATTATCGGTTCTTCTTATTACAGTATACCATATATTTCGCAAAATGGATAGTGTTTTACGGAATTTTAGTATAGGGGATTATTTTATCCCTATGAAAAACCTCATTATCGGAATTGAATTCAGATTTGATTATTTGCTGACATAAATGAAGAGAGGATTATTCGAAGGGACTGCTGACCCGTCAGCAGTCCCGCAGGGCTCTCCCTGCACGGCTAAAGAGAGGAAATAATTTGACACCCTAAAAATTGTCAATAGCAGATTTGAAGTTACCCACAGAAAGAAAGTTTTACGAAATTGATAGTGTTTTTGGGAATTCAGACTTGATTGTTAGTTGACAAGAATAAAGTAAAGAATATTTCGAAGGGACTGCTGTCCCGGCAGCAGTCCCTCCGAGCCACCCTGCACGGCT
>JBJDYY010000124.1:0-3394 GCA_051867715.1 Candidatus Avispirillum sp.
GTCTCATTTCCTATTTTATACAGCTTTATAAAAGGTGCGGCGTCCAGTCCCGACGAGTACATTTCCCTTGCCCTGTCGGGAAGATTATGCGCCTCGTCTACCAGGAATACATACTTCTCCTGCCTGCTGCCGCCGTCGACAAAATACCGTTTGAAACGGACAGACGGGTCGAAAGCGTAGTTGTAATCGCATATAACGACCTCGCAATACTCGCTGACATCAAGGGACAGCTCGTAAGGGCAAAGGTGGTATTTTGCCGCCGTGCTTTGCACTGTTTCCGTATCAATAACACGGTAGCCGCGCAGAAGCTCAAGCACCGCCGAATCTCTGCGCTCCTCGTAAGGTATCCTGCCCACTTCATCCATAAGCGGGCATATTCTGCACCGTCTTCTGTCCCTGAGCTTTCCCGCCGCCCCGCTCATAGGGCACAGCCGCTCTTTTGCAATCACTGTAATACAGCGAAGCGTCGGCACCTGAGAGGAAATAACACGGCAGGCGTCAGCCGCGGCCTTGCCGGTAGGAGTTTTTGCGGTAAGATAAAATATCTTGTCGATTTCCCCCTGGCCCAAAGCGCGCAGGGACGGATAAAGGGCGGATATGGTCTTTCCCACTCCCGTGGGAGCCGAAACTATAAGCCGCTCACCGTTTTTTACTGCACGGTAAGCCTCGCCTATAAACTCCCTCTGAGCGTCACGGATACTGCGGTACGGAAAAGCAAGGTTTCCCAAAGCGGTCTTCTGACACAGCAGCTTTTCCGCCTCAATTTCAATAAAAGGAATGGAGCGTGAAAACAGCGCCTGAGACATATTTTCAAGAAAAGATGCAGACAGCCTTGCCGCAAAGCTTTTGGCAACGCCGCCTTTTCCGGTAGTGTATGTAAGCCGAAGCACAACATAATCAAGCTTTTCGACGCGGCAGAGCATATATGCAAGCAGAACGCCCCGCGCCATAAATTCGGGATCCCCGGCGGGATTTGTGCGGGAGCTCACTCTGCTCCTTTCGGAAAAAATTTCAAGAGTGCGTTCACTTCCCTCACCGTATATAACATCCGCCCGTCCCGTTACTGTAAAATCCACGCCTTCCTCGCTGACAGTATAGGAAAGCTTTTGAGAAAACGAAGCAGCGGTGCCGAGCTCCCCGTCGCACTCGGCAAAGGAAAGCTTTGTCTGTCTTTTTCTGGTGCGCGCAAAATGAGCCAGCTCCTCGCAGGGCACGCATATTATATTGTTTTCTCGGTCAACGGAAATACGCACACCCGCGCCTCCTCTCAAATAGTTGAAAACAATCTATGCTTTGATTTTTGACAGCAGCTCTCCTACGCTGCAATGATATACCTTCCCCGCCATTCTGTCACAGGGAGTCGGATCTCTGTTTATAAGCACCATTTCATTTCCGCGGAAATACTGAAGAAAACCGGCGGCGGGATAAACCGTCAGAGATGTGCCGGCAACTATAATCAACTCAGCATGAGAGATCTCCCCGATTGCCGCGGAACAGACATCGGTATCCAGCGGATCCTCATACAGAACCACAGCCGGAGAAATTACTCCTCCGCATACGCATTTCGGCACATGCCCCATACGCAGATATTCGACGCCATATGAACGGCTGCATCTCACGCACCTGCCGCGGTGCACCGTTCCGTGAAGCTCATACACTCGCCTTGACCCCGCCGCCTGATGAAGCCCGTCAATATTCTGCGTAATAACGCAGGAAAGCTTTCCGCAAGCTTCAAGCTCCGCAAGCTTTTTGTGCGCTGCATTGGGACGCGCCTGAGGGTACAGCATCTTATCCCTGAAAAAGTCATAAAATTTGTCGGGATTCTTTTCAAAATATGTACGGCTGATAATAGTCTCAGGGGGCAGATCCCCGTACTTTTCGCTGTACAGTCCGTCCCTGCTGCGGAAATCGGGGATGCCGCTCTCCGTAGATACACCCGCCCCGCCGAAAAACACGGTTTTTTGGGAGTTGTCTATCAAAGACTGCAGCTCCTTTGCATAAATATCTATATCACTTTGCAATGTATCTCCACAGCCTTTCTCTGTCCTTTTTATCAGCGTAATCTATACCGATACGCGGTGTTTGCATATATTCAAGGCTCTCTCCGTCCTCCAGCCACAGCCTGTCGGACTCGTACAGAATCTCGCCGTTCAGCTCTCTTGTTATGTCCATAGCTTTTGTAAGTCTGCCGGGTCCTTGAACTTTGGCAAGAGAGCGGATAAGCACTGCCTGCGGCTCTCCCTGGGCACCGGTGACAATATTCAGCATATTGTGCATACCGTAGCACAGATACACATAAGCCCTGCCGCCCTCCTCAAACATTACGGAAGTGCGGGCAGTTTTCCCGCGGGAAGCGTGACAGGCAGTATCGTCTGTCCCCTTATAGCATTCTGTCTCTGTGATTGCGGCGCGTATAATCCCGCCTTCAGTCCTGCGCACAAGTATCTTTCCCAAAAGACGCGGCGCAAGAGTCTCAGCGTCCTCAAGATAGAAGCTTTTTGTAAGTATTTTACTGTTCATAATTCAATTTTATCATAAACCGACAGCAAAATCCATATAAATCGTTGAATATTATTATATTTTGTGCTACAATAACCGAGGAAAAGCGGAGACAACCGCCAATTATCGACAGAAACGGAGATAAAGCATAAGCATATGGAAGAAAAGAAGCTTATTTTACCGGGAAACTTCGGAGACGAGGAGCATCATGTTGATGCAGACAGCCGCCGCTGTGAATTTGATATAAAGAACGAGCAAATCGTGTTTTCCGACAGAAAGCCCACCATAGTTTTCGCCGGAGATTCCATAACTCACTTTATGGAAGAAAACCAATTTTACCATAAATACGGCTTTGTAGTTGACCGCGGAATAGGCGGAGATATGTCAAAGTATATGCGCCGCCGCTTTTCTGCAGATGTGACTCAGCTTGAACCCAAGCTGTGCATTATGCTTATCGGCTGCAATAACCTTTGGCCAATTGAAGACGAAAAAGACCCCGAAACCGGGGACTATAAGGAAGAATCGAAAGTCGCATTTATAAAAGAGTTTGAAGACGATATGAGATATATGCTTGACGAGGCAAAGAAAAACGGATTTGATATGTGGCTTTGCTCCGTGCTACCCCACGGAAGCGGAATTCCCAATGCAGAGCACCGCAATCCCCTTATCGTCCGTGTCAACGAAATGCTTAAAAACCTTGCCGTCGAGTATAACACCGAATATGTGGATTACCACAGCAATCTGACAAAAGAAGACGGGCTAACCCTGCGCGACGGAATCAGCCGTGAGGGCATACATCCAAACCACGCCGGTTATGAGCTTATGAGACAGGTGCTTGAGCCCATGCTTGAGAGCTACTTCGGAATTAAATGAATATATGAGAAAAAGGCTTGCC
>JBJDYY010000125.1:0-3380 GCA_051867715.1 Candidatus Avispirillum sp.
ATTCGACTAAGTATAGAAAGCTTGCGCCGTTAGCCTAAATTTCAAGTTTCGCGGCGGAAACTAAGCAACGCTAACGAGCGTGTCGATAGCAGACTTGAAGCTACTCACAGAAGGCAAGTTTTGCGAAATAGATAATGGTTTTGGTATTTCAGATTTGATTGTTAGTTGACAGAAGTGAAGAAAGGATTTTTCGGAGGGACTGCTGTCCCGTCAGCAGCCCCTCCGAGCCTTCCCGCACGGCTAAAGAGAGGGGAGACGATGTATCTTCTCCCCTCTCTTTAGAATCTCTCCCCTCTTCTCGACACTGAAGAACATCAAATCGCCACGTTGAAAGGGCACAACACATTCGACTAAGTATAGAAAGCTTGCGCCGTTAGCCTAAATTTCAAGTTTCGCGGCAGACCGTAAGCAACGCTAATGAGCGTGTCGATAGCAGACTTGAAGCTACTCACAGAAGGAAAGAAAAGCAAATTGAACATTCAATCGCAGGGGCGGACGGTGAAACCGTCCGTAAAGCGTTAGAAAGAGCGCAGAAGAAAGTAAACTTTCTTCTGCGCTCTTTCTCGCTTGCCGCTATCGCGGCTCCCCTGCGGGGGATTTTTCCCTAATTAAAAGTTTTTTGGGGTTCTTAGTACCTTTTTCTCAAAAAAGGTACTAAGCGGTGCGCGAGGCAGAGCCTCGCATATATTTATCGGGGTACGGGGCGGAGCCCCACATTCTATTTAATACTATTTTTCCAGAACAGATATAGCGTCGGTAATGGTTTTTTCGTAGGCTTCTTTGCCGTACTTATCCACTTCGGCTTTGTTCTTTTCGCCGTGGGTAAGGCAGCCCGCGCCGCCGATACAGCCGCCGATACAAGCCATACCCTCTATGAAGTTTGCGTCAAGGACGCCTTTCTTCTTTTTCAGCAGTGCCGTGCGGCATGCTTCGATACCGTCGCAGGAGCAGGCTTTCAGTTCAAAGTCATCGTAACCGTGTTCCTTGAGTCCCTCGGCAACTGCGTCGGCAAGTCCGCCGCAGCGGGCGAAAATTCTTCCGAAATAGGAAGCATTGTCAAGCACGCCATCGGAAAGCCCCGTTATATCAATATCGCGGCTGTCAAACAGCGCCTGAAGCTCCTCAAAGGTCATGGCGGCGTCAACATAGGGGCTGACGCTCTTTTTCTTAACCTCTGCCTTTTTCGCGGTGCAGGGTCCGATGAAAACTACCTTGCAGGGGCTCTCGTGCTCTTTTATGTATTTGGCAATAGTCGCCATGGGAGACAGGTTGTGAGAAATATAAGGTGCAAGCTCCGGCATGGTCTTTTCAATATAGCTTACAAATGCAGGACAGCAGGAGCTGGTCAGAAATCCCTTTTCGTGAAGCTCCTCGGATTCGGCAAAGGCTACCATATCCGCGCCCAGTGCCGCTTCCACAACGGTATGGAAGCCAAGCTCCTTTAGCCCGGTTATCACCTGCCCCAGTTTTGCATACGTAAACTGGCTGGAAATGGAGGGCGCCACAAGGGCGTAGACTTTATAGTCCTTGTTTTTGTTGCTCTTCTTGATAATGTCGATAACGTCAAGAATAAATGACTTGTCCGTTATGGCTCCGAAAGGACACTGATATACGCAGGCGCCGCAGCCGATGCACTTGTCGTTGTCAATTGCCGCCGCTTTGTCCTCGTTCATGGTAATTGCCTTAATCTTGCAGGCATTCTCGCAGGGACGCTTGCGGCTGATGATTGCCGTGTAGGGGCACACCCTTGAGCACGCACCGCACTCACGGCATTTGCTCTTGTCAATGTGCGCCACATGATTTTCGTCAAAGGAGATGGCGCCGAAGCGGCATACATCCTCGCAGCGGTGCGCAAGACAGCCGCGGCAGGCGTTGGTCACTTCAAAGCCGCCCATGGGACATTCGTCACAGGCAATGTCAATGACTTCAATCACATTGGGGTTGTCCCTGTCTCCGCCCATGGCAAGCTTTACCCTCTCGGAAAGTATGGCTCTTTCCTTATACACACAGCAGCGCATGGTGGGAGTCTTTCCCGGCACGATGGTCTTGGGAATGTCCATTACATTGTCAAGCAGGGTGTCGTTCCATGCAAGCTTTGCTACCTCTCTCAGTACCTTGTACTTAAGATGCTGTACCTTTGTATCGAATTTGCGCATAATTACCGTTCCTTTGTATTTTAGTTCACCTTTATCAGAAATAGCTTACCTTTATCCGCTTGCCCATCTTTTTCAGGCAGTCGGAAAGCTCCTCCACCAAGTTCATTTTTATATTGAAATTGATGGGCAGGTCGGGGTTCTGATGGGCGGGGTTTACCGCCCTGCCTACGAAAAAGTTTATGTCCGTCGCTTCCTCAAACAAAAGTCTGCATATCATGCAGGCTCCGTCCCGCCCCAGACTCCACTGCTCGTATTTTTCGTTGGCGCCTATGGCGTCCTTGGCGTATTCCAGCACCCGGTTCACCGTTATAACGCCCTCGGTCACAAGGTCGACGCCTTCTATCTCCGCTATGGGAGGCACATCGCTGTTCTCAAAGGACAGGCTGGCTTTCAGGGGCTTGCCCAGATACTTTGAAGCAATGGTGGAGGTGGTGCCGCCGCAGATAATATGCTTGCCCTCTTTGGAAAAGAACAGGGACATCATACGGTCGCAGTCGTCACGGTTGCGGGGAGGTCCGAACAGAAGATTCATAGGCTCCCGTCTGCGGATACGCACAACGCAGGCTGTGGCGTCGTCTCCGGGGTGGAAGCCGTACTGCTTGTTGCATTCGTCCACAAGCATGGTTGACAAAGTCTTTGCCGTATAGCCCGCCGGAGCTATAGTCTCCATAAAGTCCGCAATTTCCGTCTCACGCCAGCCGAAATTGTAGGCAAGACCTATTCCGGCGTGGGGACAGCCGTCACTCATGGCAACGAATATATCGTTTTCCTGAAGCTTGACGGTAGATTTGTATATCTTTTTGGAGTCGATATTCAGCTCCGTTTTAGGATAGTCGGACACCTTGAAATCCCGAAGCAGGATTACATTGGGGTTGTCGTACTGGATTATCTCCGCCGTTTCGTTTTCTATGATATGGATAATGGTAAAGGTGGAATAAGCAACTCCCCTGACGGAGCATATAGGCAGAGTGGCCGCGATTGTGGAAACGCAGTCCTCCAGCGGCAATCCCTCCGCCATCATAGTGGAGATAATCTTGGAGGTAAGGGTGGAAAGTATGCTGGCCTTTACACCGCTTCCCAGTCCGTCGGCAAGCACGATAACCGTGGAGTTTTCGCTCTGCTCCACTATATCCACATGGTCGCCGCAAAGCTGCTCGCCCTCGTGATTTATGCTGTTCCAGCCGATGTCGGCGCAAAGGTTATTCATCGCTGATGGACTCCTTA
>JBJDYY010000126.1:0-3364 GCA_051867715.1 Candidatus Avispirillum sp.
TTTATAAAGCTGTATAAAATAGGAAATGAGACTTTTCGGGGGAACGCGCCATTGCTTGACGGCATCGGCGCAGTTATAAAAAAGCTTAAAGAGATAACCGCTCTGTGCCGCAGTGAAGAGCGGCTTGAAGAAGGGCAAAGCGTTGGCTGTCGGCTTTCGACTCAAATGCTGCCCGGCCTTCCGGAGGCGCTGACTCAGTTTGTGAGAGCCGCGGGAGTGACCGAGGTGCAGGATGAGGCGGTGGCGGCTTTGCTGGAAGAGGCTGTCCAGTCTGCGGCGGAGTTTGTGCGCAGCGCAATGCTGTTTGACAAAGGCTTTGCCTTTTACTGCGAGCTTATAGACGGTAGGCTTAATGTATACTCCCGTTGCCTTGACCCATCTCCGCTTCTTAACAATATGATGACGGCGGCACGCAGCGTTATTCTGTTTTCGGCTACCCTTACGCCTATGGAGTATTTTGCCGATGTGCTGGGCTGCGCGCACGCTGCGTGTCTTGAACTTGACTCGCCTTATGACCCAAAAAATCTGTGTTTGCTTGCTTTTGACACCGTAAGCACCCGCTACGCGGACAGAGAAGGCAGTTACGATGAGATAGCGGAGGTCATTCTGGCGGTCTGCGAGGCAAAAGAGGGAAATTATATGGTGTATTTCCCGTCATACGAATTTATGGCGCAGGTTGCGCAGATTTTTGCCGAAATAGCGCCGGATATAAAATGCATTGTTCAGTCCCGAGGTATGGGACACAGCGAGAGAGGCAGGTTTCTGGAGGCTTTTTCAAAGGGCGGCGGCGAGACTTTGGTTGGCTTCTGCGTCTTGGGCGGAGCTTTTTCCGAGGGTGTTGATCTGAAAGGCGAAAAGCTTATTGGCGCCGTAATTGTGGGCACGGGACTGCCTAAAATGTGCTCGGAGCTTAATATCCTCAGCGAATATTTTGAGAAGACCCGTGAATGCGGCAAGGACTACGCATACACTTATCCCGCCATGATAAAGGTGCAGCAGGCGGCGGGGCGCGTTATAAGAAGCGAGACAGACCGCGGAGTGGTGGTGCTTGTGGACGACAGATACGCCGAGCCCGCGACATACCGGCTGTTCCCCAAAAGTTGGCGGCATATAAAATATACGGGAGACCCGTACTCCCTCAATACCGCAATATCCCGATTCTGGGAGGCAGGGGAAGCGGGAGACTCCGATTAACTCATAGGTTTTCGCTGATAGTATCCGGGTGGTAAAGATTTTATTATATATGATTTTTCAAAAGTCCGGAATGATTTGCGGAGGTGTTGCTTATGATAATATGGCTAAACGGTTGCTTCGGCGCCGGCAAAACAGAAACAGCAAACAGATTGCACAGTCTGTTGGAAAATTCACACATTTACGACCCAGAACAGGCGGGATACTTTCTTTGGGATAACTTTCCCGATACATTAAAGCGCAAAGGTGATTTTCAGGATATAGAAATCTGGAGAAGCCTTAATTATCAAATAATTAAATACATGTATCAAAACTATGACGGTCACATTATTATTCCGATGACCATAGTAAATGCGGAATATTACAATCAAATTATCGGGAAACTGCAGCGTGACGGCATAGAAATAAAGCATTTTATACTGTACGCGCCGAGAGAGACGATTGTTGACCGCCTTATGGGCCGGGGTGAAGGCAGTGATTCCTGGGCAGAACAGCAGATTGACAGATGTATGAACGCTTACCGCAGCGAAATTACGGGAGAAATGATTGACACAAGCAAGCTGAACGTTGAAGGTGTGGCAGATTATATACTTTCAAAAACCGTCGCTAAGCCGTGTTAAAAAACACATATAGGTTTTTACTGTCACAAAGTTGAAATATGAAAAAGCATCCGTACGGCTGTAACCATACGGATGCTTTTTTGTCATTACATTTCAAATCCTCAAGATAACTTTGGCGCTTCTGTCAGAATTGCTTTGAACCGCTAATCAGCATAACTTGTTCATTCGTGAATAGTAGAAAAGCAATATTTCAGCGTAACCGGATAATTCTCCGAACATTCTTTTCCCAAATTCGGATTGCTTGGAATAATCGCTTTCACTGAAGCCAAAAACCGTGTTCAACCCTCTTGCTACCCAGATATCAACAGGGAAAGCAGTTCGGCTTATTCCGCTATGAAGCATAACGCAGTCGGCAACCTTATTGCCTATTCCGGGCATCGATATGAGCAGCTCGCGCGAAATATCCTTTAATTCATAATCGGCGGGGAAGTTTTGATATATGTAATGCAGGTACTTCGATCTGTATCCGAACTTTAATTTTTCAAATTCCTCAATGGAAATTTGCCTTAAAATGCTTATATCCGGAAAAGAATAATATTTTTTGCCTTCATATTCAGTCGGAGTGCCGTAGTTTTCACACAACAGATTTATGGCTTTGCTAACGCCGCTGATTGAATTCCTGCAGCTTAAAACAAAAGAAGTTATCATTTCCCATAATTCTTGCTTTAGTATATGAATCCCATATGAAAAATCAACTACGGCTGCCATTTTGTTAAATGATCTTATCTGTTTATATATAATTCCGTAGTCTTGATTGAGATCAAAATAATCCAACCATATTTCCCGAACATCTTCCACTGTTGAATTGAAAATACTGATTGTGTTACCGATCTGTTCGATTTCAATTACTTTGCCTTTGGCCAAAACTATATATTTTTTATCACCGTTTTTTACAGCTCTGAAGCACTGCCCGCATTCTAAAGTTTTTTGCAGATCAAAATCATCTATGGGTGTTATTGATATACAATAACTGTTTTGGGTAAGTGTGAGCGACATCATGTTTTCTCCCTTAAACCGATTATTCCGTAAGCAATGGATTTTATGCGGGTATGATCTGTGCTGTGATAAGAATAACTGATATATCACGGACTCTTGCACTTTGACAGTCGCTATTATTCGGTTTTGCCGTCTATAAGCTCAAACCACTTTTTCATTATGTTTTCTTCGGAAAAATCCGATGCGTGCTCCGCGGAGCTTTTGCTCATAGAATCCCGAAGCTCCGGATTTTCGATAAGCTGACAAATTCTGTCGGAAAAGACGTCCTCGTCACGGTCTTTAACGATATATCCTGTCTTGCCGTCTTCGATAAGGGAGTCAAGCCCTACGCGAACATCAAATGCTACCGACGGAGTGCCGGTATACAGCGCCTCCAGAAGCACCATGGGAAAGCCCTCTGTAACGGAGGTCATCACATAGCATACGGAGCGGCTCATTTCAGACAGCAGCTTGTCGTGGGGGACGGCGCCGGCAAATGTAACGCTTGAGTCAATATCAAGCTGACGGGCATATTCCGTAAGCTCATCTTTAAGATTGCCCTCGCCGCAGATTTTCAG
>JBJDYY010000127.1:0-15903 GCA_051867715.1 Candidatus Avispirillum sp.
ATGCCGACTTTTGAACGTATAGAGTGGATGCCCCCGACAATCGATTTACTAAAACGGTTGAACGATATGGGGCATGAAGTGGTATGTATTACAATATTTCCTTCTGACTACCTGACAAAGCTACAGCTAAAGAATGTCAGGAATAAATATTTATATAAAAAGGAAATTAGCTTGCAAAGAAAAATTAAGTACATAAAAGGTATCTCTGGATTATTGTTCAGGCTGGATACGTTAATTAAGCGTTATTTTGCACGAAGACTATCAAAGCTAATTAAAGAAGAATTACATAAAGGAGGATACCTGTGGGTAGTAAACGAAATGACAGTTATATTGTCTGGCTGTAAGTTCTTAAAAGGGATAAAGAACTATGCTTTTTCAATTTACGAGTTGCATGAAGATACTTTTGCAAATAGAAATATTAGGCGAGCAGCGCAAGCTGCAGAATTTGTAGTTGTACCAGAGTATTGCCGTGCCCACATTATGAAAAGCCGGTATCGTCTAAAAAAACTGCCTATTATTTTACCGAATAAATCAGAAATAGCACCCTATAAGGGGAGCCTTCCTGAAGCAGCTCAGAGTGCAATCGAAGTAATCAAAACGAAAAAGGCAGAAGGCAAAAAAATCGTATTGTACATGGGAGGGATTGGACAGGAACGTCCATTGGATGGAATTGTGTCTGCATTGGATGACAGTGACCGATATATCTTTGCTATCATAGGTAGACAATCGGAATATTTGAATCAGCTTCGTGCAAAAAGTAAAAGTATCCTTTACTTGGGGGCATATGACCCTCCAGTACACTTGGAAGTTGCAAGATATGCAGATATCGGTGTTTTAAATTACGTCAGTATAAACAGTATTCAGGGCTTGAATGCAATATTCTGTGCTCCAAATAAAATCTATGAATATACTGGGCTTGGTCTGCCAGTAATTGCAAATGATATTCCGGGTTTGCGATTTGAAATCTTAACGAATCAATGTGGTGAGCTTGTTGATTTCAGCAACAAGGATTCTGTTCTATGTGCGTTGGATACCATTAGTGATAACTATGGAGCCTATAGAGATGCGGCAAAAAGATATTATGAAGGGCTGGATATTGCTGCTATTATTCATGACCTTCTGAAGAAAATGGAACGCAGTAATTAACAATACTGTCATTAGGTGGGCATAAGCAATTTGACTAATGTGATAACGTATATGACATATTTTGAATTATACGATGATAGATGTAGAATCAATTTGATATTGTAAAGAGGACATAAAGTGGATAGAGGCCAGCAAGAGGGAGTAATATTATGCCAAAAGTAAGTATAGTTATGCCGGCATATAATGCCGAAAAGTACATAGGAGAAGCGATTGACAGTATTCTCAATCAGACATTTGAGGATTTTGAATTTATTATTATTGATGACTGTTCGTCTGACCGTACAGCAGAGATCATAAAAAGCAATACAGATAAAAGAATTCGTTTTTATCAGAATGAACACAATTTGGGTGTGGCGGCGACACTGAACCGCGGTTTGGACTTGGCAACCGGAGAGTTTATTGCCCGTATGGATTCCGATGATATCTCTCTGCCGGAACGGCTTGAGAAACAAGTTGAATATATGAGTATTAACACTAATACGGCGGTTTTAGGCGCGGCAATAGAGCTGTTCGGCGCGCAAAGCGCCAAACGTTATTTCTCAACAGATTATGAGCACTTAAAAGTCGACTTGTTGTTTGGAAACTGTTTTGCACATCCTGCAGTTATGATGAGAGCATCATGCTTCGGTAGAGATAAACTTCAGTATGATAATATGTTCAACAAAATGGAAGATTTTGATTTGTGGGTGCGCACAGCGGAGTTATATGAAATCGCATCCTTGCCGATTATACTTTTGAAATACCGAATACATCCTGAACAGGTGACACAGAGACCTTCTGAAGCAAATTTGACTCAGCTGCAAATGCTGAAAGAGCGTCAGATGAAATCAATCGGTATTGCGCCAACCGGCAGCGGATTTGAATCATATATATCCTACTGTAACGGTAATTTCGACATAAATGTTAATAATGTAATTGAACTCGCATCGTTTTTTGCACTTGTTCGTAAGAAAAACCGTATTGCAGCAAAATATGCCGATAAGATCCTGAAGAACAGTTTCAATGCGGTTATAAAAGGATTGTTATCGAAGTTCAATGGGGCGTCGGCTCTCAGAATTGCGGCGCAGTGCGGAATCAATCCCGTAATATATGGCATTGAAAGACTGGGACGGGGAATTTTTGTGAGAATTGGGTCAGGGGCTCGGAAAAAGCTGCTGAAACAAAATCTGAAAAATAAAGATTTCTCGATTATATCAAACAATTGCTGGGGCGGTGCGATTTATCAAAAGTACGGGCTTGAGTACCGCAGTCCTACGGTAGGTCTTTATATTTTGGGGCATGATTTTGTAAAGCTGTGTTCCGACTGGGAGCGTTACATGGAATTACAGCTTGAGTTTATTCCCTGGGAGAGTGCTTCATACTACTACGCACTTAAAGACAAGGAAAAATACCCTGTTGCAAAACTGGGCGATATTGAAATATATTTTATGCATTACCGTTCCGAGCAGGAAGCTGCTGAGAAATGGTATCGGCGGGCAAAACGGATCAATCCGGAAAAGATGATTTTTAAGCTATCTCAGCGTGAGGGTTGTTCAAAAGAAGATATTGAAGCGTTTATGGCTCTGCCCCTGAAAAACAAAGTGTGTTTTGCATATGACAGGGTCGACGGCGCGGTTTATGTGCCGGAGCTGGAGGGCTTTGCAGGGGACGAGTCCCCGATTATTGAGACTCTGTTCGATGAGCTTCAACTTATTAACAGTTTGTGAGAGAATCTATGGCTAAAGCATCGATTATTATTCCGGTTTATAATGTACATAATTATGTGCAAAAAACAATAGAATCCGCAATCAAGCAGTCGGAGTCGGATATTGATATTATTCTGGTGGATGACGGTTCGACCGACGGAAGCGGAGAGCTATGTGACAGCTTTGCAAAAACGGACAAAAGAATAAAGGTTATACACAAAGAAAACGGCGGTCTTTCCTCGGCGAGAAACTGCGGGGTTAATATAGCCTCTTCGGAATATGTAATGTTTCTTGACGGAGACGATTATCTTAATAAAAACGCCGTGAGTACCGTTTTGCAAGCGGCGGAAAAATATAAATCGGATATTATTCAGTTCCGTTACACAGAGGTTCAAAAGGACAAAGCTCCGCAGGAAACGGCCACGGGTCAAGAGATTTTTCAGGCAAGTTCACCGAGAGAATTATTTGAAAATTTATATAAAACCGGCGGTGAGTATGCGTCAGGCTGTACTAAGCTGTATAAAAAAGACTTATTGCTTCGCATTCCGTTTATTGATATACAGCACGAGGATGAAATGTGGTGTACCCAGGCGTTTACACAGCCTTTAACGGTAACTTATATACCGGACAGCTTGTATTACTATGTAATGCGTGAAAACAGCATTGTACATACAAGCTTCAACCGCAGAAAATTAGATATATTTCAAGTGATTCAAAAAAGAATTGAAGCATTGCAGAAACTGCAGCTGAATGATTTACTGCGCTTCGAATATACGCGGTTGTTTACCGCTATTGTTATGCTTTATTGCGACGCAAAAAAATCAGGTGATAAAGAGGCGCTTAGTACTATTAAAAGGCAGTTTGCCGATAATAAAGAAAGCATAAAAAAGTACGGCGAAATAAAGGGAAAGCTTTTATTGGTTTTCAAAATGATGTGTATGAATTATCATCTTATTTGGTTTTATGGTTTTTATAGTAATTTGAGAAAGCATTAGCGCTTCAGAAGTGGCCATAAGCTTGAAAGGTTAAATTTTCATTCGGGGAGTTTTTTATTTGAGAATTAAAAATTCTATAAATAATATCGTTACAGGTTTGGCGGGGCAGCTGATTATAACGATAACCGGCTTTATAACAAGAACGGTTTTTATCAATGTTTTGGGTTCAACCTATTTAGGTGTCAGCGGCCTTTTTTCCAATATACTTACTTTATTATCATTTGCCGAATTAGGTATCGGTCAAGCGATTATATTCAGCTTATATAAACCGATAGCAGAAAAAGACGAAGATAAAATCTGCGCACTAATGAAGCTTTACGGGAAGGTTTACCGACTTTTATTTGTCTTTGTGATGGTGGTCGGTTTATCAATTTTGCCGTTGCTTCCGTATATAATAAAAGACATAGACAGTATTCCAAATATTCGTATTATATATGCTCTCTATGTGATAAATTCGGCGATTTCATATTTATTTGCATATAGAAGCAGTTTTGTTACTGCATGCCAGAAAAATTATGTATTAAACGGAGTTTCCTTTACTTCTAACATAATAATGTGCGTGTTTCAGGTGGTCACGCTCCTGATTTTCCGAAACTATTTCGTGTACTTGGGTATTCAAATTTTATTCGGATTTATTCCAAACATTATTATGTATATATATACCGTCAAAAAGTATCCTTTTTTGAACAGAAAGGATTATACTCCGCTGTCTAAACCCGAGCTGAAGAAAATAACGGATAATGTTAAAGCTCTCATTTTGTATAAGGTCGGAACGCTTGCATTGAATTCGACCGATAATATTATTATTTCATCTTTTGTCGGAATTGTAAAAGTCGGTATTTATTCAAACTATACCTTGCTCACTTCCACTGTCAGCGGATTTTTATCAAGTATATTTAGTAACCTTACCGCCAGTATCGGTAATTTGAACGCAAAAGAAAGCGACGATAAAAAGCTGCATATTTTTAATGTTCTTAATTTAGCGACATTCTGGTTTTATGCCGTTTGCTCAATCTGTCTGTTTATATGCATGACTCCGTTCATACATATATGGATCGGCGATGAATATGTATTGCCGCTGTCAACCTCATTGATAATCGCTTTGAATGTTTATATCGGAGGTATGCTATTCGCCCCGTTTAATTATCGGCAGACGATGGGAATTTTTGTCGAAGGTAAATGGAGACCGATAATTTCTGCAGTTATTAACATTGTCGTTTCTATCATATTTGCAAAATGGTGGGGACTTACAGGTGTGCTTTGGGGTACGGCGGTCGCAAGGCTTACAACAAATGTATGGTTTGATCCGTATTTGGTTTTTAAGCGCGGTATGCATACCTCGCCGATTCCGTATTACATCGACTATATTAAGAAAGCGGTATTGTTTATTGCCATAGGTGCGCTTTGCTGGTTTATTACGGGCTATATTCCGGACAGCAGCATTCTGTGGGTGATGCTGAAAGCTATTGTTGCATTTGTGATTTCAAACGGCGTTATATTCTTGTTGTATTTCAGAAGTGAGGAGTTTAAATATCTTTTTGATGTGGTTAAGAATTTCAAAGGGATAATGAAAAATAATGAAGTTGATAAACAGGATTAAAAAATTTCGGCATGACATTCTTATTTGGTATTACAGGCGTCTCCCCTTGCAGAAAAATAAGATTATTCTATGGGCGAACAGCTTCAAACAATACGGATGCAGTCCGAAATATATTACTGAGTATATTTTGAAAAATCATCCCGGAGAGTTTGATTTGGTCTGGGTGTTTGAGCATGGTGCGGCTATACCCGAAGGGTTGGACAGAAGGGTTAGAATTGTTTATTACTTTTCGACAGAATATCTCAAAGAGCTTCATACTGCAAAGTTTGTCATTTGTAATATGCGCACCGGCGCCGCGTACTGTTGGAAGAAAAGAGCGGAGCAAATTTATATTCAGACATGGCACAGTTCATTAAGGTTGAAAAAAATCGAGGGAGACGCGGCGGAGCATTTTGATTCAAGCTATATTGAGACGTGCAAAGAAGATTCAAAGAAGATTGATTTGTTGCTGTCAGGCTGCAAATTCAGTACGGAAATTTTCAAACGCGCTTTTTGGTATGACGGGGAGATCTTAGAAAGCGGCACACCGCGCTGTGATGTTCTGATTAACAGTACGGATGACACGAAGAAAAAGGTATTTGAGTATTATAATATCCCGGCTGACGGCAAATTGATTTTATATGCGCCGACATTCCGTTCAAATAAACCGTCTGATTTTCTGGGTATGGATTTTGAGAGGATGAAAGAAACTTTGGGAAGCGAATGGGTTGTCGGTGCGCGTTTGCATCCGAATGTTCTTGCTTCCGTAGTTCCTGACGGCGCAATTTCTATGAGCAAATATCCTGATATGCAGGAGCTTATTGCGGCGGCAGATATTCTCATAACGGACTATTCTTCATGTATGTTTGATATGGCAATAGCTGAAAAGCCTTGCTTACTGTATGTTCCCGATTTGGAGGAATATCTTGAAAAAGAGCGCGGATTATATTTTGATATTACAAAATTACCGTTTCCGATTGCAAAAAGTATGGACGACCTATGCGATAGGTTGAACAGTTTTGACAGTAAAGAATATCAGAAAGAGCTCGAAGAGTTTATGAAAACAATCGGAAGCTTTGAAGACGGTCACGCGGCAGAAAGGGTATGTGAGTATATTTGCCACAATGCAAAATAAGTATAATTATATCGGCGTACGACAATAAAAAAACGGCTTATTTCTGTTAATTCAATCTTTGAAGGATATTGAGCTAAAGTTTAAAAGCTACTGTGAAGGTGAAAATTTAAATGGGGAAAAAGATAATCGGATATACAACAGGCGTTTACGATATGTTTCACATAGGACATTTGAATGTTATTCGCCGAGCAAAGGAACAATGCGACTATTTGATTGTCGGTGTCAGCACGGACGAGCTTGTCCGTAAAGAAAAAAATAAAACGCCGATAATTCCTTATGAGGAAAGAGCAGAAATAGTCTCTGCGTTGAAGTATGTTGATGAGGTTGTTCCGCAGTACGATAAAAACAAATTGTCCGCATGGGAAAAATATAGGTTTGACAGGATGTTTGTCGGCTCGGATTGGAAAGGAACTCCGCAGTGGAATAAATATGAGGAGCAGTTTTCGCCTTTAGGAGTTGAAATTGTATATTTGCCGCACACCGACGGCATTTCCAGCACAAAGTTGACAGATGTGATAAAGTCTCTTTTAAATGATCTTCCTGATTAGTGTTTTTTTGATTTGTATATGTCATCGATACTGTCAGAAAAAGACGGCGTCGGGTTGACGATTGATTCTGAACAAATGGTATGGTTTTTAAGGGAAAATGAGAAAAAGCGGGTACAGTATACATCAGAAATAATTACATTTTTCAGTTTTTTCTTTAATTGGGACTGTACATCAGCATGCCGCTTGGAATTATCGGTGCAACAGTAATTGAAAGTAGTTCAGTTATGTGAAACTGTCAGTAAGTATCTACGGTTTTGTTTATACGGAGCTCCTTCGGAATTTTGTGCGGTAACTTATGCGAAAATATTGGAGAAAAGTTTAATGAAGGAAGTTTACAGGCTATTCCTGGATGCGGCTGGAGCATCTTTGGAGAATAAAAGTGTAAATTGGCAGGATGAGATCAGCGCGGAAGAGTGGACGGAGCTGTTCTCTCTGTTTGATTTGCACGGTATTCTTCCTATGGGTTATAATGCGGTTTACGGGTGCCCGGCGGCAAAGGCTGCGAAAACGGTGCTTTTGCCGTACAAGCAGCTTGCTATGCAGAGCGTGATGATACAGACCGTGAAAACCGATGAGTTCTTGAAGCTTATCAGTTTTTTGAAAGGCGAAGGGTTGACTCCGTGCGTTTTGAAGGGAATTGTTTGCCGCAGCCTTTATCCTTTGCCTGATCTGCGCAACTCAAGCGATGAGGATATTCTCGTGTCTTCCGACGGGTTTTCCAAGCTTCACGACGCAATGGTCAGGTACGGAATGTATACTGAGGACGATGTGAATTCCGGCGATTTTGAAATCACATATATAAAAAAGGGAAGTCCTTTGAAAATAGAAGCTCATACTTCGCTTTTTTCTCCGGACTCACAGGCATATGGGCATTTTAACGGGCTTTTCGACGGTATCGGCGGGAGGCTTATAAACACAGATGTAAACGGCACCGAGATTTGCACCTTAGGGCACACAGATCACTTGCTGTATCTGATTTGCCATGCTTTTAAGCATTTCATTCACAGCGGCGTCGGTATCCGTCAGGTGTGCGACATTATTTTGTACGCCAATAAATTCGGCGCATTTATTGATTGGGACAGTGTATTGGATAAATGCAGACAAATACGGGCGGATGTGTTTGCAGAGGCTGTATTCTGCATCGGTCGGAAGTTTTTGACTTTCGACCCGGTAAAGTCGGGATATATTGAACATTGGGAAAACCGTGATGTCAACTATGAGGGGCTATTGGAGGATATACTTTGCGCCGGCATCTACGGCGGCTCCGAACTCAGCCGAAAACACAGCAGCAATATGACACTTAATGCGTTTTCGTCGGCAAACAAAGGCGAAAAGGCGGGAAGCGGAATACTTAGCAGTATATTTCTGCCTCTTAATGAAATGCGCAGACAGTATAAATGTACTTATCTTGAAAAAATGCCGTTTTTGCTTCCCGTGGCCTGGGCGGGGCGTATCTGCAAATACGGCAAAGAGGTTATTGTTTCGCGCTGCGGCGGGAAACACAACGGTACTTCCGACGCTGTCAGGATCGGCAGAAAAAGGATTGCTTTGATGCGGGAATACGGCATAGTTAAATAAATATTGCATCTGCGGTGGCGAAAAGCGACAAAAACCCTCCGCGCGGTATATCCGCGCTGAGGGTTTTTGAAATGTCAAATCAGAGCTGAGTCAGGGGCGGTGATCGGAGCGGAGGCTGCATAGATACCCGGCGGCGTCGAAGGGGTCGAGAGGGGTTTCCGATTTAAGGTACAGGGGGTGGTGCGGGTGACCGCCGCGTTTTGAGCGCGCTCCCGCTGTGTACCAGACGGCGCCGTATCTCTCTCCTATCTTTATCATATCGGAGACGCAGTCGGCGAGATACCCTCTTTTTTCAATAAGCGCCCCCCATGCCGCCCAGACAGAGGGGCGGCCGCTCTTGCAGAGGCGAAGTATGTATTCAAAGGCTTTCATATTCTCCCTGTGCAGCAGGGGATTTGCCTCTTTCTCCATATGATTGGGATTAGTTGCGCGCTGAGCATACACATTGAACATAATAAAACTGTCGTAGCCGTTATAGTTTGCTATTCGCTGTGCGCTTTTCAGCGTATTGTCCAGATTATCGGGCTCCGCGGTGGAGGGGTTAATGCCGATACATATGAGCGGATTATTTCCGCAAGTGCCTAAAATATATCGGTATTCGGAATAAAAATCGGGAACATATATCCACCTGTTACGGTCATAATCCGCCGCGGCAGAAGGTTTCAGAGCATCTTCAAATGTAAGCACATCAATTTCGACAGTTGCAGAAGAAGGTATATGCATCACTTATCCTCCAAGGCGTTTATCAGCTGTTCGGTGTTTTCGCAAATATTTTCGGCGCCTGCATAAATTAACTCGTCTCTGCTGCGGAAACCCCAGCAAACGGAGATACAGGGGATGTTTGCGGCGCGTGCCGTGGCAATATCAACCTCGGAGTCGCCTACATAAACGGGATTTTCGGAGCCTATCAGGCGCATTGCTTCAAAAACGGAATCGGGCGCGGGCTTTTTCCGTATACCCTCCCGCTCGCCTATGGAAGCGGCGCAGAGACCGGGGAAAAATTTGTCTGTCAGGGTCTTTACTGCAAAGTCCGCTTTGTTGGAAACGATGGCGCAGGGCACGCCGCGCTCTTTAAGCATAAGCATAAGCTCGGGTATGCCGAAGTACGGTTTGGTTTCGTTTTCGCAGTTTTTTGCGTAGTAGCTTTTGAATTCGTCAAACACCTTATCACAGAGGGCAGCGGGAGTGCCTTCGGGCACGCTGCGCTCTATAAGCAGGCGGATGCCGTTGCCTACGAAGCGTCTTACCTCGGAAACGGTGCGCTCCGGCAGGGAAAAGGTTTTGAGAGAATGGTTTACCGCTGCGTGCAGGTCTGCGAGGGTATCAAGCAGGGTGCCGTCAAGGTCGAATATGACGGAATCGTATTTGATTTTTTTCGGTGAAGTGTTCATTATATGTGCCTTTTCTGCCGCGTATGCGGCGCTTTTTGCGGTTTTATATTTATGTATAGATTTTGTTGAGCGAGCAGATTTCCCGTTTTTGCGCCGTGGGGCGGTGATGCGGGCGGTGCCGCTTTGCCGTATTGACACGGGGGGCGAGGTAGGGTATACTTAATTTACTGAAAATGTATAAGTTTATTGACATGCGGAGGCGGCAAATGAGAGACAAAGTACGGGACGAATATTTTATGTCCCTTGCCCTTGAGGAGGCAAAAAGGTGCATGGAGCTTGACGAAGTACCCGTGGGCGCTGTGGTCGTGCGCGACGACCGTGTTATAGCCGCTTCCGGAAACGGGCGGGAGAGTCTTAAGGACGCTACCGCGCACGCAGAACTTTCAGCCATTAGTTCAGCCTGCCGTGCTCTCAGCGGCTGGAGGCTGGTGGGGTGTGAGCTGTTTGTAACTCTTGAGCCCTGTCCCATGTGCGCCGGGGCAATAATAAATTCACGTCTGCCCGCCGTTATAATCGGTGCCGCCGACCCCAAGGCGGGCGCCATGGGCAGCATTGCCGACCTGTGCGCTCTGCCCCTTAACCACAAGCCGGAGGTGGTTTTCGGCGTTCTGGAGGAGGAATGCGCCGGGCTCTTGCGCCGCTTCTTCAGAGAAAAGCGGGAGCGCGGCGAAAGGTGGAAAAAGTAGTGTTGTATTATTACTATCGGGGCGCTGCCCCGAACCCTGCTTAGGACCTTTTTTGAGAAAAAGGTCCTAAGAACCCCAAAAAACTTTTGGGAAAGGGGGGGATTATTTAACTCAAAAAATGCAGGGAGCTTAGTTTAGCTGTAAATAAAGTTCATCTGAGCTATAATTTGTGCAGTCTTTATGAAAAAAGTCTTTACTGTTTTACAAAAGTTTTTGAAGATTGTTAAGGGACTTTTTTCAAAAAGTCCTTTGACCGGGGTGAGGGGCGGAGTCCCGGCAGAGCACCGGCGCTTTTAATAGTTGCTCAAAAACAAAAGCTGGTAGGATTGAAAATTGAAAATTGAAAATTGAAAATTGAAAATTGAAAATTGAAAATGGAAAATGGAAAGTTGAAAATGGAAAGTTGAAAATTAAGGGGTAAATGCGGCGTTGTGCGCATTTTTTCTTTACATATTTACAAAAGTTTTTGAAGATTGTTAAGGGACTTTTTTCAAAAAGTCCTTTGACTGGGGTGAGGGGCAGAGCCCCGACGCTTTTAATAGTTGCTCAAAAACAAAAGCTGTTAGGATTGTAAATTGAAAATTGAAAATGGAAAATTGAAAATGGAAAGTTGAAAATTAAGGGGTAAATGCGGCGTTGTGCGCATTTTTTCTTTACATATTTACAAAAGTTTTTGAAGATTGTTAAGGGACTTTTTTCAAAAAGTCCCTTGACCGGGGTGAGGGGCGGAGCCCCGGCAGAGCCCCGACGGAGCCCCGACGGAGCCCCGCTTGTATCGGATATTATTTCATTCTGCTGCAGCGGTCTGCCGCCGCCATTACCGCAAGACGGGCGCTTTCATAAGTAAGTCCTCCCTGCATAAAGGCGATATAAGGTGCGCGCATGGGACCGTCGGCTGAAAGCTCAATAGAAGCGCCTCCGACGAAGGCTCCCGCCGCCATTACCACATCGTCGTCATAACCCGGCATTTCGCTGGGCTCCGGTGTAACGAAAGCGTCAATGGGAGACGCGGACTGTATGCCGCGGCAAAACTCCGTAAGCCCCTCGGGGGTACCGAGAGTGACGGTCTGGATTATATCATGCCGCTCCTCAAAGGGAGCGGGGGACACCTTATAGCCAAGGCGGGAAAACAGGCACGCCGCAAGATGGGCGGTTTTCAGCGCCTGCGCCGTTGTATGGGGAGCGTAGAAAAGTCCGCGCAGAAGATTTCTGTTCTGACCAAGGGAGGCGCCTACCTCAAGTCCCGTTCCCGGACTTGACAGGCGGTAGCCCGCAAGCTCCACGGCTTTCTCGCTGCCCACCAGATACCCTCCGATGTCGGCCATGCCGCCGCCCGGATTCTTTATAAGCGAGCCTATCATAAGGTCAACCGCCCCCTTGCCGAAACGGGCGTTGCAGGGTTCCTCGGTTTCCGTAAACTCGCCGTAGCAGTTGTCAAGAACTACGAAAATATCGTGCCCCGCCGCCTCTCTGGCAAACTCTGTGGCCGCGCAGATTTCCCCGACTGACAGGGTTTTTCTGTCGGCATATCCCTTGGAGCGCTGAAGATACACTACCTTCACACGGTCGCCGTAATGCCTGAGCGCCGCTTTCATCGCTTCGTTGTCTATGTTTCCGTCGGGAGTCATGGGAATCTCGGCGTATTCCACACCGAAATCCTTAAGGCTTCCGCTGCCGTCGGCGCCGCTTTTGCCGATTCCTATAACGCTGTGAAGTGTGTCGTAGGGGGTGCCGGTTACGGAAAGCATTACATCTCCCGGCCGCAGCAGACCGAACAGACCTACGGTTATGGCGTGGGTGCCGCACAGAATTGACGGGCGCATAAATCCTGCGGGGGCGCCGAATATTTCCGCGCATATTTTGTCCACCGCGTCTCTGCCGCGGTCGCCGTAGCCGTAGCCGGTGCTTTGGGCAAACATGGATTCGGACACTCTGTTGTCTTTGAATACATCTATAACTCTCTCGCTGCAAATGCGGGAAACTTCGTCTATTCGTGCAAATACGGGGGCAAGGGCTTCTTCCGCCGCTGCCGCCGCTTTTCTTGTCTCTTGGGAAATCTGCATTACATGTAACCTTTCGTTTATTATTCTACATTATTTTATACAATTCCCGCCGTTTTGTAAATAGGATTTGCGCATTTTGCGCTGTTTGAGCCCGCGGCTTTTAACCTTATACCCGGATTATTTTATCAGCATAAATTTTTATGGGCAATTTTAACAGTAATCGTTGATTTTTTGTCGGGGTTTGTGTATAATTGTATTAGAAAATCAATACCGAGATTGCTATAGGAGGCAAATATGAAAGGCGTTATTACCATAGGCAGAGAGCTTGGAAGCGGCGGACGCAGTGTGGGAAAGCTGGTTGCGGAAAAGTTGGGGATTCCTTATTACGACCGCGAGCTTATTGACGAGGCCGCAAAGGAAAGCGGACTTTCTCCCGAGTTTATTGAGAAAAACGAACAGGCTATAACCGGAAGCTTTCTGTATAATCTTGCCATGGGCAACAGCTATACCTACGGCACACTGGGACTTTCCGGCAGCAACACCTTGCCCCTGACCATGCAGGTTTTTCTGGCGCAGCAAAAGGTCATCCTTGAGTACGCGAAAAGCCCCTGCGTTCTGGTGGGACGCTGCTCCGACTTTATTCTCCGCGAGAGGAGCGATATATTTAAGGTGTTTATTTACGCTGATATGGAAAAGCGTATTGCCCGCGCCATAGAGCGTTACGGCTGTGACAGAAAGCGTGCGGTGGATCTTATCGTCAAGAGCGACAAGGGCAGGGCGCGCCACTATTCCACTTTTACGGATTGGGACTGGGGCGCAAGATCCAACTACGACCTTATGGTAAACAGCGGTCTTGTGGGTGTTGAAAATACAGCGGAGCTTATATGCTCCTGTGTGGAGAAACTGGGGCTGTAATTTGACAAATAATGCGGCGCCGCTGCCGTTTCGGAACTTCGACTGCAAGGCGGGAGCGCTCTGCCGCCTGAAAATACACCGTTGAAAGGTTTTTACAGTATGAAAAAGGTAATTTCTGTTCTTCTTTTGCTGTCTATGGCGGCGGGACTCGTTTTTGCATCCCCCGTTTCGGCCGAGGATACGGAGGGTTTTACCGACCCTGCAGACAGCTATGTCCATACGGATGCTGAGTATGAGGACGCCGGCATTTCCCTGTGGTTCGATTACGCCAGCGAAAAGGTGTCCTCCGCTGTTACGGAATCTACCGGCAGGGAGAGCGCCACGGTTTACATGGCGAAAAACGAGATTGAGGACGCCCAGTTTGTGCTGTACAGCGCGGAGGGCAGGGAAAATCTCAGCGCGGAGCTCGGCGGCTTTTCCGACGGAAACGGCAATATTCTCAGTGCTGATATTTATATTGAGCTCTACCACGACTGCGGCGACAGCGGGCAGGTGCCCGACGCTATCCCTCCGCTTTCCGCTTACGGTGCTTTCGGTCTTGAGGCGGGAAAAAGTCAGGCGTTTCTTGTAAAAATCACTACCGAGCCCGACACTCCCGCGGGACTTTACTGTTCTTCGCTTATTATCAGAGACGGGGACGGCAAGGCTGTAAAGCAGACCGAAATATATGTAAAGGTATGGGATTTTGCTCTGTCGGAGGAGACCGCCTGCGCTACAAGCGTCAATCTGGATTACGGGTACCTGTCCAACGCATATTCCGGTACCGGCGCGGACATCCACACAATATACATAAACTACTACGATTATCTTCTGGAAAACAGGGTGTGCGCTTACTACCTGCCCTATGAGCTTTATTCGGACGATGCAATTGCCTATATGGACAATCCGAGAGTGACCTCTTTCCAGGGGGACTATTCCTATCAGGGCGTAAAGTATCAGAGCTCTTTTATGCCGCGCATCTATAAGGCGGCGTATTCCACTGCAGAGAACGCGAACCGCTTTAACAAGGCGTACTATTTTTCAAATGTTGTAGACGCGTCGACTCCTGCCGACCTCGAAAGTCTGCGTGCTTATTATGACGATCTGAGCACTTTGCTTGCGTCAAGAAAGCCTGATTATGCGGAGCAGCCTTTCTGGTTTATTTCAACCTACATAAACGATATTGACTATACAAAAGAAGACGGTACCGTTATTGACCAGATCGACTATTACGGCGATTTCGTGAATCTTTGGTGCTCAAAGACCTTTGCGTATACGGATGTTACGGAGCTTGGTGTTTCCGGTGCTAAGGTCATGCAGCCTCTGAAATGGAATTCAGTCTACGGCACCTTCAGTGAGCGTATGCAGGAAAAACGCGAAAACGGTCAGAAGGTATGGTGGTTCATTTCCTGGGATGTTGAGGCGCCGTACATCAACTACTATATGCAGACGGACGGCGTGGCACAGCGCGTGCTGTTCTGGCAGCAGTATGACAACGGTGTTCAGGGATTTCTTTACAATTTTGCTAACTTCTGGATAGGAGACTGTTCGGATCCTTATAACTATAATATAACTAATGCTTCTTATCCGGACGCTCACGGTGAGTCCATTCTGATTTACCCCGGCTCGACATACGGACTTGATGTGCCTGTGGGCAGCCTGCGTCTCGAGGCAATGCGGGACGGCATTGAGGATTATCAGATGTTTTCAATGCTGGAGGCTGCTCTGGGAGACGGCGCCTGCGACGAATATATTGACAGAATGACTACCGGTATGGTCAGGTATTCGGTATCCGACGCAGAATATTATTCGGCACGCGTGGCTCTGGGCAACGCTCTTGAAGAGGCGCTGAGCGCGGCAAACTGCGAGCATTCCTATATTTGCGAGGTGACTGCCGAGGCTACCTGCACGGTAGACGGCTCTGCAGTATACACCTGCGAAAAGTGCGGGAATACATATACGGAGACTCTGCCTGCAACCGGGCACAGCTTTACTCTCGGAAAGTGCAGTGTGTGCGGAGAGGCTGACCCCAATGCGGTTTCGCTGATATTGGACGGCGTTTCGACTTCATATTCCGCAGGAGACACGGTAACGCTGAAAGCTGAATTTTACACGGACGGACAGAACGGATACCGCTTCGCATACTGGAGCGGAGACACTGATGTCATAACCGACACGACAGCCGCAGAAATCACCTTTACAATGCCTGAAAAAGACATAACGCTTACAAAGAATTATGTAACGGTAGGCGATGCCAACGGAG
>JBJDYY010000128.1:0-3275 GCA_051867715.1 Candidatus Avispirillum sp.
GGATGTACCGTAATTTCAACAAAGCTCTCCAGAATACTGTTTTCATCCTGAGGCAGATTGGCATCGCCGTACATAGTATAGCCGTTAAAATCAAGTGTCATATTTCTGAACACACTCAACTGTACCATATACACAGTGTTGCGCGGCAGATCGTCAGCGTCAAGATAAAGATTGCTTTGCAGCCGCACCGTAATATTCTCCGCAGCCATCATCGAAAATGCATCGCTTTTTGCCTCTCTGAAAGCTTCTTTCAGCTCGCCCCAGGTGCTTACATCAATGATCTGTTCATCCTTGTGAAAGGCAACCATTGATTTATGGATTATGCGCGTTTCGGGATAGCTGGCATACACTCCTATGTCTTTTGTTTTGCTTCCGTTAACCGTCGCATTAAGCGCTGTTCTGTCAGCAAAGCTGTATCCGTCCTCCGGATAAAGAACTATCGCAATTTCGTATTTCTTCCCGGCAACAAATGTTTCATCATCACCCATTCTGTACGTTGCCCCATAGACACACCAGTAAACTTCATCAACATAATAACCGCAGCCCTCCGGTATGACGCAGTCATATTTGGGTGTTTCGCCTTCAACGGGTTCAATGACGCCGGTTATATCAACGCTGTCTATAACCGTTACATCCTCTGCCGACGCCGTCATGCTCATTGCGGGCAGCATTGAAAAAACCGTTGCCAGCACAAGCAGAAAGCAAAGCGCCCGTTTTTGTTTCACTTTAGTTGAAGTATTCATAATTTCCCTCCAATGAAGAATACATGAACGCCGCAAAAAACACTGCGACCACTATACATCTACATTTTACAACTCTTATAAAAAAAACACATCACCCAAATGGGTGATGTGAACAAATGTATTAAAAATAATTTTGCTATTTTCCGCTGCTTTCCCTGCATCAAAAGCCCTCAGAAACCGTTGACAATAAGCTTTTTGCTGATGACCACCGCCGCCAGCTTTGTTTTTGAAGTAAAGCCGGTTTTCGACAGCATATTGCCTATGTGGGTCTTCACCGTGTCCACGGAAATTCCCAGCTCATTTGCCATTTCCTTATATGTCATTCCCTCTACCAGAAGCCTCAGCACCCGAAGCTCCGACTGAGTAAAATCACAGCTCCAGGCGTTACCCACCGCCACAACAGGTGCACTCTCCGGATAAACTGACTCACCCCTTACGGTGCGCTCTGCCACCGACATAAGCTCCTCGCGGCTCACATCCTTGAACCACAGGCTGTCGGCGCCCGCCTCCCGCGCCCTGTCGGGATATGTGGCGTCCAGCATGGAGGTCACGATGATAATTTTAATATCCGGATAGTGCTTTTTAATTTTTTCCGCAGCCGCAAAGCCGCTTTCGTCCCTCTCGGTGCATACATCCATCAGAATAAGATCAACCTTTTCCACGGCGCAGCAGCTTTCCGCATCTGCCGCGCAGGAAATGGAGCCTGCCAGCTCATACCCCTCGCTGTGCAGTATGTAGTTTTCCATGGTCTCTCTCATCATACGCTGATCTTCAACTATCAGTACCCTTACCGCTGCCATCGAAAGCCTCCCATTTGTTTTTTATGTGATAATTTATAAATACTTCCTTGCCGAAATACTCGCTTTTACCGTGCCGCAGTTCAAGGGAACAGTGACCCGCAGTTCAAAACACGGAGCAGCGCACACCGTCATAGTCCCGCCGACCTTTTCAACTCTCGCTCTGAGAGAGGAAAGACCTCCCCCCTCTTTTATGTCCGCCGCGGGAGGTACTCCGTTGTTCGTCACCGTCACCGACGCCGCAGCCTCCGACGGGTCAAGACACACATACAGTTCGGTTGCCGCAGCGTGGCGCACCGCATTTGTCATACATTCCCGCACGGCGCCGCGCAGTATAGCCTGCGCTTCCCTGTCCGACGGATATTCGCCGCTTATTTTAATATGTATTCCCATACTTTCGGCAGCGCGCGACAGCTCGATGTCAGCGTCTGCGTCTCTGTCTTCTCCGTCTGATATTTCGGTATCGTGCCGCAAAAGCTTTACCGCATCTTTCCAGACGCTCATATCAAGCTCCGCCGTAGGTCTGCCCTCCTGAATAAGACGGCGCGTGGCAATAACGCTCCGGCCGATGTCGCCGTGTACCCGCACCTTCATATTAAGAGTTTCTTCTTCTCTTATAAGAGAGATAATGTCGGCAGACAGACGGCGCATACGCTCCGCATAGTCCTCAAGAGCCTTTTTGTCCCTCTCAAGCTCTCTTTGCTTTGCATAAAGCGTGGTCACATCGAAGGCGGTCACCTGTGTATATACCCGACCGCCGCGGGCGGTAATACTCTCCGCCGAAAAGCGCCATGCGCGCCCGCCGTCTCCCACAGTCTGCGAGACGAGAGGAAGCACATCGGAAATGCTTTGCAGATCCTTTGAAGTCAGGAAAAAAACAAGACGCTGCATCTGAATATTGCACAAAACGGGAAGTCCCCGCTTGTCGAAAAAGCAAATGCCGGTGGGGAGATTGTCCAGGGCCTCTTTCACCGCGGCAATTCTCATACGCTTCATACAGTTTCCTCCGATGAGACGCGCAGGGTAAGCTGCCATTCTCCGTCGTCGTCCCGCACGGCAGAAATCTTCACCCTGCTCTCCGCTTTTTCGGCACAGTCGCCGTCCGAGACACTGCCCATGTCCCGCACCGTCTCCAAAGCACTGTCCGAGGCAAGAACTCCGAGGTCTGCCGAAGAGTCCGTGTTTACTGTCATAAACACGCCCTCTCCCTCGCCGCCGCAGTATACGGTAAGTGCGCTCATACGCCCCAGGGAAAGCTCAACGGCCTTTTCAAAAAGGTCGTACATCGCCATAATATATTCAACTCTTACAGGATTTTTTATCTCAGAGAAAAATGCGCACTCCACCCCGCAAAGCTCCAGATTTTCCAGAGACTCACGGAAAGTCAGCCGGATTTCCTCCGCCTTTGTCTCGGGGGAGCGGGAGGCGGCAAATATAAGATTGCTGCGCCGCTTAAGAAAGGCGCCTATTACCGACAGCTTTTTCAGTATCCAAAGGCGCCCCTCCTCGCTTTCCTCGGCCTCAAAGTCGCCGATAAGCCCGTCGGCAAGACAAAGCTGCCTTTGAGTGGAACGCTGAATCAAATCATACAGCCTTTCCTGCTGTGCAATATGCGCTTCCCTTGCCCGAAGCTCGTTTTCCTCCTCCAACAGTCCGTTGGAATCCTCCAGCTCCTCTTTTGCTTCTTTCAACTCACCAAGCACCCGGGAAAGATCCGACAGATCCTCCGTCCATA
>JBJDYY010000129.1:0-15527 GCA_051867715.1 Candidatus Avispirillum sp.
AAAGCTCCACGGATATAAAGCCGCGCACCCTGTCAGCCGCCTCTCTCAGAGGCTTTTTGGGGAACGGCCAAATGGTGATGGGACGGATCATACCCGCCTTGATGCCCTCTTTGCGAGCCGCGGTCACGGCGTTTTTGGTAACACGAGCCGCAATTCCGAAAGCGACGAGGCAGATGTCCGCGTCCTCCATCATATAGCTTTCCCAGCGGGTTTCCTGTTCTTCTACTGTCTTGTATCTTTCAAAGCGCTCGATATTGGTGCGCTCCAGCTCCTCGGGAACAAGATACAAAGAATTTACGATATTATGGGATCTCTTCATCTGAGTGCCCGTTACAGCCCATGGCTTTTCCACGGTGCCGCAGCTTTCCTCGGGAAGAACGACGGGCTCCATCATCTGACCCATGGTGCCGTCTGCCAGAAGCATGGCGGGCATACGGTACTTGTCCGCAAGGTCAAAGGCGAGAGCGGTAAGATCCGCCATTTCCTGTACGGAATCGGGGGTGAGCACTATAAGATGATAGTCTCCGTGCCCGCCGCCCTTGGTAGCCTGAAAATAGTCGGACTGTGAGGGCTGAATACCGCCAAGTCCTGGGCCTCCGCGCTGTACGTTGATAATAAGCGCGGGCAGGTCTGCGCCTGCTATGTAGGAAATACCCTCCTGCTTCAGGGAAACTCCGGGGGAGGAGGAGGAGGTCATTACCCTCTTGCCGCTTGCCGCCACTCCGTATACCATATTGATGGCGGAAACCTCGCTTTCAGCCTGCAAAAATGTTCCGCCTATTTTGGGCATTCTCTTAGCCATATACGCCGCAAGCTCTGTCTGAGGCGTAATGGGATAGCCGAAATAATGACGGCAGCCGGCGCGTATCGCCGCTTCGGCGATAGCCTCGTTGCCTTTCATCAGTACCTTTTCACTCATATTTATGACCATACCTTTCTCTTTTGCTCAAATTTACTTTTCCACCGTAATGACGCAGTCCGGGCACATAGTAGCGCAGAAAGCGCAGCCGATGCACTTTGACTGATCCGTAACGGCGGCGGGAAAATGGCCTTTTTTGTTTATCTTGGTCTTGTCGATTACGATGATACCGCGGGGGCAAACGCCGACGCACAGTCCGCAGCCCTTGCAGATATCCGTTTTGAAGCTAACCATATATATCCTGCCTTTCTTTTTACTTATGCTTACCAGTATTTTTTCTGAAGGCTCAGCGCCGTAACACCCTCGCCCTCCATCTCTTTTGCAAGAGAAAGCTGCACCGTTGTCATAACCACCGGCACTCCCGCAAGCTTTGCAAGAGACGATGCCGCACCGTAGGTGCTTCTCACCGCGTCCGCCGTAGTATCGGCGCCGAGATTTGAATTGTTTACGATGCCTGTGACGGGGACTCCCCCCGCGGCTTCTATTTCCCGCATAACTTCAAGCGCTTCTTCGGGAGTTTTCGTCAGCGGGCGGTAAAAGTTTACCACATAGAGGTTTTCAAAATCGTTTTCTTCGATTATATCGGGTGCAAACCGCCCCAGAGCGTAGGCACCGCTGTCGTCTCCGCCCACGTCTATGACCGCGTGTCTCTCTCTGTTCTGCACCAGCGAATACGCCTCGGAGGGCAGGGACGGAAGATCCACATTTGTATTGGCAAAGGGCAGGGCGATAACATCGACGCCTGCTGCGCGAAGCTCCGCCTCGCTGTCCTTTGTGCGGAAATAGGGGTTTACGATGTCAAGGTCGGCAATCGCCGTGTCATAACCCAAAGATTTCAGTTGCAATGCGTAGTTTACGGCGATGTTTGTCTTACCGCTGCCGTAGTGGCCGCAGAAAAGAGTGAGCCGCTTCATTGCTTGTTAAGTCCCAGGGGATATGTCCAGCCCATAAAGTCCTCAACGGTGCCGGTCTGGATACCGTACAGAGTATCGTACAGCTTCTGAGCGAGAGAGCCCACCTTGCCGTCGGCAACGGTCATATCCTCGCCCTTAATACAGAGCCAGCCTATGGGTGAGATAACCGCCGCGGTGCCGCTGGCAAAAATCTCTTTAAGAGTGCCGTTCTTGCTTGCTTCTACGATCTCGTCGATGGACAGCTTTCTCTCTGAAACCTTGACGCCCCAGTGCTTCAGCAGGCGGATAACGGAATCTCTGGTGATGCCGGGCAGTATTGTTCCGGAGTCAAGAGGCGCCGTAATGACCTCGTCGCCGATATAGAAGAAGGCGTTGGAGGTGCCTATTTCCTCAACATACTTATGCTCTGCCGCGTCAAGCCACAGAACATCCTTACAGTTGTATTTCATAGCGTCCTGTGAAGCGCGCATACCGCCGCCGTAGTTGCCGCCTACCTTTGCGTATCCCGTACCGCCCTGTGCTGCGCGGATGTACTTATCCTGAACATAAATACGGGTGGTGGAAAGACCGCCGTCGTTTGCGGCATAGTAGGAGCCTGTGGGGCTCAGTATTACCATAAAGCGGTAGTGCTTTGCGGGAAGCACGGAGAAGGAAACCTCGTCGCCGAAAATAAAGGGACGGACATAAAGAGCTGTGCCGGGCGCAGAGGGTACCCAGTCAAGGTCCTCTTTGATAACGGCGCGTACAGCCGCCACAAGCAGATCCTCGGGAAGCTCGGGGATGCACATACGCTCGTTGGTACGCTTCATTCTTGCCGCGTTCATATCAGGTCTGAAAAGCTGAATGTCACCATTCGGAGTGCGGTATGCCTTCATGCCCTCAAACATCATCTGCGCGTAATGGAGTACGCAGGAGGCGGGCTCTATAAGAATGGGCTCGTGAGGAACCACTCTGCCGTCATGCCAGCCCATACCCTCGTCGTAGTCCATTACGAACATATGGTCTGTAAAATACTTGGCAAAGCCCAGCTTTGTCTCATCCTCGGGACGCTTTTTGGGATGCGTCGTTCTTGTTACGGGAAAATCGTAAGTCATTGTAATTTCTCCTTTATATCAGTTGATTTTTTATATACTGTATAATTCACGCCGTCTGTCGGCGAAAACATTTATGCTGTCCCGTATGCCGTCCAGCATACTCATATCGCAGTCCGCGCAGATTATTTCCTGCCCCTCTCCTGCCCTTGCCAGAACATTTCCCAAAGGGTCGTATATGGCGGAGCCTCCGCCGTACACGGTGTCCCCTGCCGTACCGCAGGAATTGCAGAGGGCGAGGAACATCTGATTTTCAACGGCGCGTGCTTTTGTGAGAGTCTCAAGCTGTGCGGCTCTGACACGCGGCCACTGAGATACGACGAACAGCACGTCAAGGCGTTTTTCGGCGCATAAGGTGCGCGCCGCCTCGGGGAAACGTATGTCATAGCATATCAGTATGCCGCACCGCTGACTGTCCAGATAAAAATCCGTAAAGCCGGAGCCCGATGCAAAATACTCGTGCTCTCCCATAGGCGTGAACAAATGGGTTTTGTCATAGGAGGCTATGCAGTTTCCGCTTCTGTCGAATATGTAAGAAGTGTTGTATACACTTCCCTCTCGCAAATCGGCAACGCTTCCGGCGACGATATTGACGCCGTATTTTTTTGCAAGGCCGCCGATTTCCGCCTTGACCCGCTGTCCGGCTCCGTCGCCCATGTCAGTGAGTCCGTCTCTGGGGAAAAATCCCGTATTCCATGTTTCCGGCAGTACGCACACATCGCAGCCGTCGGAACAGGCGCTCTCAATAAGCGAGGCGGCGCGGCTGAAATTTTCATCGGGAGCCGAAAGCTTCATATTCATCTGGATGCAGGAAATTCTCATCCGTATATTTCCTTTCCTGTTGTATATTTATCACAGCTTGTTGCGCTGTATCTTGCCGGTAGAGGTCTTGGGAAGCTCGTCGCGGAATACCACAAGACGGGGATATTTATAAGGGGCGGTGTGAGTTTTCACATAGTCCTGAATTTCCTTTTTCAGCTCTTCCGTAGGCTCCGTGCCCTTTGTAAGCACGATGCTTGCCTTGACTATCTGACCGCGAACCTCGTCGGGAGCGGCGGACACTCCGCATTCAAGCACATAGGGAAGCTCCATGATAACGCTTTCTATTTCGAAAGGCCCTATGCGGTAGCCGGAGGACTTGATAATATCGTCAACCCGTCCCACATACCAGTAGTAGCCGTCCTCGTCGCACCATGCGGTGTCGCCAGTATGGTAAAACCCGTCGTGCCAAACCTCTTTTGTCTTTTCCTCGTCGCCGTAGTAGCCGGTAAAGAGTCCGCAGGGCGCGCCGTCGGATACATCAATAACTATCTCTCCGACCTCGCCCACCGGCACGGGAGCGCCGTCGGAATCAACAAGGGAAACCTTGTATATAGGCGCAGGCTTGCCCATGGAGCCTATCTTGTGAGGAGCGCCGCGCAGGTTTCCGATAACCATGGTGGTCTCGGACTGACCGAAGCCCTCGATTATCTGAAGTCCCGTAGCCTTTTCAAACTGCCTGTATACCTCGGGATTCAGCGCTTCTCCCGCAGTTGTCATATGCTTGACGCTTGACAGATCGTATTTTGTAAGATCCTCTTTTATCATCATGCGCAGCATGGTGGGAGGAGCGCAGAAGGTGGTAATATTGTACTTCTTGAACATGGGCAGTATGTCCGCGGCGTCAAAGCGGTCGAAATCGTATACGAAGGTTGCCGCCTCGCACAGCCACTGACCGTACAGCTTGCCCCACATTGCCTTTGCCCAGCCCGTATCCGATATGGTAAAGTGAAGTCCGTCCGGGTCGCAGCAATGCCAGTATTTCGCCGTGTGGAAATGTCCGAGGGCATACTTGTAATTATGAGCGGCGATTTTGGGGTACCCCGACGTGCCCGAGGTAAAGAACATAAGCATAAGGTCGTCGCCGCCGGGGGCGTCGGGAGTGCGCTCGTAATGGGAGCTGAACATTTTGTACTCGTCGTCAAAGTTTCTCCAGCCCTCTCTGGTGCCTCCCACCATAATGCGGTTTTTCATCCCGCCGTAGGTGAGGCAGGCGGCGTCTATCTGCTCCGCCGTGTCGGGGGTGCTGATTACGGTTTCAATTCCCGCAGCCTTGAAGCGGTAGTCAAAATCGTGCTCCTGAAGCTGACATACGGCGGGAATGGCAATTGCGCCCAGCTTATTGAGTCCCAGCATTGCAAACCAGAACTGATATGTTCTGCGCAGCACCAGCATAACTCTGTCGCCCCTCTTGATTCCCAGAGAGGTAAAGTAGTTTGCGCACCGTGCAGAGGCCTTTCTCATATCCTCAAAGGTGAAACGGCGCTCCGTTTTGTCCCTTGAAATATGGAGCATGGCAAGCTTTGCGGGGTCTCTTTTCGCCAACTCGTCAACTATATCGAAAGCAAAATTGAAATGCTCCGTGTTTTTGAAGGTAATAGAGGTAGGCGTGCCCTTTTTGTCCTTTATTACATCAACATACTCATGGTAAATGCGCTTTTTCGTGTCCTGGGCGATAACGCGCTTTTCCTCGACACGCTGTACGGGTGTAAGCTCCGGTATAGGCTCTCCCGAGGGGTTAAGGACTATGGCATAGAACTCGCAGTCCTCGCCGTTCACGGCTATCATACCGTGAGGCGTGGAGGAGTTGTAATATACACTGTCGCCCCGTCCGAGAACTACGCTGTGCTCGCCTATCTGTACTCTCAGATGACCGGATATGACTATGTCAAGCTCCTGACCTTCGTGAGTGGTAAGCTCAATATCTCTGGTCTGTGCCTCGGCGTCGTATGCGCTTTTTACATACAGCGGCTCCGCTATTCTGTTCTGAAAAGCGTATGCCATGTTGTAGTAGGTCATACCGTGAGCGTTGGCTATTTCCTGCCCCTCTCCGCTTCTGGTAAGGGTAAAGGATTTAAGCGTGGGGCTGTGTCCCTCGATAATATCGGTAACGTCCACATTGAACGCCAGTGCGCACCGGTATATAAAGGCAAAGTTCAAATCGCTTCTGCCCGCTTCGCACTCCAGATACTCCTCAACGCTTATATCCGTTTTCTGAGCCATTTCCTCCGGCGTAAGCCCCTCGATCTCTCTCAGCTCGCGGATGCGGGCGGCCATTTCGCCGATTTTGTAGTCAAGAGCCGTAATCTGTTTCATAAGTCTTCCTCCCTCATGTCTGTCGGGACGAAAAAAGCACCCGTCCCAAAGTATGGATTACTTTGAGACGAGTGCTGAAATCCAGCTAACCCGCGGTACCACTCAAATTGCATCTTTTGATGCCCCTCAGGCTCTGACAAGCCTTATGCGTTTACGCAGCAGTTACGGGAAGGCTCTACTTGCCTTTGCGGCTTTCTTCCTTCCGGCTCAGAAGCTACAGTCAAAGCACCGTTTACGGCAGCTCGCACCGACCGCTGCCTCTCTGAAGTGCGTATTGCTCCGACACTCTTCGTCTACGCCTTTGTTGTCTCATTATAACCCGTCTTTATTCGGTTGTCAAGGGATACGGCAAAAAAATCAAAGTTTATTTCGCTGAATTTTTCCGCTGGTCGTCTTGGGAAGTTCGTCACGGAACACCACAAGACGGGGATATTTATAAGGAGCGGTATGAGTTTTTACATAATTCTGTATCTCTTTTTTCAGCTCTTCCGTAGGCTCCGTGCCCTTTGTAAGCACGATGCTTGCCTTGACTATCTGACCGCGAACCTCGTCGGGAGCGGCGGACACTCCGCATTCAAGCACATAGGGAAGCTCCATGATAACGCTTTCGATCTCGAAAGGCCCTATGCGGTAGCCGGAGGACTTGATAATATCGTCCACCCGTCCCACATACCAGTAGTAGCCGTCCTCGTCGCACCATGCGGTGTCGCCCGTATGATAAACGCCGCCGCGCATACATTCGGCAGTCTTTCCGGGTTCCTTGTAATACTCGTTGAACAGTCCCATGGGGATGCCCTTATCAAGGCGGATAACGATCTCGCCGGTTTCGCCGCAGGGCACGCTGTTGCCGTCGGCATCAACGATATCCACATCGTATTGGGGCGAGGGCTTGCCCATGGAGCCGGGTCTTATCTCCGTGCCCACAAGGTTTGCAACTGTCAGAGTAGTCTCCGTCTGACCGAAGCCCTCGGCGATGCTGAGCCCCGTTGCCTCCTTGAACTGCTTGGAAATTTCGGGGTTAAGCGCTTCTCCGGCGGTAGTCATATGCCTTATTGTGGAGAAATCGTAGCTCTTCAGATCCTCTTTCATCATCATGCGCAGCATGGTGGGAGGAGCGCAGAAGGTAGTAACGCCGTACTGTCCCAGCAGAGGCAGAATGTCCTTTGCGGAGAAGCGGTCGAAATCGTAAACAAATACGGCGCCCTCGCACATCCACTGTCCGTACAGCTTGCCCCAGAGGGATTTGCCCCAGCCCGTATCGGAAATGGTGAAATGAAGTCCGTCGGGCTCGCAGCAATGCCAGTATTTTGCGGTAACATAGTGTCCCAGCGCGTATGTATGGCTGTGTTCCACCATTTTAGGCTCTCCGGTAGTGCCGGAGGAGAAGAACATCAGCGCCGCCTCGCTGCCGCAGGAGGTGTCCGCGGTGCGGGCAAAATGGCTTGAGAAAAGCGGATATTCCGCGTCGAAATCGTGCCAGCCGGGGCGGTTTTCCCCTACCATTATCATATTTTTTACGGTAGGACACTTTGCGGCTGCGGCTTCGGCAATAGCTGCCGTGTCGCCCTTTGACGTGCAAATCAGAGTAGATACCCCCGCAGACTCAAAGCGGTATATGAAATCCTTTTCCTGCAGCTGGAAGGTGGCGGGGATAGCCACTGCGCCCAGCTTGTGCAGAGCTATCATGGCAAACCAGAACTGATAATGGCGTCTCAGCACCAGCATTACTTTATCGCCGCGTCCGATGCCAAGAGACTTGAAGTAATTTGCGCATCTTGCGGACTCCTTCTTCATATCGGCGAAGGTAAAGCGGCGCTCACTCTTGTCCTCGTCCAGATAGAGCATGGCAAGCTTGTCGGGGTATTTATCCGCAATTGCGTCCACCACATCAAAGCCGAAGTTGAAGCTTTCCGTATTCTTAAAGGAAATAGACTCAAGGCATCCGTTTTCGTCCTCAACAGCGTCCACGAATTTCTCGCAGAGCAGTTTTGTACTGGGACGGACGGAGACTACGCTGCTGCGCACCTCGGATTCCTTTGTTTCCTCTCCGGGCAGAACAACAGCGCAGAACACGCAGTCGCTGCCGTCAACGGCTATCATCCCATGAGGAATAGAGGAATTGTAGTATATGCTGTCGCCCTCGTGCAGAACCTCTTTGTTTGTACCGACCTGCACCAAAAGGGAGCCGGAAAGCACCAGGTCAAACTCCTGACCGCTGTGCTTTGTAAGGTGGATAGGCTTGTTCTGCAGCTCGGGGGAATACTCGTAGCGCACCCAATAAGGCTCTGCGATCTTGTGACGGAATTCGGGAGCAAGGTTTGCAATGCTGATGCCGTCCTCTTTTGCGGTCTGCTGACCTTTGCCGCGGCGGGTAACGGTATAGGAAGAAAGGCGTGCGCCGCGTCCCTCCAAAAGATCGGTAAGCTCAATTTCAAAAGCAAGGGCGCATTTATGTATAAAGGTAAAGGGGAGATCGACCCTGCACGATTCATAATTGCGGTATTCTTCAACAGAAACCTCGGTCTTTTCCGCCATTTCCTCCTCGGAAAAGCCCATGATCTCGCGCATTTCACGGATTCTGAAGGCTATCTCGTGAAGCTGTGTCATTGCAGATTGTGTACTACTCATTTGAAAATCCTCCGTTTGGAAAATAAAAAACCCGTCCCAAGAAAAACTCTTGAGACGGGAAATTAAACTTAATTACCCGCGGTACCACTCAAATTGCATCTTCCGATGCCACTCAGGCTCCGACAAGCCGTATGCATTCACGCAGCAATCACGGAAAGAACTAAAGCCCGCAGGCACTCATCCTTTCAGCTCGGAAGTGATGGGAATCAAACGTATTCGCTGTCGGGCTCGCACCGTCCCCGACTCTCTGAAAGCTACCCCGTTTTTCCGTCTTCGTCACAGCTTTTGTTTATTCTTTTTGATGATTATAGCACCGCATTTTCCGCGTGTCAAGTAGTTTTTCAAAAAAAATATAACAAAAACGCGTGTGCGTTATGTTACATGGGCCCTCCCGCCCGGTTGCGGGCGGGAGGACTTTTCAAAAACTTTGCGGGACGCTTATTTTTTAAGTCCCAGAAGCTCCGCGCTTTCCTCGCGCATTTTGTACTTGAGTATTTTGCCCGCGGCGTTCATGGGGAATTTGTCCGTAAACACGAAATACCTGGGCACCTTGTGAGTAGCCATTCCCGCAACGCCGAAGGCCTTCATTTCCGCCTCGTCAGCGCTCTCGCCGTCATTGAGAATGACCCATGCGCAAGCCTCCTCGCCGTACTTTTCGTCCGGCACACCGATCACCTGAACATCGCGCACCTTGGGATTTGTAAGGTAAAACTCCTCAATTTCCCTGGGGTATATGTTCTCGCCGCCGCGGATTATCATATCCTTAAGCCGTCCCGTGACCTTATAATAGCCGTCGGGAGTGCGGCAGCATATATCGCCCGAATGAAGCCAGCCGTCGGCGTCAATAGCCTGCGCGGTGGCACGGGGCATTTTGTAGTAGCCTTTCATAATATTGAAGCCGCGAGCCACAAATTCGCCCGCCTCTCCGTCGGGAAGCTCCGCTCCCGTTTCCGGGTCGATTATCTTACATTCCACCCCGGGGAAAGCGCTGCCCACGGTCTCAACCCTGTGGTCAATATCCTCGTTCACTTCTCCCATGGTACATCCGGGGGAAGCCTCGGTCTGACCGTAAACGGACAGTATTTCCGTCATATTCATTTCCGCGGCTGCGCGGCGCATAAGGTCTGCCGGGCAGTTGGCGCCCGCCATTATACCCGTGCGCATATGGGAGAAATCCGTCTTTGCAAAATCCTCATGGGCAAACATGGCGATGAACATGGTGGGCACGCCGTTGAAGCAGGTGATCTTCTCCGCCGTAATGCAGGCAAGGGACGATTTGGGGGAGAAATAAGGCAGCGGCGACAAAGTTCCGCCGTGGGTCATCATGGAGGTCATGGAAAGCACCATTCCGAAGCAATGGAACATGGGCACCTGTATCATCATTCTGTCCGCAGTGGACAAATCCATTCTGTCTCCGATTATTTTGCCGTTGTTTATAATGTTGCTGTGAGTCAGCATTACTCCCTTGGGAAATCCCGTGGTGCCGGAGGTATACTGCATATTTGCCACATCTCCCGGACGCACCAGAGAAGCGCGTCTGCGCACCTCCTCCCGGGGCACCTCCTCGCCCTTTTCCAGCATCTCTCCCCAGGTGAGACAGCCGGGCATGGAAAAGCCAACGGTGACGATGTTGCGCAAAAACGGCAAACTCTTGGAGTACAGCGGCTTACCAGGCTCCTTTTCGGCAAGCTCGGGGCAAAGTCTGCGCATAATATCGCCGTAATCCGTATCCTTGCAGTTTTCAATCATCACCAGAGTATGAGTGTCCGACTGGCGCAGCAGGTATTCAATTTCGTGTATCTTGTAGGCGGTATTCACCGTAACCAGCACGGCTCCGATTTTTACCGCCGCCCAGAAGGACAGAAACCATTCGGGCACATTTGTAGCCCACACCGCCACATGGTGTCCCGGCTTTACGCCCAAAGCGATAAACGCCGCCGCCACCTCGTCCACATCACGCCTGAACTGAGAGTAGGTGCGGGTATAGTCAAGAGTGGTGTAGCGGAATGCGTACTGGTCGGGATATTTTTCCGCCATGGTGTCCAGCACCTGAGAAAAGGTCAGATCCACCACATCGTACTGCTTCCACGGGAAGGTGCCCGTGCCCGCACGGTTATAGTAGAGCCTGTCCGCGCCCCTCTCCGTCTTTTCAAGACCCGCCATATAACTTTGGAAATGGGTGAGCACTATGTCCGGGTCGCTGATTTCATCGTTCCATGCGACGCACACATACGATTCGTAGTTAAGGGACACAAGGGCGTCAATAAAGTCCGACACAGGCAATTCTCCCTCGCCTATGAGCACATCGGTGTCACCTTTTCTGTCACCCATGCGCACATAACGGATGTAAGCTCCAAGGTTGGTGATAGTGTCCTCCGCGCCCTCGCCTCCGCGAAAATAAGTCTGGCGTACATTCCAACAGGCGCCCAGAGCCGCACTTGAACAAAGATTGAACAGCTCCACGGCGCGCTTTGTATCGGCAAAGCGCCCGCAGGTCTCGAACAGTATTTCAACATCTTTTTTCTCTGCAAGAGAGGCGGCGGGTGCTATTTTTGCCGCCAGTGCCGCGTCGGAGATGCTACCGTCCCCGCTGTCGCAAACGCGCAAAATTATTCTGTCGGCTCCCGATGAATGAGCCATATCCACATAGCGGCAAAGCAGCTCCGTATCCGTTCTTTCGTCATCGGCGTCAAAGGGACAGGTCAGCGCCGCCAGGGACAGTCCCCTGTTATAAAGCTTTCTCTTTGCGTCTGACACCACCTCGGGACGAAGAATACTGTCCGCGTGGCGCACCCTCTCTTTTTCGGCGTCGTATATCTCTATTCCGGCATAGCCGTAATCGTCGGCGTATCTGCACAGAGAAAGAAAGGACGCCAGTTTTACATTTTCCGTTGAAAAAGTGAGCTTCACGCCTGCTCCTCCTCACATATTATCTTATTGAGAGCGTTGACATACGCCCTGATGCTGGCGCCTACTATGTCGGTGGACAGACCGCTGCCGGAGAAAAGCTTGCCGGAGCTGCGCAGTCTGACCAGAGCGTCGCCCAGAGCTTCCTTGCCCTCGGTTACTGCGCGAATCTGAAAATCGTCCAGCTCGTAGTGGTGACCCACGCAGGTCTCGATAGCGCGGAATGCCGCGTCGATAGGACCGTCACCGGAGGCAACGCCGCTTACCTTTTCGCCGTCGCGCACCATTACCACATTTGCCATGGCGGTGCAGATATTGCTGCTGTTTATATTGTAGCTTTCAAGGTGATAGGCTGAGGGAGCCTGCATTGCGCTTGAAGCAATAATAGCCTCAAGCTCGGCGGCACCGACCGAGCTTTTGCGCTCGCACACGTCCATAAGCACGCTGTATACTTTTCCGTTGTCCTCCGCGCTGAGGGAGTATCCCAGTTTTTTCACCGCGTCGCTGACCTGAGCGGCGGTGCTGCCGGAGTGAAGATATATTCCGCCCTCGTCGTCCTGCTCCGTCTTTTCAGCGGGAGCGCTGCTCTTGAAGCCTTTAAGCAGAGAAGAAACATCGCTGTAAAGCTCTGTCATTCTGAGAGAAGTCTCGGCTCCGATGCTGTCTGCGCGTGCACAAAGAGCCGCCGCAAGAGAAGCTGTATTCAGAACCTTGCTTCCCGCTACCGCCGCCTTTACGCCGTCGGCGCCCGCACCGATTGCCGAAACCGCGCAGGCAACCGCCATATTGATGCCGTCTGACAGCTTTACATACACGGGTACGTTGCATTCTTCCTTTATATATGCCACCAAAGAAGCTATTTCGGAGGGCAGCGCCGATCCCTCATCGTCGCAGAGAGTAACAAAGGTCGCTCCCGCCTCGGTAGCCCGTTTTACGGCTTCTCTGAGGAAAGCTTTGTCGGCGCGGGTGGCGTCCAGAGCTTCAAATTCCACATTTTTGCATTTTTCGGCGGCTGCAGAGCAAAGGCGGGAGATAAAATCGCCCATTTTCGCTTCTTTCATATGATAACCGTATTCCATAGTCACGGTAGATACGGGCAAAGAGATCTGCAGGCAGGGGGATGCGGCGCCTTTCACGCATTCCCATGCGGCGTCAATGCTATCCTCACTGCTTCCCGCGGGAATTACCACGGAGGCATTTTTGACCATGGAAGACACGGTCTTGTATACGATAGTATCCTCTTTTACATTTTTGATCTCCGCAAGCTCAACGGCGTCAACTCCCACTCCGTCCATGCAGGCGGCGATAGCAGTCTTTTCCCTGAAAAGAAGCCGCGCGCCCCGAGTGTCGGCAAGCGCCTTCAGCGTGTAATCAGTTACAGTTACCTTTTTCATTCCGAAACCTCATTTCTTAAAAAATAGAAAACCCCGCAGAGATCTTTTCCGATCTCTGCGGGGTGACTTTGATAAATTAAAGCCACGGTACCACCCGCGTTGCCGCGAAAAACGCGACCGCTCGCAAGGCTCAGTAAAGCCTCTGATCTGTTACGGGATCACCCGGAACCCCTTACTCGCTTTTTCTTTCGGGGATCCTGCTCCGATATGAGACAGCGTCAGGGGATTCATACCGTCTCACACCGACCGACGGCTCTCTGAAAGGCTTGCCCCGTATGGCTTAATATCATCATCGCATTTGATACGATGATTATAGCAAAGCGCCGGGAGTTTGTCAAGAACAAAACGAAAAAATAAAATTTTTTCAAAACTATTGCAAAATCACGCTCTCTGTGATAGAATGTTTTAGTAATATTTCCGATTTAAGGGAGTAGTCGGCGGGCATATGCCCGTTTCTTCGGCGTCAGTACGGCAGAAATGCCCGCTTAAGAATTAAACGGCAAGACTTTTATCGGGTGCCCTGTCACCCGATAAAAGTCTTTTTTGTCTTAAACGAATACTTGACGCCCGTGCTGCCAAAGCATATAGGCAGATAAATCTCCCGAAATACGGACGGCATTTATTCAGAATGCAATGAAAGGAACGAAAGAATATGACGGAACTGTTTTCAAATGTGCTGAATATCTCATGGCAGCAGGTAGTCATGTGGATAATCGGCGGTGTTCTGATTTTCCTGGCAATCAAAAAGGATATGGAGCCTACTCTGCTGCTGCCCATCGGCTTCGGCGCGATTCTTGTGAACCTTCCCCTGTCGGGAGCGGTCACTCAGATATACGAGACCGGCACGGAGGAGGGCGTCATTGATGTACTGTTCAATGCGGGCATCGCCAACGAGCTGTTCCCTCTGCTGCTGTTTATCGGCATCGGCGCAATGATTGATTTCGGCCCCCTCCTGTCAAACCCTAAGCTTTTGATTTTCGGTGCGGCGGCGCAGTTCGGAATATTCTTTACTCTGGGACTTGCCTCCCTGCTTGGCTTCGGAATAAAGGACGCGGCATCCATAGCCATTATCGGTGCGGCGGACGGCCCCACCTCCATATTCGTGGCAAACTTCTTTAATTCAAAATATACGGGCGCCATTATGGTGGCGGCGTATTCCTATATGGCGCTTGTGCCTATTGTGCAGCCTCCGGTCATCAAGCTGCTGACCACCAAAAAGGAACGCCTTATCCGTATGGAATACAAGCAGGCCTCCGTGTCAAAAACCACCCGCATACTTTTCCCCATTGTCATTACTGTTATTACGGGTATTGTATCTCCCCGCAGCGTTTCCCTTATCGGATTTCTTATGTTCGGTAACCTTATCCGCGAGTGCGGCGTGCTTGATTCCCTGTCGGAAACGGCGCAGAAGGTGCTGCCCAATCTGGTCACTCTGCTGCTCGGTCTCACTATCGCCACCAAAATGCAGGCAGAGTATTTCCTGAGAGTCGAAACACTTATGATAATCGCCCTGGGTCTTGTGGCTTTCGTCTTCGATACCGCCGGCGGCGTAATCTTTGCAAAAATTATCAACCTGTTCCTGCCCCGCGACAAAAAAATCAACCCCATGATAGGCGCCGCGGGCATATCCGCATTCCCCATGTCCGCCCGTGTGGTTCATAAAATGGGACAGCAGGAGGATAAGCAGAACTTTCTGCTTATGCACGCTGTGGGCGTAAATGTCTCCGGTCAGATTGCCTCCGTCATTGCAGGCGGTATGATTCTCAATCTTCTGGGCTGACGCCCGTCCGAAAAGGCAATAAATTCCTATACCTCACACCTAAATTTCAAAACATAAAGAAAGGCAAGGTCACAGTAAAAATGAAATTTGATCTTCAGGCTCTTCTTGATACTCTCCCCGTTATGGCAAAAGGTATGGCAGGCGTATTTATCGTCACCGCTGTCATAATTCTCACCGTAGTACTCCTGAATTTCTTCACCAAGCCGCGCAAGAAAAAGGACGAGTAAACAGAATATCACGGGGCTCTGCCCCGAACCGATAATATATGGGGCGCTGCCCCATACCCCGCCAAGAACCTTTTTTGAGAAAAAGGTTCTTGGAACTCCAAAAAACTTTTTCCCTGATACAGCAATAAAGAAATCCACGCAGGGGAGCCGCGAAGCGGCAAGCGAGAAAAAGCGCAGAAGAAAGTTCACTTTCTTCTGCGCTTTTTCTATCGCTTTACGGACGGCATAGCCGTCCGCCCCTGTGATAAATGTTCAACTTGCTTTTCTTGCCTTCTGTGAGTAGCTGTAAGTCTGCTATCGACACGCTCATTAGCGTTGCTCTATTTCTGTCATAAAACGAGCAGATTTAGGCTAACGGGACAAGCTCCCTACACTTCGTCGAATGTGTTATGCCCTTTCAACTCACCGCCTTGCAGTTCTTCAGTGTCGAGAAGAGGGGAGAGATTCTAAAGAGAGGGGAGAAGATACATCGTCTCCCCTCTCTTTAGCCGGGCAGGGTGGCTCGGAGGGACTGCTGCCGGGTCAGCAGTCC
>JBJDYY010000130.1:0-3177 GCA_051867715.1 Candidatus Avispirillum sp.
TTTACATGGGATGAGAATCCGCTAACCGTATGGGAGGGTACAGAGACAAACTCCGTTACTCTTCATAATGATGCGAATAATCCTTCAAAAACTGATGAATATGCGAACCTTATGTGGGATGAAAACTATGAGTCCATTCTTATAAGAGTGTATGTCAGAGCGCGTGTTGCGGAGGATACTCTTACCGTTCGCTATTTCGACAGAAACTCCGGCGATACGGAATTTTATAACTATACTATAGCAGTCGAATCCGGCACTACCTTTGATGCCGGTATAGGACTGGACAAAACCAGCGAAACCAGTTGGAAGGGGCCGCTCGATAACGGTACAGTAGTGGGTCTGTATGTTACCAACACGGTTTCCGCCGACCTTTCCACCATGCCTGCTATCGGTGCAGAGTACAGATACAGCTCTTATACCTGTGTCGAGGTTATCCGCTCCGATGACGGAAAGACGGTTAATCTGTATTACACTTTCAACAACGCGCACTACTTTGTAGTCGACTTTGACAGACCGGTGAGCCTTAGAAGCAGTGATCTTGGTCTCGATGGAGGTGGATGGGATTCCGTTACCGTTTCGGAAGGGCAGTTCGGTACCGCTACAATCGGTCTCGGTGATCCTCTTGTTTATACGCTGAACAAGGTGATGACTTCCGCAGAGCGATTGACGATTACTCTGGGTTCCAAAGGCGAAGATGAAAACGGCAATGAAAAATGGGATTATGTAAATCACTATGTATACTATATCCCCGCTACCTCTGTGTACTATGAGGAAAGTATGATGAGCTATACTGGCTTCAGTGACGTGGGTACTTCAACGGTAGCAAATCTCACGCTTGAAAAGGGCGGAGAAAAAATCAACAACTACGGTTACGATCCCAACTATTCAACCTCTGCGGCAGGTGCTTCCAACGGAACATACCTTACAAGCAGTACGGCAGACAGCGTTGCAAGCTTCGGATTTACCGGAACTGGCGTTGACATTTATGCAAACACCACTACCGGCAGCGGTGCGCTTATGGTGACTCTGAAGTCCGGCGGCGCCGTTAAGAAGCTGTATTTCGTCGACACTCACATGCAGAACGGTGACGGCTACTATCTTACAAGCAGTCAGAATGTAATTGCTTACAATGTTCCCGTAGTTTCCATAAGAGGACTTGACCACGGCGAATATACGGTAGAGATCACTCATATCGAGTCTACTTCTGCCGGAGCGGTCAATGCAGTTCAGCTTGACGGCTTCCGCGTATTCAATACCATCAGCGGAGATACTTCCGTAAACACTTACGCAAGTGACGGAGAGCTTAATCCCACCTATACCGAGCTGCGTGACGAGATACTGAAGGCTGTTGTGCCGGATACTGTTATGGGCACTTCTCAGTACGCTAAGTCTATTGCACAAAATGTGCTGTCTCAGGTATATTCTCCCAGCGAAACCGGCAAGATTACTGTTCCTACGGCTGTATACATTGCAGGGGACGGAACAACCGGTGTGCTTGACAGTCAGGCGAAGGTTCAGGATCTGTTGGACAACGGCCCCAAGAACGAGGTCTATGTATACGCAGGCGACAGCGTTACCTTTACAACCGCTGAGGCGTTCCAGATAGGCATGAAGTCTCTGGAGGCTCCGACAACCGTTACCGTAACGGTTGGCGATACCACCGAGATGGACAGCGTGGCTCTGGCTTCTGTTGATATGTACTATTCAGTGAGCGCAGGTACGGTTACGATTACCAATAACGGTTCGGGTATTCTTGCAATCACCAAGCTGAAGTTTACAAGCGGAACAACTGCTGAAAGCGCTCTGAAGTCTGTCAATGTTCAGAGCCTGACTACCGCACTGACGGCTGTCGGTTATGAAAACGACGGCAGCGCCGTAGAGTATTCTTCAGGCGACATCAGCGGCGACGGACGCGTAAACGGCGTGGATACTTACATGCTGAAGAGCGTTTTGTCCGGCAGCAGCAGTGCAACGGCTCTTGAAACTGCCGCAGCCGATATTAACGGCGACGGAACCGTCAACGGCATTGACACCAATCTGATAAAACGCATTATTGTCGGCTCGTACAACGGCTGACGCGCATAATCACAAACAAAAGAGGGGGATTTTCCCCCTCTTTTTCCGTGCGCGCCGTTTACTTGAAAATTTGTGATAAGATGCCGGAATTTCCGGAGAATTTTTGCAATTGCATAAGGTCTGCGCACGGCGCAAGCATTGACATACGGAAAAGTGTATGGTATTATTATAATGTATATTTATATATATTTCTACAAAAAGAGGCGGTTTTCATGGACAGGATATTTCTTTCTTCTCCCCATATGTCGGACGAGGGCTATGAACTGCAATTCGTGCACGACGCTTTCGAAAAAAACTGGATAGCTCCCCTCGGAGAAAATGTAAAAGGCTTCGAAAGAGAGCTGGGGCAGTTTTTGGGGGCGGAGAATACGGTGGCGCTGTCGGCAGGCACCGCGGCGCTTCATCTTTCCATGATTCTTGCGGGCGTGGGACGCGGAGACAGGGTGTTCTGTCAGGATCTGACCTTTTCCGCATCTGCAAATCCCATAGTATATGCGGGGGCAGAGCCTGTATTTATAGATTCCGAGCGGGAAACCTGGAATATGGATCCCGAGGCGCTTCGCCGCGCAATTGAACTTTACGGGGTGCCGAAGGCGGTGGTTGCCGTTCATCTTTACGGAAATCCTTCAAAACTTTCGGAAATTGCGGAAATCTGCAACGAATATAATATTACGCTTATTGAGGACGCTGCCGAGGCTCTGGGGTCTGAGTACCGCGGACAGAAATGCGGCACCTTCGGAGAGTTCGGCGTTTTGTCCTTTAACGGGAACAAGATTATTACCACCTCCGGCGGCGGTATGCTTGTATGCCGCAGAGGCGAGGATGCGGCGCACGCTCTGAAGCTTGCCACGCAGGCAAGAGAACCGTTCCCGTGGTATGAGCATGAGGAGACAGGCTACAACTACCGCATGAGCAATATCAGCGCCGGAATAGGGCGCGGACAGGTCAAGGTGCTGGAAAAGCGCGTGGAGAAGAAGCGGAAAATTTCTGACTGCTATGCTCGCGCTTTTGCGGATCTGCCTCTTGAATTTCAGCATGAATGTGACGGTGCGCGCTCAAACCGCTGGCTGAGCGCAGCCCTTATTGACGGCGAGTCGGGAA
>JBJDYY010000131.1:0-3175 GCA_051867715.1 Candidatus Avispirillum sp.
AACCGACACCCACAGCGTCTACATACGGAGTGTCAGCGGCAACATCTGCCGAAACATTTACATTGGCGGTATCATAATATACCATCAAAGAAATGTCGGAAAAGCCGGGGTTTGCAGTAATTGCAAGGTTAGTTGTCGCCTCGCCAACACCGTCGGCATTCTTGGTAAGATATGCTTCGTCGGTGCCGAATTCGAGAGCGTCAGCTGCCATGGTTGCAAACGCAGGAAGCATTGCGGTTACAAGCATGGCGACCATTACAATTACAGAAAGTAATTTTTTCATGGGCTTACCTCCTAAAATATTGGTACCTACATTATACTTTTTTGCCGTCACATTGTCAATAGTTTATAAAAAAATAAATAAAAATTTACCCATATTTTTCAAATTGCACAGTGACGTTTACTGTAAGTTCATTGATTCTTTTGTGTTATATTGTATTTTTATATATGAATAAAGAAAATAATGAGCTTTTTTGTCGCAATTTTTGCACAAAAAAGAAGCATAGCAGATATATTATATATATTAAATGAAGAGTTTTTTCTTCCACGCAACCGTCGACAGCGAAGAACCGGCGCATTTTTCCGCAGGCAACCAACACAAAAGGCGCTTGCATATAAAGTCCGACTGCATTTGTCTAAAACTTTTACGCAAACGCCTATTTGCTTCGGCTTATGCCTAAATTTGAGTTTATCTGACGATTTTCCGTCCTTCCAGATAATACCTTTTGCTTTTTGCCTCTCCCATGGAGAAGGTTTTGCGCGGGAGAGTACCGTGAGCGCAGACATAGGAAAACAGCTCGCTCTTCTCTACTCCGTCGCAGAGAAAACCGACTCCGCCGTCTTTGCACAGCATTCTCAGTGTGTCTGCCCCGTGGATATAGTCGCATTTTACGCCCGGATTTCGGGACATATATTCGTCAAGAAACATCTGCAGACTTCCCATGGCAAGAGGATGAATATCGGGAAGCGTTACGCTTCTCTCTCCGTCATTTGTCACAAGAACCGCAGTCTTACCCGCCCCGTGTACCCGAACGGATTCTTCAAGAGCGCCGAGAATGTCACACGCCACACAGCCTGTAATTATACGGTATATGGGCTCAAATTCTATGGATTCATCACCCAGATCTACTATTTCGGCAAGTGCCCAGCGTGCGGGATGATCCGCTGCCGCGTCTCCAAGTTTTGCTTTAAGCTCCTCATAGAAAGCCTTTGCGCTGGCAAGAGAGTGGTTTCCGTCTCCCATAGCATATACAACAGAGCCGCGGCGCTGTGTCTCGTACTCACCTATTGCCGCGCATATTTCAGACAGAGCCTCTCCGGAAATAAGCCTGCCGCAAACATGTCCTCCGCCCAGCATAAGGTCGAAATCGTAGAGCGCGGGCAAAGATTCCTTCATGTCCGAGGCGCGGCGCACTGCGCCTCCCTTTGTATCGTCTGCAAATATCATTACATGGGGGAATTCCACCGTGGCTTCCCTGCGCACCGCCACACGGGGGGGAATGCGCTCCGTAACCGTTTCCTCCGTTGCGCGGACGGCAGAAGCAGAGCCGGGAGTAAAATCGTACTGTTCAAGATCTATCTTGCCGACAATGCCGCGGCGTATTCTGCCGTCGGGCAAAGTCCGCTCAAGATATACCATACTGTTTTCATAGCAGCGGAGCCTTGACAGTGCGGCTTTCATATTTTCGGCTATGCGCGCTTTGCCCGCCGCTTCCCTGTCGGTTCCGAGATAAGCCTCGGGCAAAATAAAGTCGAGAGTGGAAAAATCCCCCCTCAGCTTCTCTGCCTCGTCCCAATAGGAAATTTCACTTGTAAACTGGTCGCAGGCAATAACGGAATATCCCGTCCAGTCCCGCCTGTCGGCAAAATCCGGCAGCAGAATATCCGCCGGGCTGAATATTGTATTCGGCAAATTATTCATTTATGCACTTTCTCCGTGATAGGGTTACTGCTTCTCAAAGCCTTCAAATTCTTTTTCTACCGCCGCACGGTCCTCCGACAGATATTTTATGTATTTGCCGTCAGACATATTAAGGCGCAGAACAACAAGTTCCCCCTGACGCTCTATATCGACAACAGTGCCATCGCTCATAATATCCGTGGCGTTTTCCTGTATGTACTTGTCCGCGGCGACTCCGTCGGAAAAGCTGTATACCTTATACGCCTGTCCCACATAGCTGCCGTTGAATATGAACACATCGTAGCCGTTATCTGTTTTATAAACAAGCCTGTCATCATCCGAAACAAGAATTATCCTGCCGTTTTCATCCTTGACTGCAGCAGTTTCGACAGGTGTTTCCTTTTTAGTGTTATTATTACTTAAAAGCCCGGAATTTACATCGCGCCACACGGTCTCGGCAGCAGCTTTTTCGGAGCCGCATCCGAAAAGCATTACCGCGGCAGTTAAAGCGGCCGCCGCAAACGCCGTAATCTGTATTGCTTTTTTCATATTATTCTGATTCCTTTCGCATTTGTAGTTTTCGCCATTCATCACATTTCGCGATTTTCCGCATATATTCTATCACACTGCACCGGTTTATTCAACAGCGGTCTGCGGATTTTTGTATTTTTCCGCTTCAGCCTGAGCCAAAGCGTCACAGCGCTCGTTATACGGATGTCCCGCATGACCTTTCACCCATTCAAAGCTTACCGTGTGTGTCTCGCACAGCGTAAGAAGCTCGTCCCACAGTTCGGGATTAAGCGCGGGAGATTTGTCGGATTTTTTCCATCCGTGCGCCTTCCATGAAGCCGCCCAGCCCTTGGTGATTCCGTCGGATACATATTTTGAGTCGGTAGTTACAGTCACTTTGCAAGGCTCTTTAAGAAGTTTCAGCGCGGAAATTACTGCAGTGAGTTCCATACGGTTGTTGGTGGTATCGGCGGCGCCGCCGGATATTTCCTTTTCCGTTTTACCGTACACAAGAACAGCCGCCCAGCCTCCGGGTCCCGGATTTGACTTACATGAGCCGTCGGTATATATATTTACGCTTTTCAAACCGTTGTTTCACCTCTCGTTTCGGGTACAGCCGGTTTCAGAAAAATAAAACCGGCAAAAGCAGACAGAAACCGTCCGCCGACACATATATATGATAACACTAAAACGCCGACTTTGCAACAGGTTTCAGCGAAGGTACTAATCACCTAATCACAGTATAAATCCTCATATACCGTCTAT
>JBJDYY010000132.1:0-15093 GCA_051867715.1 Candidatus Avispirillum sp.
AGCTTCCACCAGATCCTTGCTGAATACGGCGAAGCTGATGGATGAGAACCAGACGCTTTATAAGCTCAAGGGTGGAATCGTAGTTTTTATCATCTCTTGAAAACATATCTCCCGTCATAAGTATTATGTCGGGCTCGCACTCATGCACCGCGGAAACGAGAGAATCGTTGTTGCCCCCAAACTGCACGGAATGGAGATCGGAAAGCTGAACGGCGCATATGTCGCATTTCAGTCTGTCGCTTGTAATTTCGTATTCGCTTACGGTGAAAAAGTTGTGGGTCTCATATGTATAGTAGCCGAAAACAGCCGCAGCCGCTGCCAAAATAACGGCGGCGACGGTCAGGATTACTGTCAGCGGGCGCACCGTATGCTTGCGGCAAAGGCGTGTATGGGTGCGATTCAATGGGTCACGACCTTTCATGATTTACTTGTTTTCTCCTGATAACAGATACTTTCATTATTATATTATAGCTGTTAAAAATTCATAAGTAAATACGCAGGCTGAAAATTTTTCCTGTTCTTATGCCGGGACGATAAATCATTAAACACAAAAAGCGGGGGAGGGAGCGGCGGCAATCGTCCGTTTTTTTGGTCTTCCGAAAACCGCCTGTTAACGAGGTGTTCAAAAGAGGCTTTTGCCGATGGTTAGTCCTGCCGGAGCGGAGGCTCCCCTGTGTGGGGAGCTGGCGCCGCAGGCGTCTGAGGGGTTGTTGGAGGTAGTAGTGCGACAATCCCTCCGTCACGGCATACGCCGGCCACCTCCCTTTGCACAAGGGAGGCAGAGCGTCCCGCCGCATTTGCGGCTGTGGTGCAAATTTGCAAATGTCGGAAGTACCGGTGGGCTCTAAGCCCCGCCGCCGGCGTCAGTCTTACTATTTTTCATTTGCCGATATAAAAAAGGCAAATACTGAAGTTTATTTTTCGGCACTTGAATAACACTTTTGTTCTGCAATTGCAAAACATTTGTTCGCTGCCGGAAATGGTAAAAAATGGGAAATTGGGCGCTTTTTGCGGCAAATAAAGCGCAAAAGGACAAAAAATAGTGCGAAATAGTTCATAAAATATAATAAAAATTACAAAAATGTATTGCATTTGTGCAACGGCTGATGTATAATAAATTCACCAAAGTGGTGGACTGTTACACCGCTGTTTCATAAAAATGGTGAATAATTGGCGGAAAGAAAGGGGGCAATGACATGGGAGAAAACGGATTGGTCAGTAATTATACCCATAATCTGGACTCAAAGAACAGAGTGTTCTTCCCGGCGAAGTTCAGAGAAGAGCTTGGCTCGCCCATTGTCATTACCGTCAACATAGACAAGTGTCTTTCCGCTTACTCCATGAACGAATGGAACAATTTTGTGGAAAAACTTAAGTCTTTGCCTAAAACCCAGGTGAGAGACATTACCCGCTTTTTCTGCGGTAACGCAATCAAGGTAATTCCCGACGGGCAGGGCAGAGTGATGCTGAACCGCGAGCTTATAGACTTTGCGGGCATTACCGACAGCATAACCTTTATCGGCTGCGGCGACAGAGTGGAAATGTGGCGCTCCGACAGGAATCCTCTGGGCGGTCTGGACGAGAATTTCCTCAGCCAGATAAGCGATACGATGATAGATCTCGGTATCTGAGATATGGAATTTGCACATAAATCCGTGCTTCTCTGCGAAAGTGTAGACGCTCTTATGCCGGAGCGGGGAGGCATATTCGTGGACTGCACCGCGGGCGGCGGCGGGCATTCCGAGGAGATTTTGAAAAGGCTGCCGCCTCATTCAAGGCTTATAAGCCTTGACCGCGATGACCGCGCCGTGGAGCGGTGCCGCGAGAGACTTGCACCTTACGGTGCGGCTTCCACGGTGGTAAAGACCAATTATTCCGAAGCGGCGCAGGTACTGGACGCATTGAATATCGGCACCGTCGACGGAATTTTGTGGGATCTGGGCGTATCCTCCGTTCAGCTTGATGAACCCGAGCGCGGCTTTTCCTATTCCTCGGACGCTCCTCTTGATATGAGGATGGACCGCAGCGGCGGCAGGACCGCGGCGGATGTTGTAAACGGATACAGCGAGGAAGAGCTGCGCAGGATCATCAGAGACTGGGGAGAGGAAAAATTCGCCACGTCTGTTGCGGCGGCAATAGTAAAAAGGCGCGCGCAGTCTCCCATAGAAACCACGCTGCAGCTTGCGGACACGGTGGCATCCGCCATACCCGCGGCGGCGAGACATAAGGAAAAACAGCATCCCGCAAGACGGACTTTTCAGGCAATAAGGATAGAGGTCAACGACGAACTGACCCTGCTTGAACCGTCGCTTGAGTCGGCCATATCAAGGCTTGCTCCCGGCGGCAGAGCGGCGGTCATTACTTTTCACTCTCTTGAGGACAGGATAGTTAAAAATACCATGAAACGGCTTGAATCCCCCTGTACCTGTCCTCCGGATTTTCCCGTATGCGTATGCGGGAAAAAGCCGTCGGTAAAGGTGCTTACAAGAAAGCCCATACTTCCGGCGGAAAGCGAGCTTTCGGACAACCCGAGAGCACGGAGCGCAAAGCTCAGAGTCTGCGAAAAGCTCTGAGACGGCGCCCGGCGACACCGTATGTCGGCTAAAGCATGGAATACATGCAAAAAATGAACGAAAGGAACGGTTACACAAATGGCTAACGCAGACGTAAGAATTACCTCGGCGCAAGACAACCCGCTTTGCGCGAGGCTTCAGACGAAGTTCAGCGGCCGCGGTATTGCGGCCGGCGACCTTACGCGCACTGCCACGGTAGACCGTTCTCTTTTTAATTCAAAAGGTGCGCAGAAGGTGCAAAGAGTTGCCGACCCCTTTGAGGATACCGCCCGTTTTGTATCAGCAGACGCGCGCCATATGGCTGCTAAGACCGCAAGATTTGAGGCTGTAAGAACAACTCAGACTTCTTCCGCGAGAGAAAAGGCGGCGCATACCGCCGAGAGTGCGCGGACAGCGCAGTCTGCGCAGGCAAGCGCACAGGCTGCCCGCAGAAGAGCCGCCGCAGGAGAGGTGACAACACCTTTTGCTTCCGGCGCATATGCGGCCGCATACGCAAGAGCCGCAGACATACGCCGTATGGCATACGACGGCAGTATGGCAAAGGCGGCGCAGGCAAGAGAAGCACAGCGCAAAAACGCCGGGACAAGTGCGCCCTTCCCCCTTACCCCCGCTTGGTTCAAATATGTATTTTCCAATCTGAAAAGCGGAGCGCACGACGAGGTAAAGGTGGACAACCCTCCGGTTTCCAAGGGAATTATTATCGCTATAGTTCTTTTTGCCGTTGTGGTAATGATGATTATTTTCAGTTTTTCGCAGATAAGCGCGTTCAAGCGTGAAATATCCGATTTGGAGGCACAGCGCAGCGAGCTATGCGAGGAGATAGAAAAGCTGTCTCTTGATGTGGATCTTAAAAATAATGTGCGCGAGATCGAGCGTGCCGCTACCGAGGACATCGGTATGGTGAAAAGCAATCAGGTACAGTCGAAGTATATAAGTCTCAGCGACGGAGAGCGCATCGAGGTGATTACAAACACCTCCGACTCCGGGGAGAAGGACTACGGCGTATTCTCCACGGTAATGTCCGTTTTCGACAGAAACTGGGATAACCTGATGGACTACATAGGATAACCGACAGACGGCAAAAGCCTGAAATGCGAAAGACGGCCTTTGCCGTCTTTCCTTAATATTTGAACATATGCAAGGGATTGGCAATTCATAAACAGCGGCGCCGCAACATAAAATCAATAGGACAAAGCGGCGGAAAGGATGGCTTAAAGGTGGCAGAAAAGCGAAAAAGAATAAGCAGAAAAACGGCTTCGCGTTCTAATATAATTATCCTGTTTTTCGCCGCCGTCGCCGTGGTGATTGTGGGAAGGCTTGCCTATCTTCAGATTGTAAACTACGATTATTACAAGGAAAAGGTGATGAACGAGATCACCGTAGAGACAAAGGTAAACCCCGAGAGAGGTACTATATACGACCGCGACGGAGGAATTCTTGCAACCAATTCCACGGTGTATCTGTGCTTTATTTCCCCACAGGACATAATCGACGCCATGGCGCTGTCTGAATCGGACGAAAAGGACTCAGGCATATACGCCTGGGCGTCCTCCGACGGCAAGCAGTACAATGTGAAAATGGATGAGCTTATCGCCCGCTTTATGTCTGATACTCTGGGTGTGGATTACGACGGTGTAATGAAAAAAGCTGCCAAAAAGGGAAGAAGATACGAGGAGATAGCAGATAAAATAAGCGAGGCGGATGCCGAAAAAATCCGTCAGTTTATAGACGACTACGACCTTACCACACAGATATATCTGCGGGCGGGCACCATACGCTACTATCCCGCGGGAGACCTTGCCAGCCATGTTCTGGGATTTACCAATTCCGACGGCGTGGGCATATACGGTCTGGAGGCTTATTACAACAACCTGCTTGAAGGCACGGGCGGACGCTATGTGACCGCACAGGACGCTCTGTCCAACGATATGGACTATAAGTACGAGACATATGTGGACGCAGAAAACGGCAGAAATATTATAACTACCATTGATTCCTATATCCAGTACGAGCTTGAAAATCAGCTTGAACTGACGCTTCGGGAAAATCAGGCTGCCAACAGAGTCACCGGCATCGTTATGGATGTAAAGACCGGCGGCATTTTGGCAATGGCCACTGCTCCCTCATTTGACTGCAACGACCCGTATCAGCTTGACAGCGATTCTCAGACAGAGCTTGGCGAGTATGCTGTTTCCGAGGAAAGGGAAAGCGATGCCGTCGCTTCGGCAAAAAAGAAATTTTTGACGGAAAACAGCGGTATCACGGAGGACAGCGAGGAGTTTGACTCCGAATTCAGCGCATATTACAGGGAAAACCACGATGAGTTTTACGAGCAGGCATACAGTGATAAGTATTTCAATCTGCTGTTTGAAATGTGGAAAAACAAGGCGGTGACTGAGCTTTACGAGCCCGGTTCCACCTCGAAAATCCTGACTACCGCCATGGTGTTTCAGGAGGGCGTGGTCAAGGAAACCGATATGTTCACCTGTACGGGAGCCTTGAAAATAGATGGCTACGGAAAGCCTATTCACTGCCACAAGGCAGGGGGGCACGGCACGGTTACATACCGCCGCGGACTTCAGCAGTCCTGCAACCCCACACTTATGCAGGCGGCATTCAGACTGGGCAGGGAAAAATTCTACGACTACTTCCTGTCCTTCGGCTACGGGGATGTTACGGGAATAGATTTGCCCAACGAGGCAAGGACCTATTACCACAGCTATGAGGACTTTTCAAATGTTTCTCTGGCGGTGTATTCCTTCGGTCAGACCTATAAGACTACCCCCATACAGCAGCTTACTGCCATATGCGCGGTGGCAAACGGCGGAAACCTTGTCACTCCGCATCTTATGAAAGAGATAACGGACGACGACGGCAATGTGCTTGAGGAATACGGCACAAAGATAAAGCGTCAGGTGGTCAGCAGCGCCGTATGTGACAATATTGCAGACATTCTTGAAGAGGGTGTGGCTACGGACGGCGGCGCCAGAAACGCCTATGTCATGGGCTACAAGGTAGCGGCAAAGACCGGTACCTCCGAGAAAATAGACGAAAAGGACGCAAGCGGTCAGACTTTTCTGAGAGTAGGCTCCTGCGTTGCTTTTGCTCCTGCGGACGATCCTGAGATTGCGGTTATAATCGTAGTCGACGAGCCTATGGGCGGCAGCGTATACGGCAGCGTGGTGGCGGCGCCTTATGTGTCGCAGCTTCTCTCAAATGTGCTGCCTTATCTCGGCTATGAGCCTCAGTACACGGAAGCGGAGCTTAACAGTGTGGAGCTTAGCGTGCGCGACTACACCGGCTTTACCCTTGATGACGCAAAGCTTGATGTGGCTAACAAGGGCTTCAGAGCAGTTGTTGTGGGCAGCGGAGACACTGTTACGGGTCAGGTGCCCGCGGCGGGCAGTACCATGCTTAAGGACGGCGGAAAGATTCTGCTGTATACGGGAGGGGAGACCCCTAAGGATACGGTGGAGGTTCCCGATGTTTCCGGCAAGACGGCGGAAGCCGCAAACCGCATGATCATAGATGCGGGACTTAACATAAGCGTCAGCGGCACATCGTCCAATTCCGAGGCGCTGGTTGCGTCTCAGACCCCTGCGGCGGGAACTGTCGTTCCCGAGGGAACGGTAGTTGAAATAACCATGCGCGTTGTAAACGGCGTGGCGGACGACTGATACAAAGGCAGAGGGGCAAATGTCCTCCGGAAGTTGAAAGATAACTTTTCGGAGGACATTTATGAAGCTTTCTGAAATACTTGCGGGACTTGAATATACTCTTTCCGGCGCCGGGGAGGACACGGAAATAAGTATGCCCGTAACAGACTCAAGAGAAGCGACAAAGGGCAGTTTGTTCATCTGTATCGACGGCAGCAGGCGCTGCGGGGCGGATTTTGCCGCCGATGCCGTAAAAAACGGAGCGGCGGCGTGCGTGTGCTCCGAAGACAGGGCGGAAAAACTTAGGGGACTGCCGACGGTTACGGTTGAGGACGCAAGGCTGTGCGCCTCCGCGGCGTGGAATAATTACTTTGGGCGCCCCGGGGAAAGCATGAGACTGTACGGCATAACGGGCACCAACGGCAAGACCTCCACGGCGGCGTTTCTTGAAGCCATACTGCGCTGCGGCGGCAGAAAAACCGGCTCTATCGGCACTCTCGGCTGCTTTGCGGGCGGTGAGAGAATAGAGCGGCGGGGCGCGGAGGTCTCCGACATTCCCGCATCAATGACCACGCCCGACCCCAAATACCTTTATGAAGAGCTGCGGCTTATGAAAGACGCGGGCGTCACCGATGCGGTAATGGAGGTATCAAGCCACGCTCTCTTGCAGAAAAAGACGGCGCCGCTTCGCTTTGAATGGGGGATTTTTACAAACCTGTCCCCGGAGCATCTTGACTGCCACAAGACAATGGAAAACTATTTCCGGGCAAAGGCTTCGCTTTTTGACAATTGCCGACATTCGCTTCTTAATTCCGACGATCCGTGGGCGGCGCGTCTTTCCGGAATACGGGCGGGGGCTTATCTTACCGACAAGGTGAAATGCTCCTCCGATGGGGTTTCCTACACACTGAATTACGCCGGTATGAGCCTGCATATATCCACCTGCGTGGCGGGCTCCTTTACTGTTTACAATACCATGCTTGCGGCGGTGTGTGCCCTTGAAGCGGGGATCGCTCCCTGTGCCGTGGAGGAGGGTATCGCCTCGGTCAGGGCGGTGCGCGGCAGAATGGAGAAAATTGCCGACAGAAGCGTGTACGGCTTTGATGTGCTGATTGACTACGCCCATACGCCGGGTGCCATGGAGGCGTCTCTGTCGGGACTTCGGGGCTGCGGAAAGCTTACGGCAGTATTCGGCTGCGGAGGGGACAGAGACCGGGAAAAGAGAGCGGAAATGGGGCGTATTGCCCACAGGCTGTGCGACAGGGTGATAGTCACCTCCGACAATCCCCGCACCGAGGACAGACTTGCCATAATCGAGGATATAAAAAAGGGCATACCGGACGGGGGCTGCTTAGTGATACCTGACAGGGCAGACGCCATATGCTACGCCCTTGAAACCGCTGCGGCGGGGGAGACCGTCATACTTATGGGCAAAGGACACGAGGACTGGGAGACGGACGCCGCAGGCAAAAAGCCGTTCAGCGAGCGGGACATATGCCGCAGGGTGCTCAAGCGCAAATACGGCAAATGACTAAAATATATTTCGGGTAAATATAAATATAGCAATAAGTGTTGACCCGCAAAGCAATAGGTGATATAATTATAATATTAAAATACAGCCGCATAATTTTATGCAAATGACTAAAATAGGCAGGAGAAGTATATGCAGTATCCCGTAATGTATGTGGTGGAAACGGTTTTGACATTTATTCTGACCGTGGTGTTTGCCCACTTTCTTATCCCCGTGCTGGCCTCAAAGAAAATGGGGCAGAAAATACTGGAGATAGGTCCGCGCTGGCACAAAAACAAAGAGGGTACTCCCACAATGGGCGGCATTACCTTTATTGCCGCTTCCGTCCTGTGCGGCGGTGCTATGTGCGTTTTTATCGCCCTGCGCGAGGGTACCGCCGCGGCGGCTCCCCTTATTATGACTCTTGCCATGGCGCTGGCGTCGGGACTTATAGGTATAATCGACGACAGGGCGAAGCTCAGAAAACAGCAGAACGAGGGACTTACATCTTCGCAGAAATTCCTGCTTCAGCTTCTTTTGTCGGGACTGTATCTTCTGGGTATGCGGCTTATCGGAGCAATAGACACCACACTGCGAATTCCTTATACTGATATAAATATTGAACTCGGCATATTTTATTATGTTATCGCACTTTTGCTGCTTTGCGGCATTATGAACAGCGTAAACCTGACGGACGGAATAGACGGTCTTGCTTCCTCCGTTACTTCCGTTGTGGCGCTGTTCTTCGGAGCGGCTGCGTTCTTTGCAGGGGAAACAGACCCCGCTCTTGCGGCGGTTTCCGCTTTGATGCTGGGAAGCTGTACCGGTTTTCTCGTGTATAATTTTTATCCCGCGCGGGTGTTTATGGGCGACACGGGCTCGCTTTTCCTGGGCGGACTTACGGTGGGCGCCGCGTTCCTTGCGAAAAATCCGCTGATAATCGTGGTCTGCGGCCTTGTCTACATATGCGAGACCGCTTCCGTTATGCTCCAGGTGGGGTATTTCAAGCTGACTCACGGCAAGCGCCTTTTCAAAATGTCGCCTATACATCACCATTTTGAGCAGTGCGGCTGGAGCGAAATCAAAATTGTCACCGTATTTACTTTTGCCACCGTTCTGTTCTGCGTCGCAGCATGGTTCGGTCTCTGAGAATAAAGAATTCAACAGTTTACGATAGTTTCAAAAAACTTTAAGGCGCGCAAAACCGTCGGAAAGGAGCAAAGCGGGATATATGAATCAAAGCGGATACGATAATTATTCCGACCGCCGCGCTCCCATGAAAACGGGACGGAGCGGCGCGCAGAACACAAAACGCAGCGGAGCGCAATCCTATGCGCAAAGCGGAGCGAGGGACGCATATCAGTACGGTGCGCAGAAAACGGCACGCAGCGGACAGCGCCGCAATCCGGCATCGGGAGCCTATCCCCGGAATACCGCAGGGGCAGGGCAGACCCGCAGTGCTTCGGCAAATCAGGGCGCATCCCGCGCTGCTTCTGCAAATCAAGGTGTACGCGGCGCTTCGGCGTCGGGCAAGGGAGCTTCAACCTCTCTGCAAAGCGGGCGCAGGGCTCCCGTCAGAGTTCGCAGAGCCGCAGATGTGACGCGGCGCGGCGGTGCAATGACCGCCAACGAGCAGCGCTCCCTTGCAAAGCGCGAGAAAAAGGAAAAAGAGTGGGAAGCGGGCATACAGCGAGTACGCCACGGAGTGGACCGTCCGCTGACCGTCATTATAATAATCCTATTGTGCCTCGGCACAATAATGGTGTTTTCCGCAAGCTATCCCAACGCCATAACGGAAAAGAACGACGCGACATATTACATCCGCCGTCAGCTTCTGTGGCTTGCGGTGGGCGCAGCGGCAATGACAGGCGCTTCTTTCATACCTCATCAGCTTTACAAAAAGGTCACTCCTGCGGTTGCAATAGCCACCATGGGACTGCTTGCACTCGTGCTTGTCATCGGTACAGCCCGCGGCGTTGCAAGACGCTGGCTGTATGTGGGCGGTGTGTCAATACAGCCCTCGGAGATTGCAAAGATTGCCCTTGTAATGACCCTTGCCTGGTACATCGACAAGCATTTTGAAGAAGTGTCGGCGGGAAGACTGTCACCCAAAAAGACCTTTATAAAAAGCGTGCTTATCCCGGGACTTATAATGTTCGCTTTCTGCGGCATGGTGCTTCTGGAAAAGCATTTGTCCGGCACCGTAATTCTTGCCGCCATCGGAATATGCGTTATATTCCTGAGCGGCGCAAAGGTGTGGCAGATGGCGCTGTGCTACGGCATTCCCGCGGCGCTTGCCGGGGGAGTGTATCTTCTGACTAACGAATACGCGCTTCAGCGCATACTGACTCACAGCGACGAAAACGCCGATATGCTGAAAGAGGCTTGGCAGACAACTCAGGGACTTTACGCCATCGGCAGCGGAGGTCTTTTGGGTATCGGTCTGGGCAACTCAAATCTGAAGCACAACTATGTTTCCGAGGCTCAGAACGACTTTATCTTCACTATCTGGTGCGAGGAAATGGGACTGGTGGGAGCGGTGCTTCTTATCGCTCTGTACGGTCTTTTCGTGTGGCGCGGCATAACGGTTGCAAGAAGGGCCCCCGACACCTTTTCCTCCCTGCTTGCTTTCGGCATAACCTGCCAGGTGGGAATACAGGTGCTTCTCAATATCCTTGTTGTAACGGATCTGATACCTAACACGGGTATATCCCTGCCGTTCTTCTCCTACGGAGGCTCCTCCCTTGTGCTGCTTATGCTTGAAATGGGAATGCTGCTTTCCGTTTCAAAGCATTCTTTCCAGAAAAATAAATGATGCGCGCGCATCGCTGAAAGGTATAGATAAGGGTACAGTAAAATGAGAGTTTTAATGACAGGCGGAGGCACTGGCGGGCATGTAAACCCCGCCATTGCCATAGCCGACACCATAAAGCAAAACGATCCTACGGCGGAAATCGCCTTTGTGGGCACTCCCAGAGGAATAGAAAATAAGCTTGTTCCCGCCGCGGGCTACAAGCTGTATCATGTTGATGTGCGGGGTATTCGCCGCAGTCTGTCTCCGGCAAACATCCGTGCCGCGTGGCTTGCGCTGACCTCACCGATTAAGGCGAAAAAGCTTATCCGCGAGTTTCGTCCCGACCTTGTGGTGGGTACGGGAGGATATGTGTCCTGGCCGGTGGTAAAGGCGGCGGCGGGAATGGGAATTGCCACGGCTTTGCACGAGTCAAACGCCGCACCCGGTATGACGGTTAAAATGCTGTCGGGAGCGGTTGACAGGATATATCTGAATTTCTCCTCGGCCGGGAATGCCATACGGGAAAAGGACAAGCTGATGACTGTGGGATGTCCCATGAAAAGCGTAGGCGCCTCGGTGTCGAAAAGTGAGGCAAGGCGCAGGCTGGGAATTCCGGACAGCGTTTCCTGCGTTATCCTTTCTTTCGGAGGAAGCCTTGGGGCGGAAAAGGTAAACGACGCCGTGTTTACCCTGATGGAGCGCTTTTCCGGCGGCAGAGAGGGCGTATGGCACACTCACGCCACGGGCTCCATAGAAAAGGATATAGCCGCAGGTTGGTTTAAGGATCGGGGACTTGACAGGTATTCAAACCTTGAAATACTGGAGTATATTTACGATATGCCCCTGCGCATGGCGGCGGCGGATATTGTTATATGCCGTGCGGGAGCCATGACCGTGTCGGAGCTTGCGCTGATGGGTAAATGCACCGTGTTCATTCCGTCTCCCAATGTGACCGACGATCAGCAGTATAAAAACGCCAAGGTGCTTGCCGACGGCGGCGCTGCGGTGATTATCAGGGAAAACGCAGAGACGGGGGGCACACTTTGCAAAACGGTGGAGAGACTGTATTCTTCACCTGAAGCGCGCCGAGATATGGAGGAAAAGATTAAAAATTTCGCTTCTCCCAACGCCAACAGGGATATTTACAACGACCTTGTGCGCCTTGTGAAAAGCAAGGAAAGTAAAGAAAGAAAATAAAATATAAGGATAAAAAAGGAGGTGAGACCTGTGGCAAAGTCCGTAAACGACTACTACGCCGAAAAAATGAAGCGTCTTCTGGAAATGCAAAAGCAGGAGGACAGCCGGCGTGCGGCAGAGGGCAGGTCTCTCCCTCCGTCCCCACGCGGACAGGCTGACGCACCCCGCGCTCAGCAGGCGGCGCGCACTCCAACCGTGGGTCAGCAGTATTATAACAGCTTCAGAAACCGCAATGCGGCTCCCCGCTATCAAAGCGGAGAGAGCCCTGCGGTAGGTCAGAGTCAAAGAGGCGAAAAGGCTTTTGCCGGAGCGGTGTTTTCAGGGAATGCGGCAAGAACGGGACAGGCTCACGCGGGACAACCCTACGCTGAACAACCCTACGCTCAGTATGCTCAGCGCACCCGACCCGACGCCTCCCGTGCCGCCTCCTATACTGCCCCCCGTGTGCGTACAGGCGGGGCGGGAACGGCAGGCCGGGCGGGGCAAAGCGCGCAGGGCACGCCCCCACGCAATTCACAGACAGACGGCGCTCGCCAGCGGAAAAACACTTCTCCGGAGCAAACCGCTGCGGACAGAAACCGTGAGCGCCTTGCAAGGGAAGAAGCCCTGCAAAATGCAAAAAAAGCCAGAAAAGTGCGCAAGGCGCGGGACACAATTATCTCCTTTGCTCTTATAATCGCGGTGTTTGCCGTAATGTGCGTCGTGGTATACCGCCTGCTGTTCAAGGTCTCCGAAATAAATGTTGTTGGCAGCGAAAGCTACACCGCCGAGGAAATAATCGAAGCGTCGGGCATCGGTGTGGGCGACCATCTGTATTCTTTCAGGGCGAGCATTCTGGAGAAAAATGTCATACTCCGCTGTCCGCAGGTGAAAAGCGTTGAGGTAAACCGCAGCGCACCTAAAAAGGTAACGCTTACGGTAAGCGAGGAGCCCTGTGCTTTCTACGCGGATTTTTACGGCGAGTACCGCGCCGTATCGGCGGATCTGCGGGTTTTGTATTCCGTGACCCGCGATGAGGCGCAGGAGCGGGGTTTGGTGCTGCTTCGACTGCCTGCAGTCACAAAAGCCGTGGCGGGAAGCGAGGCAAAGTATTCCTCGGTGCGCCGCGACGATTATATCTATACCGTAACCGAGGCTTTGCAGAATTCGGAGCTGTGGGGCAGAGTGAGCGCGGTGGATCTTACGGGAAAATACGATATTGAAATGGTGTGCGACGGCAAATATCTGCTGACTCTGGGCGACTCCTCCGCCGTGGAATCAAAACTGAGAATAGGCGCGGCGGTGCTTAGCGACGAAATGTTCGACGGAGACGACAAGGCGAAAATCGACCTTGCAAATCTTTCCGAAACGGGAGTCGTGGTTGACAACAGGCTTGAGCTTGATTGGTAAAATTTGTTATGCATATGCATAAAAAGCGTTTATTTTGCGATTGCCTAAAATCGCTGATTTGAGCGTTTTTGCTTACTCGTCAGGCGTTTTTTGCAAAAAAATAAAACAAAACGGAAAAAATTCGGCAAAACATCTTGAAAAATGTGACGGGATAGTATATCATAAGTATAAGTGTAAAAAGACGAAAGCCGAAACCGACTGCTTTGCGCGGCAAACCGTGCGTCGGTCGGATAAAATTACGGAGGATTACAAAATGCCTTTTGAACTTGATGAAGAATTTGAAAGCGGCGTAAATATTAAGGTCGTAGGTGTAGGCGGCGGCGGAAACAACGCTGTCAACAGAATGATCTCTTCCAATGTCCGCGGTGTTGACTTTATAGCTATCAATACGGATAAGCAGGCTCTTCAGAAGTCTGCCGCTACCCACAAAATTCCCATCGGTGAGAAGATCACCAAGGGACACGGTGCCGGCTCCAATCCCGACATCGGCGCAAAGGCGGCTGAGGAGAGCATAGAGGAAATTAAGACCAGCCTTACCGGAGCGGATATGGTGTTCATCACCACCGGCATGGGCGGCGGAACCGGAACGGGCGCCGCTCCCATCGTTGCGCGTATTGCCAAGGAAATGGGTATGCTCACTATCGGTATCGTGACCAAGCCTTTCGCTTTTGAGGGCAAGAAGAGAAAAGTACAGGCTGACGCGGGAATCGCCGCTCTCAGCCAGTATGTTGACTCTCTGGTTATTATCCCCAACGAGAGACTGAAGCAGGTTTCCGACAAGCCCATTACCATGATAAACGCTTTTGAGATTGCTGACGATGTGCTGAGCCACGGCGTTCAGTCCATTTCCGAGCTTATCAACGTGCCCGGCTACATAAACCTGGACTTTGCGGATGTTACTTCCGTAATGCAGGATGCCGGCTACGCACACATGGGCGTGGGTTATGCAACCGGCAAGGAAAAGGCGGAGCTTGCGGCAAAGGCTGCAATTTCCAGCCCGCTGCTTGAGACCTCCATTAACGGTGCTCACGGCATACTGGGCAACATCACCGCGTCTCCCGACATTTCCATGGAAGACATCGACATTGCATGCACCATGATAGCAAATGAGGCTCACGAGGATGCTACCGTTATCTGGGGTGTTGCGTTTGATCCCGAAATGGAAGACGCAATGAAGATTACCATTATTGCAACCGGTTTTGAAAACGAAAACGAGACTCTTGAAATGCCCAATGCCGCTTCTCAGAGCGTAAGGGCTCCCGAGATTAAGGTCAGTGCCGATAAGGAAGAAAAAGCAGAGAAAGCCGCTGAGGCTTCCGACCCTACTGCCGATATTTCCGATGACGAGCTTGACGAGCTTCTGGGTATCGTCAATGTGAAGAACAAGGAGCACAAGCTTGATGTGACCGAGCCTTCCTCCGGTCTCAAGAGATACTTCTGAAAAAAGTCATACCGAAAGGGACTGCATTGCAGTCCCTTTTTTATACTGTGCTTTGGAAATACAATCGGTGCGCGGGGCTTTTGCCCCTCGCCCCGGGAGTATATGGGGCTCCGCCCCATGCCCCGCTTAGTACCTTTTTTGAGAAAAAGGTACTAAGAACCCCAAAAAACTTTTAATTAGGGCAAAGAATCATAAAATATACCCCGCAGGGGTGCCGCGTGAGCGGCAAGCGAGAAGAAGCGCGGAAGAAAGTTCACTTTCTTCCGCGCTTCTTCTAACGCTTATCGGACGGCAAAGCCGTCCGCCCCTGCGGCTAATGTTCAGTTTGAAATTCTTGATTTCTGTGGGTAGTTAACAGTCTGCTATCGACACGCTCATTAGCGTAGCTATAAGTCTGCCGCGAGACTTAAAGTTTAGGCTAACGGGACAAGCTCTCTACACTTAGTCGAATGTGTTGCGCTTTTTCAACGCAACGATTTGCAGTTCTTCCGTGTCGAGAAGAGGGGAGAGATTCTAAAGGGAGGGGAGAAGAT
>JBJDYY010000133.1:0-3141 GCA_051867715.1 Candidatus Avispirillum sp.
GGTAAGCTCAATGCCGTATTTAGCAAAATCACTGCCTACAACGCCCATGGAGTAGGGAATAACATACATGGTGCGACCCTTCATAGCGCCGGTGTACAGCTTTTTCAGCTTTGCGTACATCTCGTTGGGGTCCATCCAGTTATTGATGTTGCCCGCTTCCTCCTGAGTGGGGGTGCAGATGAAAGTACGACCCTCAACTCTTGCGACATCGTTGACGGCGGTACGGTGCAGATAACAGTTGGGAAGAAGCTCCTGGTTGAGCTTAATAAGCTCGCCGGTAGAGCATGCCTCGGCTCTGAGAGCCTCCGCCTGCTCGTCGCTTCCGTCGATCCAGACGATTTTGTCAGGCTGAGTCATTGCAGCCATTTCGTCGATCCATGAAAGAACATACTTGTTGTTGGTCATCTCTGTATCTCCTTTTAATTTTATTATCAAGAATAACCCAAATTTCTCTAAATAATATGATACCATTTGCTTGTCAAATTTGCAATACCTTTTTTGTATAAAAAGCGGTATTTACAATGTGTTAATATATCGGAAATGCCTAAAATACGGACATTACGCACCTTTTTGTCCGAATTTCACCGAGAGGAGCAAATGAATAATTTACCCCTTTAACTTGCAAAAGCGTCCATGCTTTTGCTTTACTGAAAATTATAAACATTTGTTTGCATTTTCCGAAAAAATGTGATATAATTATAAAAACACAAGAAAGGCGGCAGAATATGAAAGCGCTTTCCGAAAACGAAAAAAAAGTATACGATTTTATATGCGAAAGCTTTGCAAGCCGCGGCTTTTCGCCCAGTGTGCGTGACATACGGGACGCTGTGGGAGTTTCCAGCACTGCTACCGTATACGGCTACATAGAAAAACTGACGGAAAAAGGCTATCTTGTAAGGGAAGCGGGAAAGAGCCGCACACTGCGTCCCCGCGGCGTTTCCGGCGTGTATAAGGTGCCACTTATAGGCAAGGTCACCGCCGGATCTCCAATTTACGCTTTTCAGGACGATATGGGAACTGTCAACTTTGCCGCCGACGCGAAGTATGACCCTGAAAGCCTGTTTGCCTTGAAAATACGCGGCACAAGTATGACAGGTGCGGGTATTATGGACGGTGATATTGTTATCGTCAATAAATGCGATACATGTGACGACGGAGAAATTGTTGTTGCGCTGATTGATGACGAGGCGACCGTCAAAACTCTGTATCGCGAGCATGATCGTGTACGGCTTCAGCCGGAAAATCCGGAATATGAGCCTATATATACGGATCATGTAAAGGTTCTCGGCAAGGTTGTCGCCTGCATGAGATATTATTGAATATTTATTCAGCGGAGTAAGCTTTGCAAAAAGCGGACTCCGTTTATTTTTGACGCTGTAATATTTTGTCCGCTGTCGGAAATAATACTCTCGATACCGTAAAGCTTTTCGGGAGGCAGATTTTGAAGAACAGCAGGGAAGCGCTCAGCGCGGATTTTGACGAAAATATTGCGCTTATGGACAGAATACTCAGGTACGGCGAAAGCTTTGACCTTATAAAGCGGACAATGACCATGAGCGGCTGCCGCACCGTTATGTACTATATTGACGGTTTTGTAAAAGCCGAGCTTATGCAGAAGCTTATGCTGTACCTTGTGACCGTCAAGGATTTCGGCAAGGGAAAGCCGGGAGATGCGAAAAAGTTTGCCGACACCTCTGTTCCCAGCGTTGAGGTTGATGTTACAAATGATGTGGAGAACATCGTAACAAATATTCTTGCGGGATGTACTGCTTTTTTTGCGGAAGGCTTCGGCGCTGACTGTATTATAATTGATGCACGGACATATCCCGCACGAGAAACAAGCGAGCCTGAAAACGACAAGGTCATGCGGGGAAGCCGTGACGGCTTTGTGGAGACTATGATCTTCAATACGGCAATGATACGGCGGCGAATACGGGATCCGCAGCTTACGGTGAAATATCTAAGCGCGGGCAGCAGTTCAAGGACTGACATGGCTTTGTGCTATCTTGAGGGTACTGCTGACCCGGGGTATGTAAAAAACCTTGTTTCAAAAATTCAGAATATGGACACTTCATCCATTGTTCTGGGGCACCGCAGCGTTGCGGAAACGCTTATGAAAAATCATTGGTACAATCCCTTTCCGAAGGTGCGGACAACAGAAAGACCGGACGCGGTGGCGGCGTCTATTCTTGAGGGCAGCGTTGTGCTTATATGTGACAACAGCCCCGAGGCCATGATTTTTCCTACTACCATATTTGATTTTCTCCAGGAAGCGGACGATTACTACTTTCCGCCCCTTACGGGAACATATCTGCGGCTTGTACGACATGCGGTTTTTTGGCTGACGGTCATAATGACGCCTCTGTGGTATCTTCTGCTGATGCATGAGGATATACTGCCGCAGTGGCTTATGTTTATCGTTCCCGATGAAAGCGGAATGCTTCCCATTATTGTTCAGCTTTTTCTCACGGAATTCGTGCTTGACGGTCTGAAGCTGGCGTCTCTCAACACCCCCAGTACTCTTTCAAACTCACTATCAGTTGTGGGCGGTCTTTTGCTTGGCGATTTTGCGGTACAGGTCGGATGGCTGTGCCCTGATGTTATACTATATATGTCTTTTGTGGCAATTGCAAACTTTACGCAGTCTTCATATGAGCTCGGCTATGCCTTCAAGTATATCCGAATGCTGACGCTGTTGCTGACGGCGCTTTTCGGTGTCTGGGGATTTGCGGCAGGACTTATTACGGGAATAGTGCTTGCCGCTCTTAACAAGACAGTTGACGGAAAGCGCAACTATTTCTATCCGCTTATTCCTTTCAACGGCAAAGCCCTCGCCCGCCTCTTCTTCAGGCTGAAAAAGCGGGACTGAAAGATACGGATGATATGCGAGGCTCCGCCTCGCGCTCCGCTTAGGACCTTTTTTGAGAAAAAGGTCCTAAGAACTCCAAAAAACTTTTGCAAAGGGAATTTTTTTCAAATTCGGAACTGCAGAAAACATAGTTTGTCTGTCTGTAAAGTACGGCTAAACAATGATTTGAGCAGACTTTAAGAAATAAATGATATTAACCTTTTTGAAAGTTTTTGAAGATTGTCAAGGGACTTTTCTCAAAAAGTCCCTTGACCGGGGTCAGGGGCAGAGCC
>JBJDYY010000134.1:0-14795 GCA_051867715.1 Candidatus Avispirillum sp.
ATTAAAAGTTTTTTGGGGTTCTTAGTACCTTTTTCTCAAAAAAGGTACTAAGCGGTGCGCGAGGCAGAGCCTCGCATGTGCGAGGTCAGGGGCAGAGCCCCGGCGAAGCCCCATATATACCCCGGTGCGCGGTGCGAAGCTTCGCAATTCTCCTTACAGCTCGTTGCGGCAGAGATCCTCGTAGCTTTCGCGGCGGACTGCCGTATATTCCGTGCCGTCCCCTTTCAGCATTACCACGGGAGGACGGGGGATTCTGTTATAATTGGACGCCATTGAATAGTTATATGCTCCCGTCACGGCAACGGCAATATGCTCGCCGCGGGCGGGTTTTGGCATGGGAACATCCTCTTGTATAATATCTCCGCTTTCACAGCAGCGTCCCGCCACATCTGCACGGAAATCCGCAGCGTCATTGGGGCGCTCCGCCACATAAACCGTATATGCGGAGCCGTACAGGGCAAAGCGCGGATTGTCCGTCATACCGCCGTCTATGGACACATAGCTCTTATAGCCGGAAATGGTCTTTACGCTGCCAACCGTGTACAGAGTCATTCCGCTGTCAGCCACTATACTGCGTCCCGGCTCCATAAGAATATCGGGCTGGGGAATGTCAAGAGCAGCGCATTGCTGACTGATCTCCCCTGCAAGACCTTTAATATTTTCGCGGTAGTCTATCTTCGGATCGCTTTCCACATAAGGTACACCGAAGCCGCCGCCCAGATTCAGAAGCTGCGCCGTATAGCCCAGCTCGTCTCTCAGCTTCTTTATAAAGCGCAGCATAATATCCGCCGCGTCGCTGAAAGGCTTGTACTCGAATATCTGTGAGCCGATATGACAGTGAAAGCCTTTGAGACGCACATTCTCAAGGCTCAGCGCCTTGCGGCAGAATTCCAGAGCCTGTCCCGTCTCAATAGCCACACCGAATTTGGAGTCAACTTTTCCCGTGGATATTTTCGCCTGAGTGTGAGGGTCGATACCGGGGGTAAGGCGAAGCAGAATGTCCTGCACCTTGCCTCGGCGTCCCGCCTCGGCGGCAACGGCGTAAAGCTCGTCCTCGTTATCAACGATAAAATGTCCCATGCCGCAGTCCATAGCGTATGCTATATCGGCGTCCGTCTTGTTATTGCCGTGGAAAAACGCCCTTTCCATGGGAAATCCCGCGCTGTTTGCCGTATACAGCTCGCCGGGGGACACAATGTCGGCGCACATGCCCTCCTCTGCCATTATCCTGTAAAGCTGTCTGAAACAGCAGGACTTGCCTGCAAACAGCGGGCGGCTTTCCCCGCCCATAAATTCGCTCATGGCGCTTTTGTATACGCGGCAGTTTTCTCTGATGCGCTCCTCGTCCATAAGCATAAGGGGCGTGCCGTACTTTTCGCACAGCTCCACCGTGTCTCTGCCTGCAAAGGTCAGCCTGCCGGCCGAGTTTGTTCCTATATTTTCGGAAATCATATTTTCTCTCCCGTTTTGTTATTTATAAAAGCTCTTCCAGGCGGCGCACCGCTTCCTCGGTGCCCTCGCGGGAGCCGAAGGAGGTAAGGCGGAAATAGCCCTCTCCGCAGCTTCCGAATCCCTCGCCCGGTGTGCCCACCACCTGCGCATTTGTCAGCAGATAGTCGAAAAACTCCCATGAGGACATACCGTCGGGGCATTTCAGCCATACATAAGGCGAATATCTGCCGCCAGTGTAGCTTATGCCCTTTCTGTCAAGGAAATCGGAAATTATACGGGCATTTTCCATATAATACGCAATATTCTCCATACACTGACTAAGCCCCTCGGGACTCAGCGCAGCCTCTGCCGCCCGCTGTACGGGATATGAAACGCCGTTGAATTTTGTAGCCTGACGGCGGCGCCACATTTTGTTAAGGCTCATGCCGCCCGACATTGCCGCAGAGGGAACAACGCACCATGCACAGCGCGTACCCGTGAAGCCCGCGGTCTTGGAGAAGGAGCATATCTCAACAGCACATTTCTCCGCGCCCTCAATCTCATAAATGGAATGGGGCAGATCCCCGGTGACAAATGCTTCATACGCCGAGTCAAAGATGATGAGAGAGCCTGTACGCAGGGCAAAATCCACCCAGACGCGCAGTTTTTCTCTGTCGTACACCGCGCCCGTGGGGTTGTTGGGTGAGCAGAGATAGAACACCGCGCCCTCGCATTTTATGCCGTCGGGCATGGGGAGAAAGCCGTTTTTCTCATTGCCGGGAATGAACTCTATCCGTCTGCCGCTCATTCCATTGGAGTCAAGATAAACGGGGTAGACGGGGTCGGGTATATATACGGTATTGTCTCCCAGAATGTCAACGATATTACCCACATCGCTCTTTGCGCCGTCGGACACGAAAATGTCCTCGGGCGAAATCTTTACGCCAAAGCTTGCATAGTGGGAGGCAATAGCCTCGCGGAGGAAATCGTAGCCGTACTCCGGCGGATAGCCTCTGAAGGTCGAAGCGTCGCCCATTTCGCGTACCGCCGCTTCCATGGCGCTGACCACCGCAGGGGCAAGGGGAAGGGTTACATCGCCGATGCCGAGCCGCACTATGCGCTCGCCCTTTTCCGGCTCAGCCTCCTTATACTCCCTTACGCGGCGCGCTATTTCGGAAAACAGGTAGCTTTCGCTGAGATTTCTGTAATTGTCGTTAAGCTTTATCTTCATTTGTATGTCCTATGCCCTCTCGTTTGATTTGTGCTCGGTTTTCAGTATTCGTAGACTCCGTCGTAAACCTTTTCGGCGGGGCCTTTCATGGTTATGCGGTAGTCGCTGTCGCAGGTAATTATAAGATCGCCGCCTCTCAGGTGTACCGTAATAGGCTCGCCCGCGCTGCACAGACCCAGTCTGACGCACGCCGCCGCCACCGCGGAAGCTCCCGTGCCGCAGGCCCATGTCTCGCCGCTGCCGCGCTCCCATACGCGCATTTCTATTTCGTTATCTCCGATTTTGCGGATAAATTCCGTATTAACCCGCTCGGGGAAAAGGGGATGATTTTCAAAGGCGGGACCGATCTTTTCAAGCTCCAGCGCGTACGGGTCGTCCACAACTGTTATCCAATGGGGATTACCTACGGAGACCGCCGTCATTGGCCATGTCTTGCCGTCAACCACAGTGGGGGCGTCTATCATCTCGCCGCCGTAGGTTGTGGGAATATCCTCAGCTTTGAAAGAGGCTTTTCCCATGTCTACGCTTATATATTTTACGCTGCCGCCCTCAACCGTCAGAGTCAGGTATTTTATGCCGCTAAGGGTCTCAACGGAAATATTCTCTTTTTTGCATATCCCGTTATCGTACAGGTATTTGCCCACGCAGCGGATAGCGTTTCCGCACATTTTCCCTTCACTGCCGTCGGCGTTGAACATACGCATTTTTGCGTCGGCGACTTCAGACGAACATATCATAATCAGTCCGTCGGAGCCTACGGAAAAATGTCTGGGGGACATGGCAACGGACACGCCGGAGGGGTCCTCCAGCTCTTTTTCCATACAGTTTACATATATGTAATCGTTGCCGATGCCGTGCATTTTCGTAAAGTTTATCTTCATATCCCGTACCCTCAGTCTTTCGGTCTTTCGGTCTTTCAGTCTTTCATAATACTCTGCATATCGTACAGCCCCGCCTGCTTTGTCAGCAGAAATCTCGCCGCTGCAAGCGCGCCTTTGGCAAACACATCGCGGGTGTGAGCGTTATGCTTAAGGGTCAGGGTCTCAAAGCCGTTGGAAATGAGTATTTCGTGCATACCAGTCTCGCTGCCCAGCCTGATGGAATGGACGCCTATTTCCTTTTCGCTTCTCTTTTCCATACCGTGACGGCCGTACACCAGACTGGAATCGGGGCGTGCCTCGCATATACTGTCCGCAAGCATAAGGGCTGTGCCGCTGGGGGCGTCAAGCTTTCTGTTGTGGTGCGCCTCCACTATCTCAATATCGGCGTCGGGGAAAAGCTGGGCGGCGCGCTTTGCAAAATCGCACAGCACCGCAATACCCAGCGACATATTGGCGCTGTAAAACACGGGAACGCTGAGAGCTGCCTCACGGATAAGAGCAAGCTCCTCCTCCGTCTGTCCCGTTGTGCATATAACCAGCGGCAAAGCTCTGCCCATGGCGTATGACACAAGCTCCTTTGTGGCGCTGTGGTGGGAAAAGTCGATTATCACGTCGGCTGCGTCCTTATAGTCCGCTATGTTCTTAAAGGGCATATCCGGAGAATTCTTGTCTACTTCGGCGCATATTACCGCGCTGCCGTCGCCGCTGAGCAAAAGCTCGCGCAGAGCGCGTCCCATTCTGCCGCCGGCGCCGTTCAGGATTATCTTCATCATTTTTATTGCCTCGGTATTTGTAGCTTTCATTTTCAGCTTTCAATATTTATTTTATGAGACTGTGCTCTCGCATAATCCCGTACATCTTTTCTGCCTTTGCGCTGTCCATTTCCGTCAGCGGCAAACGCAGAGTGTTGCGGCAATATCCCATAGCGGCCATTGCTGCCTTTACGGGAATGGGGTTTACTTCGGAGAACAGGGCGTCAATAATGGAATGGTACTTATACTGAAGCGCCGCGGCGCCTGCAACATCCCCCGCAAGGAAGCGGTGTGCTATCTCACAGGTTTCTTTCGGCATAATATTTGACAGCACGGAAATGGCTCCCACGCCGCCCAGCGCCATAAGGGGCACTATCTGGTCGTCGTTGCCGGAATACAGATCCAGCTTGCCGTTTACATAGGACATGGTCTCCACTATTTTAGAAATGTTGCCGTTTGCTTCCTTGATACCCGCGATATTTTCGTGATCTGCAAGGATACGGTAGGTATCGGGCTCAATATTTACTCCTGTACGGGAGGGAACATTATAAAGTATAACGGGAACCGTGCTTGCGTCCGCGATGCTTGTAAACATCTGCACAAGTCCCTTTTGGGTCGCCTTGTTATAATAGGGAGTGACCACAAGGACTGCATCAGCTCCTGCCTCGCAGGCACAGCGCGTAAGGTCAAGGGCGTATGCGGTATCGTTGGAGCCTGTGCCGGCAATAATGGGCACCCGCCCCGCCGCACGCTTTGCTGCGTATGCAATTGCGTCGCGGTGCTCGTCATCACTCAGCGTCGACGCCTCTCCCGTGGTGCCGCATACTACCAGAGCGTCTATTCCGGACTCTATCTGCCAGTCGATGATTTTTCCGAACTGTTCGTAGTCTATCCCGCCGTCCTCTGCAAAGGGAGTGATAAGAGCAGTTGCAATACCCCTGAATACTGTCTTTTTCATTTTTTCGATCCTTTCTTTTTAAGCCCCGTGGGCTATACTGCGGCGCGCAAAAGCGCTTGCCGACGGACGCAAAAAGCCGACCTCACGGCCGGCTTATAAATGCAAAAAAGCTTTGATCAAATATAGTCTTATACTGATAGCTCTCCGCAAAAGCGACAGTCCTTACGATCTTATTCGCAAGAACCGGCACAGACCAGGCTGCGGTCTGCCCTCGGCACCGGCCCCTTTTGCGCGGACAACGGGCAGCCGACCCTTGACATCCGCGGTACTCTTGACTCAATGCACCTCTACCGTGTTGTTCGTATTGTATCACAAGCCGCGGCGTATGTCAACAGATTTTGCATACTCGGCTTTGCTTTTTTATTTTTCCAGCGCCTTTTCCATTGCCGCCGCCTTTACGCACAGGCAAAGTACCTCAATAGCCTGCGTCAGTTCCTCAAAAGAGGGGTAAGTAGGCGCGATACGCAGGTGTCTGTCGCGGGGGTCAATACCGTAAGGATAGGAGGCGCCGGCATTTGTCAGCTTTACTCCGGCGTCGGCGCACAGGTCGTACACCCGCCCCGCACAGCCGTCGGGCACCGCAAGGTCGATAAAATATCCGCCCCGAGGCTCCGTCCATTCCGCAATTCCGGAAAGATTTTTTCTGAAAGCGGCTATAACCGCCTCAAAACGGGGTCTGATTATATCCGCGTGCTTTTTCATGTGTGCGCGCACTCCTGCGGCGTCGCCGAAATATTTCACATGGCGCATCTGATTGATCTTGTCAAATCCGATTGTCTGCGCCGACAGAATAGGCTTTATCTGGGCGATATTGTTCTCGCTTGCCGCCATAATCGCCACGCCGCTGCCGGGGAAGGTGATCTTGGAGGTGGAAGCAAAGTAGAACACATTGTCCTCGGTGCCGTATTTTTCGCACGCCTTGAAAATGTCAAGAAGCGGTACTTCCTCGCCGCAGAATTCATGTACGGCGTAGGCGTTATCCCAAAAAATGCGGAAGTCCGGTGCGGCGGGGTGCAAAGCGGCGAAGCGCTCCACAGTCTCATCGGAATAGGTATATCCCTCGGGATTGGAAAACTTGGGTACGCACCATATACCTTTAACGGAGGCATCGCTCTCTACAAGGCGGGTCACGGTGTCCATATCGGGTCCCTGCGGAGTCATGTCCACGGGTATCATCTCAATACCCATTGCCTCGCATATGCCGAAATGGCGGTCATATCCGGGACTGGGGCAAAGAAATTTGATTTTGCCCTGTTTTCCCCAGGGCTCCTTGCCGCCGTACACGCCGAACAGCATGGCTCTCGCCACCGTATCGAACATTATATTAAGGGAGGAATTTCCCGCCACTATCAGACGCTGCTCCGGTATATCCAGAAGCTCCGAAAACAGGCGCTTTGCCTCAGGGATGCCGTCAAGCACGCCGTAGTTGCGGCAGTCAAGTCCGCTCTCGCAGCGGCAGTCCGCAGAGGTGCTGATAACATCAAGCATCTTTTCCGACAGATCAAGCTGTTCTTTGCCGGGCTTGCCGCGGGTAATATCAAGTTCAAGCCCTTTTGCTTTCCACTCGGCAAGCTCTTTTCTTACAGCCGAAAGCTCGGACATTACGCTTTCCTTATTCTCATTCTCGTATCTGTTCATAAGTCTCACGCCTTTCCCGCTTTCACTCTTGCGAAAACGCTGCGGTTTTTGAATAATTTATTTTGATAAAATTCAAAGAAATCAAAAAATCCAAGTGATATTATATATCATAGGAGCAAAAAATGCAAGAGGAGAAGCAAAAACTTTTATAATTTGTATTATTTTGACTTTTTGTTGAAACTATGCGCCGTTCGTGATACAATTATCGTATACTTTTATGTTACGGAGGCGTTTATGTGGTCTGTTCTGATTGCCGCGGTACCCGTTTTTGCGCTGGGCGCCGTGTTTTTGTCGGCTTCACTGCGGGCAAGCAGTAAAAAAGACGCTTTGCGCGCCGCGAAAATAATGATTGCCGCCGCCGTAGCGGGCGCCGTTGTGCTTGCGGTAAGCATCGCCGTATTCGCTTCAAGTGCGGCGCAGGAAGCGGACAAGGCTCTGGCTTCCGCTGCTCGCGCGGATTTTGCGCTGTTTCTTAAAATAGATTTGTCTGCCGTTATAGGCTTCACCCTGCTTATGATGATTTCTCTTGCGGCAAGCCCGCGGCTGGCGCCTGTACGCGGCGTTGCTGCCGCGCTGTGGGCTCTGCTTACGCTTATGTTCACCTACGCCGCCTCGGAAATAAGCTCCGGCACCGTAGTTACCACAGCCTGCATAATGACGGCGGGCGCGGGCGCCGCACTTCTGCCGTCCCTTGGCGCCGCGGCGGAGCTTGCCGTTCTCGGCAGGAGACTCTCAAAGGACGAGGCTTTCCGAAAAAAGAGGGTTGATTTGGAAGAGGCGCGAAAACTGCGGCGGGAGAAAAAAAGAGCCGCGGCACAAAAGCGCCGCAGTCTGAAAAAAGGCGGAGGGAAATAGGCTGTGTTGCACGTTTCTGTCTGCGCGAAATCCTAAAAAACATTATACTGAAAAGCGGCGGGCGGCTTGCCCGCCGCTTTTTATCTGTATCAGGTTTTTTCCCGCTGATTTTTATCCGTATCAGGCTGTTTCGGTCGCAGTTTTTCAAGGTTCGGCGGCTTTGCCCGGGGCGTTCTCCGAATCGGTCGATTTTGCGCCGAAATTCTTAATTATCGGTTTCCCCCGAGACCGCGCAAGCACAGCGCAGGGTCTCAATTTCCCCGTCGGTGAGGCGGCGCCACTCGCCCTCTTCAAGGTTTTCATCAAGCTTAATACCGCCGAAGGACAGGCGGCGAAGATATACTATTTCGGAACCCTGAGAGGAAAACATTCTTTTTATCTGGTGGAATTTGCCCTCGGTGAGTGTAATCTCTCCGCTGTCTCCCGTCTCCGACAGCTGCATGCGGCACGGTTTGGTCACATATCCGCCGATGTCGACGCCCGCTTCAAGTTTTCGGGCAGCGTCTGAATCTATGGGCGGATCACATCGGAAGCCGTATGTTTTCTCGGCGTGTCGGCGGGGGCTTAACAGCTCATGGGCAAGGGGACCGTCGTTGCATATCAGCAGAAGTCCCACCGTATCTATATCAAGACGTCCGCAGGGGAACATTTTCATTTTTGTGAATTCGTCGGGAAGCAGGGTCATAACTGTTTTTGCGCCCGGCTCCGTGGAGCTGATATATCCCGCAGGCTTGTTGAGCATTACATAGGTATATTTCTCACGCTTCAGAGGCGCGCCGCAATAAATAACGCTTGCAGTCTTTTCGTCTATGTGCACGGAAACATCGCGCACCGTCTCGCCGTTTACACTTACAAGACCGCTGCGCGCCGCCTTCGCCGCCTCTCTGCGGCTGGCAATTCCCGTGTCGGCAATATATTTGTCAAGTCTCACGCCCTCGCCCCCTTTTCTCAGTATATTCTATCACACCGCACAGCGTTTTTCAAGATACGGGAAATATGCCCCTCATCGGGAATATATTTGGAGCTCCGCCGGGCTCTGTTGGGGCGCTGCCCCAACCCCCGCTTAGTACCTTTTTTGAGAAAAAGGTACTAAGAACCCCAAAAAACTTTTAATTAGGACAAAGAAAAACCCCGCAGGGGTGCCGCAAAGGCGGCAAGCGAGAAAAAGCGAAGAAGAAAGTTCACTTTCTTCTGCGCTTTTTCTATCGCTTCACGGACGGCTTTGCCGTCCGCCCCTGCGGCTGAATGTTCAATTTGCTTTTATCTATTTCTGTGGGTAGCTACAAGTCTGCTATCGACACGCTCATTAGCGTTGTTTTATTTCCGCCGCGAGACTTAAAACTTAGGCTAACGGCGCAAGCTCCCTACACTTAGTCGAATGTGTTATGCTCTTGCAACGCAACGGTCTGATGTTCTTCCGTGTCGAGAAGTGGGGAGAGATTCTAAAGAGAGGGGAGAAGATTCATCGTCTCCCCTCTCTTTAGCCGGTCGGGGTGGCTCGGAGGGGCTGCTGACGGGTCAGCAGTCCCTTCGAAAAATCTTTTCTTCATTTCTGTCAGCTAATAATCAAATCTGAATTCAATTCCGACAAACACAAAAGCACACCTTTCGGTGCGCCTTGAAATAAAAATGTTCACTATTAAAAGCTCAAAGCAAAGCCTGGTCGTTGATAACGAGCCGAAACCTCAGCCCCAGCTTTTCCGCAGCCTTGCGGCACAGTACCATACGGTCCAGAAATATCTCAAAATAATCCATAATGCTTCCGAATTCCGTGTCAATTTCAAGTGACAGAGCGATCTCTGTTTTATCCTCGCTGATAATCAGAGCCGATGAAGTGGCAGAATAATTTACCCGGTCGTGAATATCGAAACTTGTCACATCGGTGTTGCGCACGCGGCTGCGCCGCACATCGGACTTGTCCGCAATAATCAGCGCCGCGGAAATATCGTCAATAGGCACACCGGTTCCCTCGTCATGATTTCCGATAGCGGAAACCACCGCCGCCGTCTCCGACGCGTCCATCCCCATTTTGTCAAGTATACGGAATGCCATCACCGCCCCGCTCTGCGAATGATCCACCCGGTTCACAAGATTTCCTATGTCGTGCATATAAGCGGCGATCTTCGCAAGCTCGATCTCCCGAGCATCCCGCCCCAAAGTCTCCAGAATATAGGTGCACCGCTTGCAGGCAATTCCCACATGGGCAAAGCTGTGCTCCGTAAAGCCCAGAGCCGACAGCGCCTCGTCCGCCTTTTTGATGTATATTTTTATGTCCTCGTTCTGTTTTACATCCTCATATGTTACCATATATATTCCTCCTTTTTCACATATTACTTTCATATATTACCCCTATGTCCGGATTTTACATCATAATCCGTTTCATGTCAAGCAAGAGGGTGTAAAGTGTTTGAAAACTTGTTGACAGATATATGGGGCGGGTGGTATAATGAACGCGGCGATGCGGCGGGAAACGCCCTGCAACCGTTATAATTTTTTTCAAATTTATATAAACACGGGGTAATCCTATGAAATGGACATCTCTCAATGACCTCAGAGAGGCTTTTCTCTCTTTTTTTGAGTCAAAGGGACACCTTCGGCTCAAAAGCTTTTCTCTTATACCCATAAACGACCGCTCTCTGCTGCTTATAAACTCCGGCATGGCGCCCATGAAGAAGTATTTCACGGGCGAGGAGGAGCCGCCGAGACACAGAGTCTGCACCTGCCAGAAGTGCATCCGCACGGGAGACATTGAAAATGTGGGTATAACCTCCCGCCACGGCACATTTTTCGAGATGCTGGGCAACTTCTCTTTCGGCGACTATTTCAAGACCGAGGCAATAGAGTGGAGCTGGGAATTTCTGACTAAAACTCTGGAGATTCCCGAAAATCTGCTTTACCCCTCCGTCTACGAAAAGGACGACGAGGCGTACGAGCTGTGGAATAAAAAAATAGGCGTGCCCGCCGATCATATAGTTAGACTCGGCAAGGCGGACAATTTCTGGGAGCACGGCAGCGGTCCCTGCGGCCCCTGCTCCGAAATATATTTTGACCGCGGAGAAAAGTACGGCTGCGGCAAGCCGGACTGCGGTCCCGGCTGCGAGTGCGACCGGTTTATCGAAATCTGGAACAATGTGTTTTCCCAGTTCAATAACGACGGTGAGGGCAACTATACAGAGCTTGCGACCAAAAACATAGATACGGGCATGGGACTTGAGCGTCTTGCCTGCGTTATGCAGGGCGTGGACAACCTTTTCGAGGTTGATACCATCAGACGGGTGCTTGACACCGTGTGCGCACTGGCAGGCTATAAATACGGCGACGACACCAAGAAAGATGTGTCCGTGCGCGTTATTACCGACCATATCAGAAGCGCAAGCTTTATGATATGCGACGGCGTCAGCCCCTCAAACGAGGGACGGGGCTATGTACTTCGCAGACTTCTGCGCCGCGCAGCACGCCACGGAAGACTTCTGGGCATTTCCGGCGCATTTCTCGGTAAGCTTTGCGATGTAGTTGTGGAGCAGAGCGGCGGAGCATATCCCGAGCTTTGCGAAAAGCAGGATTATATCAAGCGCATTATCTCCATGGAGGAGGAGCGCTTTGACGCCACCATAGACGGCGGTCTGAATATTCTGAGCGGACTTGTGGACTCTACCCTGAAAGACGGCAAGGGCACTCTCTGCGGCGAGGATGTGTTCAAGCTGTATGATACTTTCGGATTCCCCCCGGACCTTACGGCGGAAATTGCGGCGGAAAAAGGACTTAAAACGGACGGCGAGCGCTTTGCTCAGCTTATGAAGGAGCAGAGGGAAAGAGCGAGAGCCGCAAGAGCCGACCTTTCAAGCTGGGAGGGCGCGGAAAAGAGCGCCCTTGCGGACCTTGCCAAAACCGAGTTCTGCGGCTATACCGAGACGCAGTGCCAAACCCGAGTGTCAGCGCTTTTCACTGCCGACGGCAAAGTCCGTGAGGCAGGCGAGGGAGACGATGTGCGCGTTGTGCTTGAAGCAACCCCCTTCTACGGCGAGGGCGGCGGTCAGGTAGGCGACACGGGCGAGATTGCCTCCGACGGCGCAGTGCTCAAGGTTACGGACACCAAAAAAGAGGACGGAGTATATATTCATGTCTGCACCGTGAAAAGCGGCGTTATATGCGAGGGAGACGCGGTTTGCGCCCGCATTGACTCGTCCCGCAGAGACGCGGTAAAGCGCAACCACACCGCGGCGCACCTGCTTCAGGCGGCACTGCGCAAGGTGCTGGGCAGTCATGTTGAGCAGGCAGGCTCCTATGTTGACGAAAACGAAGTGCGCTTCGACTTCTCCCATTTTGCGGCAATGACCGCCGAGGAGCTTTCCGCTACTGAGACCGAAGTGAACAAAGCAATCCTTTCGGGCTGTCCCGTTGAGACGGTGGAAACCGATGTGGAAAGCGCAAAGGCGGCAGGCGCCATGGCGCTGTTCGGCGAAAAATACGGCAAAACAGTCAGAATGGTAAAAATGGGCGAGTATTCCACCGAGCTTTGCGGAGGCACCCATCTTGACAATACGGCAAAAGCGGGGCTTTTCCGTATAGTGTCCGAGTCCTCCGTGGCAGCGGGCGTCCGCAGAATAACGGGCGTTACGGGACTCGGAGTATTGAAGCTGCTTGATAAAAAGGAAGAGCTTGTGGCTGACACGGCAAAAGCGCTGAAAGCAAACAACCCTGCCGACGCACCCGCCCGCGCCGCACAGCTTGCAGGTGAGATCTCTACGCTGAAAAAAGAAATAGACACTCTTAATTCAAAACTTGCAGGCGGCAAGCTGGACGAGCTGCTCTCAGGGGCAGAGGATGTAAGCGGCGTGCACCTTTGCACCGCCGATCTGGGTTCTGCCGGAGTCGACGCCGCAAGAGCGCTGGGCGATAAACTGCGGGACCGCGACCCCGACGGCGTAGCCGTGCTTGCGATACATGACGGCGAAAAGCTGAACTTCCTCGCCTGCTGCGGAGCCGAAGCGGTTAAGAAAGGCGCACACGCAGGAAAACTGGTAGGAGCAGTGGCCGCAGTTGCAGGCGGTAAGGGCGGCGGACGCCCCGACAGCGCTATGAGCGGCGGACGGGATCTTGCAAAGATAAACGACGCACTCAGCGCCGCAAAGGATATTCTCTCAGGTATGATAAAGTAAGAATAAAAAGACAAAACAAACTTCTCCCCGCGCCGTTGCGCGGGGAGAAGTTTGTTTTACTGTACATTTTAAGCACGCAGGGTTACACCCTGCGCGCTTTTCTTTTTGCAAAGAACTTTTCAAGCGGAAGCTGTGACAGTATGATGGCAGAGAACATCAGAGCGCAGCCAGCCCACTCACGCGCGGTGGGGAGCTGAGGCTCGCCCATGATAAAGGAAAACCCGATGGTGCCCAGCACCGCAAAAACGGACTCAAAGCTCATAAGCAGGGACGCCACCGTAGGCTCCGTGCGCTGCTGTCCCAGTATCTGCAGGGTATATGCTATTCCGCAGGACATAACTCCCGCGTAAAACAGGCTGAACCAGCCGCCCTTAAGCTGCTCCAATGAAGGACTCTCAAAAATAAACATACATATGCCGGACAGCACCGCGGAGGTAAAGAACTGAATACATGACACCTTCACGCCGTCAAGCCCGGGCACAAAAATGTCGATCACAACAATATGTACGGCAAATATTACGGCGCATATCATAACGAGACCGTCCCCCGGCTCCACGGTAAAGCCGCCGTGAATGCACAAAAGATAAAGCCCCGCTATACCCAGCGCAATGCATCCCCACATAACGGGGCGCACCTTTTTCCTCAGCAGAAGTCCCAGAAGCGGCACAATAAGAATATAAAGTGCGGTAATAAATCCTGCTTTGCCGCCGTCGGTACCCATTGCCATGCCGAACTGCTGAAGGCAGGAGGCAACGCATAAAATCACGCCGCAGCCCATACCCACAAACAGAGTGCGCCGTCTGACCCGCTTTGAGGGTTTTGTATAACTGCCGTTTTTCTTTTTAATAATATCCGAAACGATAATGAAAGGTATAAGCACCGCCCCGCCCAACAGACTTCTGACTGCCTGAAAGGTAAAAGGCTCCATGAGCTTCATGCCCTCGCTCTGAGCCACAAAGGAAGTGCCCCAGATAAACGAACAAACAAGCAGCATTACCATGCCTATAACACTTGATTTTTTCATAAAGTATCCTCTGCTTTTATGTTGTCATGCCGCCGACCATTTTCGGACGGGCGGCTTGCGGCGATAGCCGCAGAAGTCACTCTTCTGAAGTTGCATCCCCGTTTGACGCGCCTCTCCTGCGGGCAGGACGGCGGTATTTTTTCTCGCACTGACGGTAGTCGAAAATAGGCGGAACCTTTGCGCTTGCGCGGTCAAACTCGCGTCCGTCGCGCTTTGCCTTAAGCTCCTCGATGAGAAACCACATCTCGGTAATTATAAGCTCCCCCTCCCGTATGTCGGGCAGAACGATGCCGCCGTTTTCGTTAAGCACCGTTTCGGCTTCCTCAATATGACCCAGATGAATGTGCGCAAGAGTAACGTAAATGCGCACTCTGCCCACACTGAGGACGGATTCGGGCATTTTTTCCGCAAGCTCCAGAGCCTCGCTGTCAAGCCCGGCATTGCACAGAAGCTCCAAAGCCTCTTTTGCCAAAGACACATCGTCGGGGCGCATAGCTGCGGCACGCGCCAGGAGACGGGCGGCGTTTTCATTGTCGCCTATCTGCCGCTTCACCTGCGCCATGCCGTAAACCGCCCAGGCAGAGGGAGCAAGCTTCATGGACTCCTCCAGCTCATTCCAGGCGTCCTGAAGACGGTTGATGCTTATGTATGTAATGCCAAGCTGAAGATGAGCAAACCAGTTGCCGCTGTCGCTGTTTTTGGCGGCAGACTCCATCATGCGCACCCATTCGGGGCGTATCATCCAGGACACAGGCACCTCGTCGGGAGCGTGCTCGGGGAATCTACCGCTTTCCATAAGGCTTATCCAGTCAGCCTGCACGCTGTCGTCGGAGGTGAAATCAAGGTGTGGAGCGATGCGCGCCATG